>DATHHM010000037.1:0-7664 GCA_035317145.1 Xanthobacteraceae bacterium | reverse complement strand
CTGTCGCGCCGCCTCGAACTGGTGATCGCGCGCGCCGCCGGCGTATCGGCCTGGCAATTCGTGGCACCGGCGATCTTCGGCGCCTTGCTGTTCGGTGCCGTCGCCACCACCGTCTACAACCCGATCTCGGCCACCCTGCAGGAGCGTTCCAAGCGCCTCGAAGCCGAGGTGGTGGGCGAAGCGCCATCGGCCTTGCAGGAGCGCAGCAGCGGCTTCTGGGTGCGCCAGAAGAGCGCCGACGGCGCCGCCATCATCAACGCCAAAACCAGCCGCGAGCAGGGCGCGACCCTCGGCAACGTCAGCGTCTACACCTTCGACGCCGACGGCCATTTCCACCAGCGCATCGAGGCCAGGAGCGCGACGCTGGAAGACGGCTTTTGGCGCCTTGAAGACGCGCGCGTCTACGAAGCCGGCAAGCCGCTCGTGATCCAGGATGCCTACCGGCTCAACACCAACCTGACGATCGAGCAAGTGCGCGAAAGCTTCGCGACGCCCGAAACGGTGCCGTTCTGGCAATTGCCGACTTACATCAAGATGGCGGAACGCGCCGGCCTCGGCGCGGCGGGTTACCGGCTGCAATTTTACCAGTTGCTCGCGCGTCCGTTCCTGCTCGCCGCCATGGTGTTGCTCGCGGCTTCCGTCAGCTTGCGCTTCTTCCGTTTCGGCGGCGTGCAGAAGATGGTGCTAAGCGGCGTCTCCGCCGGATTTCTCCTGTTCGTGCTGTCGAAGATCACCGACGACATGAGCAAATCGGAGCTGATATCGCCGCTCGTGGCGGCGTGGACACCGGTGCTGGTCGGCGGCCTGACCGGATTCGTCGTGTTGTTGTTCCAGGAGGACGGATAGTGGCGCGTTCGATCCGCCCTGTTTGTCCTGGCATTCGCGTAGGCGCCCGACTGGGCGCGACGCTCGTTGCTGCGTTGCTCGCGTTCGCCGCAGGCTCGCTTGCGCCCGAGCGCGCGGCGGCGCAAGGCGTGAGCAATCCGCTTCGCTTCCAGCTGAGGCCGCCCCAGCCGAAACCGCCGCCGGTCCCCGCCAACGGGCCGATGCTGGTTCAGGCCACCGAGATCAAATACGACTACACCAACAACACGGTGTCGGCGGTCGGCAGCGTGCAAATCTATTACAACGGCGCGACCATCGAAGCCGACGAGGTCACCTACGACCAGAAGAACAAGCGGCTGCGCGCGCAGGGCAATGTCCGGCTGACCGAGGCCGACGGCAAAATCACCTACGGCCAGGTCATCGATCTCACCGATGACTACCGTGACGGCTTCGTCGACTCGTTGCGGCTCGAGACCACCGACGACACGCGGTTTGCCGCGCAGCGCGCCGATCGCACGTCGGGCAATTACACGGTGCTGCAAAACGGCGTCTATACCGCCTGCGAGCCCTGCAAGAACGATCCGAAGAAGCCGCCGCTGTGGCAGGTTCAGGCGGCGCGGATCATTCACGATCAAACCGAGAAGATGCTCTACTTCGAAGACGCTCGCGTCGAGTTCTTCGGCGTGCCGCTGGCTTGGGTGCCGTTCATGTCGGCGCCCGATCCGACCGTCAAGCGCAAGAGCGGATTTTTGTTTCCGACGGTATCGGATACGACGCAATACGGCTTCGGCGTCGAGATTCCCTATTACTGGGCGCTGGCGCCGAACTACGACGTGACCGTCAGCACCCTGGCGACGACGCGGCAGGGCGAATTGTTCCAGGGCGAATGGCGCCATCGCCTGATGGACGGCGCCTACTCGATCAAAGCCGCCGGCATCTTTCAGCAGGACCCCGGCTATTTCGCTTCCCGCGACGGCGTGAACAGCCCGACCGCCGATTCATTCCGCGGCGCCGTTCAGACCGCCGGTCAGTTCGCGCTCGGCAACCACTGGGTCTGGGGCTGGACCGGCATCCTGGTCACCGATTCCCAGTTCTTGAACGACTACCGGCGCAGCCAATTCACCCAGTCCTTCGATCCGTTCCTCACCGGCGTCGCCGCCGAAGGCGTTTCCCAGCTCTACCTGACCGGCACCGGCGACCGCAGCTATTTCGATATACGTTCGATCTACTACTACGGCTTTTCGGAACTGGACGTGCAAAGCCAGCTTCCGGTCATCCATCCGGTGCTCGATTATTCCAACGTGCTGGCGCAGCAAGTGGCAGGCGGCGAGTTCAGCTACAAGATCAATCTCACGAGCCTCAACAGGCAGGAAGCAAGCTTCGACGCAATCAGCCAAACCGCCGTCAACACCGGCTCCTGCGTGAGCAACACCGCCGATACCGCGGTCCTCATCCGCTCCAACTGCCTGTTGCGCGGCATACCGGGCGATTACAGCCGCTTCTCCGCCGAGGCCGACTGGCGCCGCACCCTGGTCACCTATAACGGCCAGGAGATCACCCCGTTCTTCCGCTTGCGCGGCGATTTCGCCGCGCTCAATATCGACAATCAGCCCGGCGTCGCCAACTACATCGCCACCGGCCAAAGCGACCTCGCCCGCGTCATGCCGACCGCCGGCGTCGAGTATCGTTATCCGCTGATCGACGTCGAGCCATGGGGCACGCAGACGATCGAGCCGATCGCACAGCTGATCGTGCGGCCAAACGAGACACAGATCGGCAAATTTCCCAACGAAGATGCCCAGAGCCTGGTGTTCGACGACAGCAATCTGTTCAAGGTCGACAAGTTCTCCGGCTGGGACCGCGTCGAGGGCGGCGGCCGCGCCAATGTGGGCTTCCAGTACACGGCCCAGATCAACCGGGCCGGCTCCGTCAACGTCATGTTCGGCGAGTCGTATCAACTGTTCGGCACGAATTCGTTCTCGGCCGGCGTCAACGATATCACCAATACCGGACTGAACAGCGGTCTGGACAAGACCGCGTCGGACTATGTCGCACGCGTCACCTATCAGCCGAACTCGGTCTACTCGTTTACCGCGCGCGGGCGCTTCGACGAGCAAACCTTCGCGGTCGAACGTTTCGAGGCGGAAAGCCGCGCCAATTTCGACCGCTGGACGCTGCAGGTGCTGTACGGCAATTACGCGCCGCAACCGGAGCTCGGCTTCCTGTTCCGGCGTCAGGGTGTCCTCGGCGGTGCTTCATTCAAGCTCACGGAGAACTGGATCCTGCTCGGCTCGGCGCGCTACGATCTTTACGCCAAAGAAATCGATCAATCGCGGCTCGGTATCGGCTATACCGACGATTGCTTCCTTTTCTCGGTGAACTGGCTCACTGGCTACACCTATACTGCGATATCGGCCCCGGTGAAGAACAACACATTCATGCTGCAAATGAGCTTGCGCACGCTCGGCCCCGATGCCTTGAGTCCGGTGGGGGCTGCATTCTAAATTTCGCCGCGAGTTGGTAGGATTTATTGTTGCCAAGTCTTTATGTTGCCAAGTCTTTATTGTTGTCGGGTCTGGGAAAGGCGGAAGCTGCGAGCCGGCACGAGGCCGGCCGTTGAAGGAGAGCAAAAGGTGATGTCGCAGACTACGATCCGCGCGCTGTGCCGGGCCTTCGCCGCCGCCGTATTGGCCGCGGCAAGCTTGCTGGCCGTTCCCGCGGTGAGTCGTGCCCAAGAGGTCGTGGTGCTGGTCGACGGCGAGCCGATCACGGCGCTCGATATCGAACAGCGCGCCAAGTTCATCCAGATGAGCACCCAGAAGACACCGCCCCGCAAGGAGGTGCTGGACGGCCTCATCGACGAGATCCTGGAGGTCCGCGAGGCCAAGAAATTCGGCATCAACGTGCCCGACTCCGAAGTCGACAATGCCTTCGCCAATGTCGGCACCCGGATGGGTGCCGACCCGGCGAAGCTGACGGCGATGCTGGCCAAGGGTGGCGCCAGCGCCGGCACGCTCAAGCACCGGCTGAAGGCCGAGCTGGCCTGGAACGCGCTGGTCAAGGGCCGTTTCAAATCGAGCCTGGAAATCGCCGACAGCGACGTCGAAGCCCAGCTCGATCTGCATAAGCCGGAAACCAAGAACGAGGTCGGCTACGAATACGTGCTGCGTCCGGTGCTCTTTCTCGTGCCGCGCGGTTCGCCCGACGCCGCTTTCGAGGCGCGCAAGAAGGATGCCGACGCGCTGCGCGTGCGGTTTCTCACCTGTGCCGAGGGGATTCCGTTCGCGCGCGCGTTGGGCGAGGTCGCCGTGCGCGATCAGGTCACCAAGTTCTCCGCCGAACTGCCGCAAGCCCTACGCGACATCCTCGACAAGACCGAAGTCGGTCATTTGACGCCGCCGGAGCAGACCGCCGAAGGCGTGCAGGTGTTTGCGCTATGCGCCAAAAAGGAAAACAAGACGGACACGCCGGGGCGCAAAGAAGTGCGCGACGAAATATTCATGCAAAAGTTCAGCACGCAGGCCAAGCGTTATCTTGCGCAAATTCGGCGCGAAGCGATGATCGAATACAAGGGCGAACAGAAGTAACACCGTGCAACCTTTGGCACTGACGCTCGGCGAGCCGGCCGGCATCGGCCCCGACCTTGCGCTCGCGGTCTGGCGTCGGCGTTCCGAGCTTGACGTTCCGCCGTTCTATCTGGTCGCCGATCCGGATTTTCTAAAACTCCGGGCCGACCACCTCAGGTTAGATGTGCCGATCGCCACCGTGACGCCACGGACCGCGGCGGCAACGTTTGGCTCAGCGCTTCCGGTTGTCGCCATCGATGTTCCGGTCACTGCCGCGCCCGGCCGGCCGGATCGATCCAGCGCGCCGGCGGCCGTAGCCTCGATCCGCCGCGCCACAGCCGACGTCATGGCCGGTTCCGCTGCCGCCATCGTCACCAATCCGGTGGCCAAGAACGTGCTCTACAATTGGGGTTTCGCCGAGCCCGGTCATACCGAGTTCCTGGCCACATTGGTTCACGAAGCGACCGGCAAGTCGCTCCGCCCGGTGATGATGCTGTGGTCGCCGGAGCTCGCCGTCGTGCCGGTGACGATCCATCTGCCGCTCCGGGAGATCTTCAAGCAGCTCTCCGTCGAGCTCGTGGTCGATACCGGACGCATCGTCGCGCGCGACATGGCCAGGCGGTTCGGCCTGCCCCACCCGCGCCTGGCCATCGCCGGGCTCAACCCGCATGCCGGCGAGGCCGGCACGCTGGGCGAGGAGGACGGCGCCATCGTTGCGCCGGCGGTCGCTCGCCTCGTCGCCGATGGCATCGATGCCCGCGGTCCGCTGCCCGCGGATTCGCTGTTCCACGCCCAGGCCCGCGCCACCTACGACGTCGCCTTGTGCATGTATCACGACCAGGCGCTGATCCCGATCAAGACGCTCGCCTTCGACCACGCCGTCAATGTCACGCTCGGCCTGCCCTTCGTGCGCACCTCGCCCGACCACGGCACCGCCTTCGACATTGCCGGAACCGGCCGCGCCGATCCGACGAGCCTCGTCGCCGCACTGCGGCTGGCGGCGCGGCTGGCCATGGTCGAAAGCCCCGCTTCGCTCGCCGCGTCGTGACCGGCGCCAAGGACGGCCTGCCGCCGCTGCGCGATGTCATTCGCCGCCACGGTCTCGCCGCCAAAAAATCGCTCGGGCAGAACTTTCTGTTCGACCTCAATCTCACCGAGCGCATTGCACGCGCCGCTGCTCCCCTCGCCGATGCCACGGTGTACGAGGTCGGGCCCGGGCCCGGCGGCCTCACCCGCGCGCTATTGGCGCTCGGCGCCGCCCGCGTCGTTGCGGTCGAGCGCGACGATCGCGCGATCGCCGCCCTGCACGAGATCGCCGCACATTATCCCGACCGCCTCGACATCGTGGCAGCGGACGCGCTCGCCTTCGATCCGCGGCCGCACTTCGATCGCGCGCGGGTGCGCATCGTCGCCAATCTGCCGTACAATATCGCCACAGCGCTTCTGGTCTCGTGGCTCACCGTCGAGCCGTGGCCGCCGTGGTACGATGCCGCCGTACTGATGTTTCAACGCGAGGTGGCCCAGCGCATCGTCGCCCCGCCGGGCTCAAAAACCTACGGCCGACTGTCGGTGCTCACGCAATGGCGCTGCGAGGCGCACATTCTCTTCGACGTCAACCCGTCGGCTTTCGTGCCGCCGCCGAAAGTCACCTCTTCGGTGCTGCGTCTGGTGCCGCGGCCGGCGCCGGAGCCTTGCGACCGCAAGCTGCTCGAGAGCGTAACCCAGGCCGCGTTCGGCCAGAGACGCAAAATGCTCCGCCAAAGCCTGCGCTCGCTCGGCGCCGATGTGCCGGCGCTGGTCGCGGCGGCCGGCCTTGACCCAACCGCGCGCGCCGAAGACATTTCGGTTGCGGGATTTGTCGCGCTGGCGCGGGCGCTGGCCGTCCACCGCGCTCATGAGGCATGATGGCGCCGGCGAGGAGACGAAAACGTCGATGACAAAAATGCATCGCCAGTCGCTGGTCGCTTATGGCGAGCCGCTTTGCGAGACCATCGTGGATTGTCCGACGCCGCGCGGCAGCGAAGTGCTGGTGCGTGTCGAGCGCTGCGGCGTGTGCCATTCGGATCTGCATTTGCAGGACGGCTATTTCGCGCTCGGCAACGACAAGCGGCTCGACATCACCAAGGATCGCCCGCTCCCCTTCACGCTGGGACACGAGATTGCTGGCGTGATCGAAAGCTTAGGACCGGATGCCGAGGGCGCGGTGATCGGCGACCGCGTCGCGGTCTATCCCTGGATCGGCTGCGGCACCTGCGCGGCTTGCCGTGCCGGCGAAGAGAACATGTGTTCCGCCCATCATCATCTCGGCATCACCGCAAACGGCGGCTTTGCCAGCCATGTGCTCGTCCCGCACCCGCGCTACCTTATTGATTATGAACCGCTTTCTGCGGCGATCGCGGGCCCGCTGATGTGCTCCGGCTTGACCGCTTACGGCGCCCTGAAGCATCTCGGCGCGCGGGCCGACCGCGGCCCGGTGCTGCTCGTCGGCCTCGGCGGGGTCGGCATGATGGGCCTCGCCATCGCGCGTGCCTTGTTTCGCCAGCCGCCGATCGTCGCCGACATCGACGCGCAGAAACGCGATGCCGCACTCGCGGCCGGCGCGACCGCCGCCTACGATCCATCCGACCCGCAAGCACGGCGGGCGATCATGGCCGCGACCGGCGGCGTGCTGGCGGCTTGCGACTTCGTCGGCTCCGACCGCTCGCTGCAATTCTGCACCGGCGTGCTCGCCCGCGGCGGCAAGATCGTGGTGACGGGACTGCTCGGCGGTACGTTTTCAATGGCCGCCGCCATGTTCGCGATCAAAGCCATGACCATCGAAGGCACGCTGACCGGCACGCTGGCGCAGGCTCGTGAACTGATCGAACTGGCGCGCGTCGGCAAGATCGCGCCGATCCCGACCCACGAACGGCCGTTCAACGAGGCGCAAGCCGCGCTCGACGATCTGCGCGCCGGCAAGGTCGTCGGCCGCACGGTGCTGTCAGCTTAAAGCTTCGCCTGCAGCCGCCGCACGTAAGCCGATATCCATGGCTGCCGCGTGCGCTTCATGCGCTCGGCCGCCAAAATCATTTTCACTTCGGCGAAAGCGTGATCGAGCGCGTCATTGATGATCACGTAGTCGTATTCGGCCCAGTGACTGAGCTCGCCGGACGCCTTGGCCATCCGGCGCCGGATCACGTCCTTGTCGTCGAGCGCGCGGGTGTGCAGACGACGTTCAAGCTCGGGAATGGACGGCGGCAGCACGAAGATACTGGCAATGTCGCCGCGGGCTTT
>DATHHM010000036.1:0-2124 GCA_035317145.1 Xanthobacteraceae bacterium | reverse complement strand
CGAGCCCGGCCTGGCGCAAAGCCGCATCGGCATCCTGGTGCCGCGCTATCGCCGCCTCTCGCCGCCCGCGCGGCTGATGATCAACCACATCAGCGAACGCCTGCGCGCCTTCGGCGATTTTTTGGCCGCACCGCCCCGGCGCAACGGCCGGCGCGCTGCGAAGCCGCGCGGCAGGAATTGACATGGCGATCGTCTTGAGCGGCGGCGCGGTCCTGACGGTGAACAGCACCGACGACTTCCTGCCGGCCGCCGACATCCGCGTCGAAGGCGACACCATCTCGGCCATCGGCGCGGCCGGCAGCCTGGCGCAGCCGGGCGACACGCTGATCGATTGCAGCGAAGCGCTCATAGCGCCCGGCCTGGTCAACGTTCACACCCACGCCGCGACCGCCTTCTATCGCGGGATGGCCGAGGACCGGCCGCGCGAATTCTGGTCGGCAGGCTACGCCATGCCCGGCCAGGAGCGTTTCACGGTCGAGGATCACGTCTTTTCCGTGCGCGCCGCCTGTGCGGAATTCCTGCTGAACGGCGTTACCTGCATCGCCGACCGGCTCGGCAACATGGATCGCATCGCGCCCGCCATCGAGCAGTCGGGCATCCGCGCCGTCGTCGGCCATTCGCTGGTCGACGCCAGGGCGCCAGCCGACTGGAAGACCGCCCACGCCGTGCTCGAACGCTTCGGCACCGATCCCCGCCGGCGCGTCTTCGCCGGCATCGCTCCGCATGCCCTCGACACCTGCTCCGACGACCTTTTGAAGGAGTGTGCGCGACAGGCCGAGAGAACCGGCGCACGCGTCTTCATCCATGTCGCGCAAAACGAGCCCGAGGTCGCGATCGTGCGGCGACGCGGCCATGACGGCGCCCTCGCCTGCCTGGTCTCAACCGGCCTCGCGACGTCCACGACCGTCGCGGCGCACGCGATCTATCTCAGCGACGCCGAGTTCGACACCTGGCCGACTTACGGTATTCCCATCGCCCATTGCCCGGCCAGCAACCTCAAGATCGAAGCGCGCACCCTGCCGTTGGCGCGGCTGGTCGGGCGCGTGCCGATCGGCCTCGGCACCGACTGGACGGCCTCGAACAACAGCATGGACATGCTGGTCGAGGCGCGACTCGCCGCCCTGGTCGGCAAGATGCGCGCTGACGATCCGCAGGCGCTGCCGGTCGCACAGATGGTCCGCATGCTGACGATCGACGGCGCGCGCGTTCTGGGACTCGACGGGCTGATCGGCAGCATCGAAGCGGGCAAGCGCGCCGATCTCGTCGTGTTCGACGGCAACCGGCTGGAGACCACGCCGGCGCACGATCCGGCGGCCAATCTGATCTATTCGATGGGTCCGCGCTCGGTGCGCGACGTGCTGGTCGACGGCGAGATCATGGTGCGCGACGGCAAGCTCGTCCGAGACGATGAAGTCGCGCTGGCCCGCCGACACCGGACTCACGGCCGGCCGCCAGCCTAGCGACGGACGGCGACGGCCACCATGCGGCGGCTGGATTGGAAGATGGTGCCGTCGGGCGCGGCGAGCGCCGCAAGCGCGCGGCCGATGACCTCACGGTCGGCGGGGCGCAGCTCGACCGGCAAATGGGCGAGAATGTTGCCGAAGGAACTGGCTTCGGAATAGCGCACCAGCAGCTGCGGTGAGGGAAAATCGCGCACCGATTCAAGCGTTTCGATCGACTTCACCTCGAAGCCGGCCGCCGCCAGCAACTGACGCATCTCTGACTCGTCTACGCGATGGGTCAATCCCTCGGGCGGTCGCGCATAGGCGTTGAAGGGCGGCCGCGCCAGGACCTCGGAGATGACCTCCTGGTAACGCGTTCGCGGGCCCTTGGCGCCGCTGCTGATGCCCAACCGCCCGCCGGCTTTCAGAACGCGCGCGAATTCGCGGAGCGGTCCGGACTTTTCCGGCAGCCAATGGAACACGGCGTTGAGGCACACGACGTCGAAAGCGGCGGTCGCAATCGATGACAGGTCGTAGGCGTCGGCGACCTTGAACTGCAGATTCGGCCGCGCCTTTGCCTGGGCGAGCGCGATGCGGAGCGGCAGCGGATCGACGCCCAGCACCGCGCCGCTCGGGCCGACCAGATCGGCGATATGCTCGGCCAGCAGACCTGTGCCGCAGC
>DATHHM010000035.1:0-8770 GCA_035317145.1 Xanthobacteraceae bacterium | reverse complement strand
GCGAAGCGCCATGACGCCTTGCGCTTCCCAGCCCAGTTTGGCGGTTTGCATCGAGAGCGCAAACCAGTCATTCCACATCTGCATTGGATTCGACATCTGTTTTCCCTGAAGACGCCCGGTACCTGCGCGAGCTGCGTCTCCAGGAGAACGGCTGCATCGACGTCTTTGTTCCGGCGGCAGCGGCGCAAGCCGGCAGCGATGTCAGCCGGCAGGGCGCGCGTCGGGAATATGCAGCAAGAACTCGGTGCCCGGCGTGTGCCGGCGGATCTGCAAATCCGCCTTCACCTGCGACGACAGCGCGGTCACCAGGCGCATTCCCAATCGCTTGCCTGATTTAATATCGAAATCCGCCGGCAGCCCAATGCCTTGATCGCGGACCGAGATGGCGATGCCGCCGTCGGATCGCAAAACCTCGACCCACACCTCGCAGGCGCTGTCCGGATAGGCGTATTTGGCGCTGTTCGTAATCAGCTCGTTGACCAAAAGTGCGACAGGAATTGCGGTATCGGTGGCGCAATTGATGTCGGCTGCGGCCGAAAAGTGGATCCGGCAGCGCGGCATCGCCTTGCCGAGGTCGCCACAGATGTCGCCGAGATAGGCGCCGAGATCGACGGTGTCGATTTTCTCGCTGCTGTAGAGGCGCTGATGGGCGCGCGCGACCGCGGCGATGCGGCTCGATGCATCGCGCAGCGCGTGTTGGACTTCCGGGTTCTGGGTTGTCGTCGTTTGAAGATGCAGCATGCTGGAAACGATCTGCAGACTGTTATTGATCCGGTGATTGACCTCTTTCGCCAACAGCTGATGACGCTCGAGGGCGGCGGTGAGCGACCGCTCCGCGCGTTGCCGGTAAATGGCCATGCCCAGAATGTTCGCCGCGCCTTGCAAGAAGGATATGTCGTTCGAGGAGAACTCGCCTTCGGAGCGGCTGTCGACTTCGAGGACGCCAAACGGCTCGCCGTCGCCCTGAAGGATCACATTCATGGCGCGGCGGATGCCATGCTCCAGGAGCAGCTCCGGCGTCCGAAAGCGCTCTTCGTTTTCGAGATGGTTCGAGATGACGGCCTTGCCGGTGCGCAAGGCATAGCCGGCGGGCGATGCCACGTCGGCGCCGACCGTCGCGGTTCCAACGACGCCAGAATCCCAACCGACGCCGGCGCGCACCAGGAAACGGCCCCCCGCGGGCATGAATTCCAAAACCTTGGCGAATTCCGCATTCAGACCTTCGGCGGTCAGCCGGGCGGTCAAATCGAGCAATTCCGGAAAAGGCGTGCCTTGCAGGGCCTTCACGCCAAGTTCCGCCAAAATCTCCTGCTGCCGGACCCGCTGGCGCAGCGTTGCCGCGGTCAAATCCTCGGCAGGCTGCCCATCCGGGGACGGCTCGGCCACAAACTCGGAGGTTTTGGGATGGAAAGAGACGATGCCAGCCATTGTCCTACTTTCAAGAGTAAGAGCGGTCGGACCGGCTGACCCAGCCAGCGCGGGCACTCATGTAAGTGTTGCGCATGGACGCATTGCAGGCGCGGGCGTCATGTATTCACCGAAGGCTTGGATTTAAAGGCAAAGGGCGCGACTGCGACGAAGTCGCGCCGCACCGGCCAAGGTTTCGGCGCCTCAGAGCGCCCAAGCCCGCAATGCGTCCTTGATCTCGCCTGGGTCGTACGGTTTCGCAAAGAAGCGGCCACCTGCCGGAAGATCCTGCTCCGCTACCCTTTCACGCCCCGAAGTCACGATGATCTTGATCGGCGGCCACCGGTTGCGGACCGCGTGCGCGAGCTTGAGACCATCCATCGAGCCGGGCATGTGAATGTCGGTAAAGACCACGCGGATGTCGCTACGGCTTTCCAGGATGCGTATCGCTTCATCGGCGTTCGCGGCTTCGATCACCTCGAAGCCGGCACCTTCAACCGTTTCGACGGCGCATAGCCGAACCAGCGGTTCATCTTCAACGATGAGGACGGCTGGAGTTTTCGCACGGGACCCCGGTACCATTCGTTGCCTCTAATGTCTTTTTACATAACCCTTGAGGCACTTGTAAGTTCAGCCCAACGTTTCGGCGGCGGAGGTCGTTCCAAGGAATTGTCGCCATCGGGTATATTCGCTGTCCCGCGCCCGTATCCCAGCACCGAAAGCATCATGGCCCGCATCTCCTATATCGAAGAAAACGATCACCCCGAGCTCGCCGACTTGATCGGCAAAATCCGCGCCGGACGGCGTGGGGAGCTGATCAATGTCTATAAGTTGCTCTTGCACTCGCCGTCGCTTGCCGCCATCTGGCTCGACTTCGTCAGCGCGGCGCGGTTCAAGGTCGAGCTCGAGGGACGGCTGCGCGAGATCGTCATCGTCCGCGTCGCCCATCTCAATCGCACCGCTTACGTGTTCAAGCAGCACGTGCCGCAGCTCTCGGCGCCCGAAGGCTTGAGCGACGCGGAATGCGACGCGCTCGCCGACTGGCGCAACGCGAAAACATTTAGCGCGCGTGAGCGCGTAGCGCTCGCCTATACCGACGCCATGACCCGTGACGTCACCGTGCCGGATGACGTGTTCGAAGACTTGCGGCCGCATTTCAACGAACGGCAGATCGTCGAGCTGAGCGTCCTGATCGGGCTCTACAACATGCACACCCGGGTGTTCACCGCGCTCGGCATCGATCCCGAGCCGCATCACAAGTGAATCGTGTTTGGAATCACCCGACCGCCGGCTGCGGTTTTGGCGCCTCGGTCCGCTGCGCCTCGCGCAGCGCGCGGTCCAGCGCGGCGAGGTCGTAGGGCTTTTGCAGCACGGCAAAACCTTGCCGCACGGCGTCTTGTGCGCTCGAGCTGTAGCCCGTCGTCAGCAGCACGACGATGTGCGGAAAGCGCCGGCGGATGGCGTCGGCGAGCTCGAGGCCGTTCATGCCGCCGGGCATCAAGATGTCGGAGAACACCAGATCGATGCCGCGATCGCGTTCGACGACATCGAGGCCGGCCTGGGCGCTCGCCGCCTGCTTGACCGTGTAGCCGAGCTCTTCGAAATAGGCCTTGCCGACCTCGGCGACGTCCGCATTGTCTTCGACCAACAGCACGGTGCCGGCGTGCTTCTTCGCGCCGACGACGGCGGATTGCTCTTGCGGCCGCGCCGGGGCTTCCCAGGTCCGCGGCAGGAACAGCGTGACGACGGTGCCGCGCCGCGCCGAGCTCGCGATGGCCGCCGCGCCGCCGGATTGACGGGCGAAGCCGTAGACCTGGCTTAAGCCCAGGCCGGTGCCCTTGCCGACGTCCTTGGTGGTGAAGAACGGCTCGAACACCCGCGGCAGCACGTCGGCCGCAATGCCCGATCCGGTGTCGGCGACGCGGATGGCGACAAAGTCGCCCGCAAGGCCTTCTTCGCTGGCCTTGCCGCGCAGCACGACCGGCTTGGCGGTCAGCGTCAGCGTGCCGCCCGACGGCATGGCGTCGCGGGCGTTGACGGCGAGATTGAGCAGCGCCAGCTCGAACTCGCTCGGATCGACTTTCACGGTGCACGGCCGCCGCGGCACGCCGACCTTGATCTCGATATCGCCGCGCAGCGAGCGACTGAGCATGTCCTTGATCTCGGGCAGCTGTTCGGCGAGATCGATGACGCTCGGCTGCAAGGTCTGGCGGCGCGAGAATGTCAGCAGCTGCCGGGTCAGGCTTTCGCCGCGCTGCGTCGCGGTGGTGATCGCATCGAGCAAGTGCGTCTGCTTCTCGTCCTTGATGTGGCGGCGCAGCCGCTGCACGCTGCCGCTGACGATCATGAGCAGATTGTTGAAGTCGTGGGCGACGCCGCCGGTCAATTGGCCGATGGCCTGGAGCTGCTGCGCCTGGTGCAGCGCGCCTTCCGCCATTTCGCGGCGCTCGGCTTCGTCGTGCAGGTGCTGGGTGCGGCGCAGCGCGAACCACAGCACGGCGAACAACAAGAGCGTCGCCGGCAAGCCGAAGATCAAGTGGGTGCCTATGGCCCTGAGCCATTCGTGGTTGATCGCGGGGATGCTGGTACCGGCCAGCGCATAGACCGGGTAGCCGGTTAGCTTGCGAAAGCCGATTCGCCGGGGCACGCCGTCGACTTCGGAATTGACGGTGAACGTGTCGTGGGTGACGCCGTGGTCGATGGCCGAGCGCAGCCCGCTGGTCGGGCTCAATTTTTGCACGCGGTTGTTGCGGACCGGATAGCGCGCCAGGATGGTGCCGTCGTCGCGGACCAGGGCATAGAAACTGCCGCGCGTCTGGCCGATCAATGTGTAAAAGTCCTCGAAATATTTCGGCCGCACCGCCACCGCGATCACGCCCTTGAACGTCTTGCTCGGCGAGTCGAGACGCCGGGATAGATCGAAGAAATCCCTGCCGACGCTCGCCAGATTCGGCGTGCGCACGTCGCTCACATAGGTGCCGGCGTCCTTGTCGGTTTGGGCCTTGAAGTAATCGCGGTCGGTGAAATTGACGTCGGTCTTGACGGACTCAAGCGTGCTGGAAGCGAGCGGCCGGCCATCGCGGCCGATCAGGACGATGGCCTGCAGTTGCGGCATCACGTCGGCGATTTGCGCCAGGCGGATATGCAGGCGCGGCTGCGCCGCGCGAATTTCGTCGTCGGACATGCCGCGCACGACCTCGTCGACCTCCGCAAAGGTGCGGTCGACGGTCTCGAACACTTTGAGTGCCTGTTCCTGCTGCACGTCGAGCGAACGCTCGATGCGCTCGTCGGCTGCGGCATGAATGTCGCGATAGCTGACCCACGACGCATAGCCGTAGAGCGCCGCGGGCAGCACCAGCGACGCGACCATCATCAGTTTCAGCAGGCGGACTGCCGATTCCCGTGCCGTGTTCATCGATTGCGAAGTGTGCGACCGTTACGCCGTGAGTTTTCCATATTTCTCGGGCGCAAACGAGGCAGCGTGAGCCTTCGATAGTTGCAATTTCGTGACCGGTTCGTGACCGGAATGGCCAGACGTCACCCTTGACTGTACGAAATCGGCCGCATTTGAACTGATTTGCTCTGAAACTTCAGAGCTTGTCCTCTAAGCGACGGCGGTCGGCGCCAGCGCCTCGATGTCGGTGACCACGTCGATCACGGCAGGACGATTTGCCGCGAGTGCCTGCGCCAATGCGGCCGGAAACGCCGACGGTTCCTCGACGCGGATGCCGAGCGCGCCCATGTCTTCGGCGAGGCGGGCGAAATTGACCTTGCTGAAGGTCCACAATTCGCGCGCTTTCGGCGTCTGCTGGCCGCCATAGACGCGGTCGAAACCGCGCTTGGACTGATTGCCGCCGCCATTGTTGTTGACCACGGTCACCGCATTGATGTTCCAGCGCACCGCGGTTTCGATCTCGGCGATGTGATACCAAAAACCGGCGTCGCCGGTGAAAGTGACCACCGGCCGCTCCGGGCGGCCGCATTTGGCGCCGAGGCCCGCCGGAAACGCCCAGCCGAGATGGCCGGCGCTGCGCATATAGCTTTGGTGCGGCGATTTCAGATCGAACATGCCGCCCATCCACATGCCGGCGTGGCCGGTATCGACCACCACGATGGCGTCATCGGGCACGTGCCGCGTCAGCTCGCTGCACAGCCGTTCCGGCCGCATCGGCACCGCGTCGGACTCGAGCGCTGATTTGTATTTTTGCCGCCACTCGGCGCAGAGGCCTTGCGCCTCCGCCAGCCAGCTCTTGCGTTTCGCCGCACTGCCGCGGTCGGCGATCTTGAGCATGCGCTCAAGCGTCACCTTGGCGTCGCCGTTGACGCCCGCCGCCAGCGGATAATTGCGGCCAAGCGCTTCCGGGTCGATGTCGATCTGAATCGCCGGCGTGCCGATTTTCGGCACCGCCCAAAAGTGAGTGGTCATGCCGCCGGTTTCGCTGCCGATGAAGCAAACCAGGTCGGCAGCATTGACGACGCGGTTGGCGCTCTCGCGCGAATAAGTGCCGGCGACGCCGACCGACAACGGGTGATTGCCGGGAATCGAATCCTTGCCGTTGAGCGAGGTCGCCACCGGAATCTGCAGCGCCTCCGCCAACGCGACGAGCTCAAGCGCCGCGCCTGAAGCGCGCACGCCGCCGCCGGCGACGATCACCGGGCGGGTGGAATCTTGCAGAATTTTCAGCGCCGCGCGCACGCTCGCCTCATCGGGCTCCGGACGGAACGCCGGCACGCGGGAAAATTGCGGCTCGACCAGCGGCTCCATGTCGGCTTCCTCGGCGTCGATCTGTCCCTCGTTGCCGCGAAATTGCAGATGCACCGGGCCGGGACAGCCGGTCACCGCGGTGCGGAACGCTTGCCGCACCATGTCGGGAAATCGCGCCACGTCGTCCACCGTGGCGTTGAATTTTGTCACCGGCTCGAACGCCGGCATATCGTCGATCTCTTGATACACTTTGCGGAATTTTGTCTTCGGCTCGCGGCCGCCGGTCATGGCGATCACGGGCGAATGGGCGAGCCACGCGTCGCGCAGGCCGGCGGCGAGATTGAGCGCGCCGATCACCTGCGCCATGCAGATGCCCGGCCTGCCCGAGGCGCGCGCATAGCCGTCCGCCATATAGGCCGCGGCCTTCTCGCCGTGCACGTGCAGCCGCTTGATCTCGGTGCGCCGCTCCATCTCGGCATAAGTAGTGCGCAGCACGGCGGGCACGTGGAACACGTGCGTGACGCCGTAGCCCTTGAACATGTCGGCGAGGCATTGCGCCCCGGTCATTTTGCGATTGTGGCCGATTTGCATGGGCGGTCGTTTCCTCGTGTTTCTGAAATATTTTGATGTGCTGTTAGTTGTCGAACACCGCGACCGCGCGGATCGGCGAGCCGGTGCCCTCGCGCCATTTCAGCGGCAGGCCGATGAATTGGAATTCGCCTTGGCCGAGCAGCGTCTCCAGATTGCACAGGCTCTCCATGTGGGTGATGTCGAGCTCGAGGCAGGCCTTGTGCACCAGCGAATTCACTTTGCCCTCCGGCCCCGGCCGCATCGAGTCGATGCCGAAATGCACGATGCCCTGCTGCGCCAGCCACTCTGTCGCCGCGACGTTCACGCCCGGATTGTCGGTCGCATAGGCCGCGGTCGGAAAGGTGCGTTCGTGATGTCCAGTGCACAGCAGCACCGTGCCCTTTTTCGGGATCGGCACGCCGGCCGCTTTCACCGCCGCTTCGAGATCGGCCGGCGTGATTTCCGCGCGCGGCTTGATGTGGCGCAGGTCGATACAGATACCTTGGACGATGCAGTTCTCCAGCGGGTATTCGTTGATCGGCGTACCGCTTTTGCCAAAGTGCCGCGGCGCGTCGATGTGGGTGCCGCCGTGGTCGGGCATGGAGAAGAACATCACGCTGTTGCCCTGGACGTTGCCGGACTCGGCGAACGCCTCTTCGTGGGTCTTCCAGATGCCGTGGATGATGGGCGGCTGCCCGGGATAGGACGGGGTGCGGTGATAAAGCTCCCGGCTCAAATCGACGATCCGCATTGCATTTCTCTCCCTTGCCGCTCCGGCTTTGGGCGAACACTATCCGCCCCTTGAGACCGCGACAACGCCACGCCGGAGCACGCCATGAAGACCTCGACCGACCGTATTCTGACCACCCATACCGGCAGCCTGCCGCGGCCGAAGCCGCTGATCGACCTTATTCTCCGCCGCGAGAAGGGCGAGGCGATCGCGGCGGACGCCTTCGAAGGCGAGGTGGTCAAAGCGGTCGACGAAATCGTCGCGCAGCAGGTCGCGGCCGGCATCGACGTGGTCTCAGACGGCGAGATGAGCAAGCCGTCCTACACGACGTATATCCGCCACCGGGTCAGCGGCATCGAGATGGACCCGCGCGCGGCAGAAAAGGGCCGCGACATCATGATCGGCCGCGATCTGTTGCAGTTTCCGGATTTTGCCCGCCAGCGCAGCAATTTCTCGGCCATGCCGTTTCCCGGCTGCGTCGGCGAATTGCGCTACAAGGACCGTTCCGCGCTCGACCGCGACCTCGCGCATCTCAAAGCCGCGGCGGCGAAATCCAAGCCCGCCGAGGTGTTCATGACCGCGCCGTCGCCGGGCATTCTGACGCGCTTCATCATCAACCTGCATTACCCGACCGAGGAGGCGTATGTCGCGGCGCTCGCCGACGTGCTCAAGGTCGAATACCGCGCCATCGTCGAGGCCGGTTTCGTGCTGCAGATCGACGCGCCCGACCTCGGCTCGGCGCGCAACAACCAGTACCGCCATCTCACCGACGACGAATTCCGCTCAAAAATCGCCGAGCGCAATATCGCGGCGCTCAACGCCGCGATCGAGGGGCTGCCGGCCGACCGCATGCGGCTGCATATCTGCTGGGGCAATTACGAGGGCCCGCACACCCACGATCTGCCGGTGACCAAGATCATCGACATCGCGTTCAAGGCCCGCGTACAGGCGTTCAGCATCGAGGCTGCCAATCCGCGCCACGACCACGAATGGGAAGACCTCAAGGCGATAAAAATCCCCGACGACAAGATCCTCATTCCAGGCGTCATCGACTCGACGACAAATTTCGTCGAGCACCCGCGCCTCGTCGCCCAGCGCATCGGCCGCTACGCGCAAGTGGTCGATCGCGAGCGGCTGATCGCCGGCGTCGATTGCGGCTTTGGCACCGCCGTGCGCACCGAGCCGATGGTGGCGGATTCTATCGTCTGGGCGAAGCTTGCCGCGCTCAGCGAAGGCGCCGCGATCGCCAGCGAGAAGTTGTGGGGATAGGCCCCGTCACGTGAAGATATGCGACACGAACACGCCGATGGCGACGCCGGCGATCGCCGCGGCGACGCCGATCGAGACCGTTTCGAACA
>DATHHM010000034.1:0-8905 GCA_035317145.1 Xanthobacteraceae bacterium | reverse complement strand
GCTATCGGCCGCTCGTGAATAAAATCCAGGAGGAGTTTTGGGACGGCCCGCCCTATCCGCCGCGCACTATTGTCGAGGTGAGCCGTCTCAATCAGGACGACGTCGTCGAGGTGGAAGGAACGTTCTTTTGTCCGGTGCGTGGGGCGATTTAGCCCAACGGTCACTTTTAGGATTTGCCGCGCCGATCCTTGACTCGCGCCGCCTTGAATTCGGTGCGCGGCAGCGTGCCAGGCGCCAGCACCTCGACTGCGGAGCGCACCTCGCAACGGCTGCGGATTTCTTCGGCCACGGCGGCGGCGACCGTTGCGCCGGCATCGTGCTCGACCCGCACCGTCATCACGTCGAGGCCGTCGTCGTTGGTATTGAGCACGATCTCGAACTCGTCGCCGATGCCGGCGACCGAGCGCACGGCGTGCTCGATCTGGCCCGGAAACATTTTGATGCCGCGCAGATTGATCAGGTCGTCGGCGCGGCCGGCGAACGAGCCGACGGCGCGCACGTGATTGCGCCCGCACGGACAGCGGCTGCGGTCGAAGGTGGCGTAATCGCCGACCAGGAAGCGCAATTGCGGCGAGGATTCGGAATTGAGGTTCGTGCACACCGTGAGGCCGCGCTCGCCGTCGTGCTGCGGCTTTCGCGTCTGCGGATCGATGGTCTCCCAGACCTGCACGTCTTCGAGGAGATGCGTGGTCACCGGCCCGCCGGGCGTTTGCGAATGCGGGCACGAGAAGCCGCCGACATGGGGCGAGGCTTCGGTGCAGCCGTAGAACTCGACCAGCCGCGCGTCCCACAAATCCTGGATGCGCTCGCGGGTGGCGGCGATGCTCATGCCGGGCTCGCCGGCGACGAACAGCGTGCGCACCGCGGTCGCGCGCGGATCGGTGCCGAGCGCCTGCAAGGTGCGCCCGAGATGCAGCGCGTAGGACGGCGTGCACAGCACGATGGTCGGCTTGAAGCGGATCACGATGTTGGCGCGGGCCCGGGCATCCATGCCGCCGCCGGGCAAGGTCGGCAGCCCCATTTTGGCCAGCGCGTATTGCACGCCCCAGGCCCAGACATGCGGGCCGTAGCCGGTGATCATGAACACCGTGTCGCCCTGGCGGAAGTCCATGGCGTGCAGCGCCCGCGCATTGGCCCAGGCCCATAATTCGCGGTCGATATGGGAGTAGCGGAACACCCGCGGCGTGCCGGTGGTGCCGGACGAGGAGAACATCATCCAGCCGCGCTCGGCCCACAGCGCGTCGCTCATCGCCGTATAGGTGCCGTAGGGCGTTGCGCCGCGGCGTCTTCGGCCATTTCCAGCTTGTCGACCACCGGCCATTTGGCCTGCAGGTCGTCGACGTTGCGCAGGTCGGTCGGCGCCAAGCCGAGGCGTTCGAAGCGGCGGCGATAAAAATCGCTGTTCTCGTAGAGGAACGGCGCCACGGCGGCGATCTTGTCGTCCTGGATGGCGCGGATTTCGTCGCGTGACGCGGTATCGAGCCGCGGCGACCAATACTCCGCCGAGCCCGGCGCATCGCGGTCGTGGCGGTGGCGCTCGATGGTCTCGAGCCAAGCCCGTCGCGTCGCCGCGGCGCGGCCCATGCGATCCGTCATGGTTGTCCTCCCGTGCCGCATCATATTCAACGGCTGTTGACGAGTGCTAGAAAGATTTCGCCGCGAGAGAACACGCCATGCATCGCCCGCCGTTCCGCGCCGACCATATCGGCAGTCTGTTGCGCCCGCCGGCTTTGCGGCAGGCTTATCGCGCCTTCAACGACCGTGCGCTCGACGAAGCCGGCTTTGCCGCGGCGCAGGATGCGGCGATCCGCGACGCCATCGCGCTGCAAGCCGACGCCAGGCTTGCCGTGGTCACCGACGGCGAATTCCGCCGCGCCTCGTATTGGAGCCGCTTCGTCGAGCGCACCGAGGGCTTGAGCGTGAGCGAATCGCGCTTCACCTTCCGCGACGAGCAAGGGCTTGAGCTCACCTTCACCGCGCCGCTGGTGACCGGCAAAGTGGCGCGGCGGCAGCCGATCGCGCTCGACGAATTCTGTTTCCTTCGCGACAACGCCAAGGCGCTGCCAAAAGTGACCTTGCCGGCGCCGTCGACCATGCATTTTTGGCGCGGCACCGGGTATGCGGTTCCCGGCGTCTACGACAGCGCGGAAAAATTCTTCCGCGATCTTGCCGCGGTCTATCGCGCCGAGATCGCCGCGCTGGCCGCCGCCGGCTGCCGCTACATTCAGCTCGACGAAGTCGCGCTTGCCATGCTGTGCGACCCGGTCGTGCGCCAACGGGTGACCGCCGACGGCAACGATCCGGCGCGACTGATCAGCCTCTATGTCGAGGCGCTCGGCGATGCGATTGCGTCGGCACCGCCGGCGATGGCGGTCGGCGTGCATATGTGCCGCGGCAACTTTAAAGGCAAATATCTAGCCGAGGGCGGCTACGACGCGATCGCCAAGGCCTTGTTCGGCGTCACCGGCGTGACCCATTTCCTGCTCGAGTTCGACACCGCGCGCGCCGGCGATTTCGCGCCGTTGCGTTTCGTCGCGGCGGACAAGGGCGTCGTGCTCGGCCTCGTCAGCTCGAAAAGTGCCGCGCTCGAAAAGGCAGACGATTTGCTCAAACGCATCGAGGAAGCGGCGCGCTTCATCGACAAGGACCGGCTCGCCATCAGCCCGCAATGCGGCTTCGCCTCTACCGTCGCCGGCAATCCGCTCAGCGAAGCCGACGAGCGCAAGAAGCTCGCGCTGTGCGTTCAGACGGCTGAGGCGGCGTGGGGTTGAGAAGCTACGCCAGCTAAAGCGGATGCGGCCGCTGGTTCACTTCGATATTGGTGCCCCACGGATCGTGGACGAACAGCAGCTTGACGCCGTTCGGCAGCGTCTCGACGGCGCGATCGAGCGTCAGCCCATTGGCCTGAAGCTTTTTCGCGGTCGCTTCGATGTCCGTCACGTCGAAGCCGATGTGGTCGAGGACGCGCCCTTTGGTGGGAACAGCCGGTGCATCGGTCTTGGAGAATGTCAGATTGGCGCCCGGAACGTCGGCGGCCTGGTTCTGCCCGCGCATGCCGGCTCGCGCACCGAAGTTCTTGACGTACCAGGCTTGGATGTCGGGGATCGCCGCCGCCGGCACGAAGAAATGAACGTGGTGGAATACGATCGGGGCGCTCTGATTTTTGTCCTCGAGAATCTCGATGCGCAAGCCATCCGCCGTCGCGACAAAGGCTTGGTCGACCCTGCCGTTGTTGCCGGGCAGCACTGCAACGCCGGCAGCCTTCCACTTGGCGACGGCGTCCTGCACGTTCGGCACGAGAAAGCCGACGTGATTGATCACGGTGCCTTCGGTCGGCCCGCTCGACGGCGGCGCTCCCCCCGGCAGGTTCAGGATCACAATGACGCCGGGAAATCTGACATATTGCAACGGCGCCCCTTCCATTTTGATCGCCGTGCCGCCCATGCCGACGAAAATCTTCTTGTTGGCCTCGACGTCGGCCGAGTTGAGATGCAAATGCCCCATGGTCACGCCGGCGTCGTTCGGCGGCATGGTTTGCGCGATGGCGACTCCCGCGGCCAGGTTCGACGCCAGCCATAACGCCGTGATAAATGCTTTCATGAGACCCTCCCTGAACGTTCGCCGTTGATCGGCGCTATGCCGCAAGGCTAGCACCGGCACGAATTGGGCAACAGCCGGCTCGCGGCGCTGCGCGCTCGCCGTTGCTTATTCGGCGGCGATGGCGTGGGCCGGCGGCGACGACAGCGCGGCGAGGCATTTCGACAATGCCTCGCCTTCGGGATCGAGCAGCGCCGCGGTGCGGGCGCTGGCGATCGCGTCGACGGCTTGCCGGACCGGAATTTGACCGGCGAGCGCCGGCGCGATCACTTGCGCAACGATGACGCGATAATTGTCGCTGCCGCGCTTGTGGGTGTCGCCATAGCCCTTGATGAGACGGGCGCACTCGGCGATCTCGATGGCCAACGCGGCGGACAGCGGCGCGGCGCGCGCGATGAGTTTCAGCCAGTTTTCGATCTCGCGCTGCTCTTCCTGAAAGCGCCAGCTGCGCGGCCGCCAACGCCGCAGCTTGGCGAGGATGTAAAAGCGCAGGAAGCCGGACACCGACGCGGTGTTGATCTCCATGCCCCAATGAGCACCGCCGAATTTTGCATGGCGTTCGGCGAGCGCGAGAATGCGCTTGGCGAGCCATGGCGGCAGGATCGAGCAGAATTCCTCAACGCCGGGCTTGAGGAATTCCGTGACGGCGAACGGCTGATCAGGCTTGATACCCATTTGCGCGGCGATGCGGGCAAAGCGCGCCGGGTCGATCTTGGCCTGGGCGACGCGGATCACGTCCTCATAGGACATGCGCACGGCGAGATGCCGCGCCGTCTCGGCGAGCAATTGCCCGTCGGCGCTCGCCTTGGCATCGGCGTCGCGGATCGGCCCGAGGCGATCCAGATAAAGCCGCGCGTAGGCGAGGTCCTGATAGGCGGCGAGCCGGCGTACGCCTTCGGTCATGAATGCGCGTGCCGCTTCCGGCATGCGCGCGATCTCGCTTTCAAGATCGGCGAGCGAGGCGGCCGGCGCCTGGTGGCGCTTCGTCGGATCGGCGCGCAGGTGCGAGCCGCCGCGCGCCGCTGCAAAGCCGGCGCCGAAACCGCGCAGATTGGCGTCGACCGCCTTGCCGTCGGCGCGGATCGCCGCTTCGAACGCTTCCGCCGGAATCGGCAACGCGCCGGCGCCTGCGATGGTACCGAGCATCACCGCACTGATCATGGCGCCGCTTTCGCGCGCGATCGCTTCGAGATCGAGCAGCAGCGCGCCTTTCGAATTGTTCTCGACCGATTGAATGAGCCGCTGCTGGTCGTAGCGGCCGTCGCCCATCGCCATCTTCTCCACCACCAGGTAGGAGCGGCTGGTGGAGGCGATGGTCATGGTCCGGTCGTGCGTGACGAAGCCGCTGGCGATGGCGCGGCCGGCTTCCATCAGTTCGCTGGCGACGACGAGAGCGACGTCGCCGATGCCCGGCGCCAGCGCCAGGATGGGGCGGCGCTTGTCGGACTTGCTCACCGGCGTCGGCACCAGCTCGATGTGATAGGTGGTGGCGCCGGTCCGTTGCGCGACGCCGGGAATCGACGTCGATTGCACCGGAAAGTTCTGGCTTTCAGCGGCCGCAACGATCCAATCGGTGAGCACGCCGCCACCTTCGCCGCCAAGTGCCGCGACCAGAATGGTGAGGGGACGTACGCTGCTTTGCGGCTGGGCGAGACGCGTCCCCTCTCCCCGGAGGGGAGAGGGTTGGGGTGAGGGGGTTCGGGAGTCGCCGGGAGAATCACCGAGAGGCCCGAGCCCCCTCACCCCGCCCTCTCCCCGCTGGGGAGAGGGAGCAGTTTCACCGAGGCCGCCGAGCCAACTGATAACGCCGCTGCGCAGGCGATGTGTCGTGCGATCCCACCAATTCGGATTGCTGATGACATCGGTGCGATAGAACGACGGACAGAGCACGGCGGCGTGGGCGACCTCGCCGCACAGCCCGCAGCCGACGCAGCTTTCAATCACGGTGGCGACCGGATCGGTTCGCAACGGATCAGGATTGGGTTTCACCGTGAGCGACGGACAGCCGGACAGCCGGATGCAGGAATGGTCGCCGGTGCAGATTTCGTCGTCGACGCCGAAGCGCGTTTTCACCACGCGCTCGCCGCGCTTGAGCTTGTCGGCGTCCGCGGCGCGGATGCGGCGCTGCCGTGCCAGCATGCATTCGCCGTCGGCGATGATGACCTTGAGCCCGCGCTCCGCCGTGCGCATGGCCTCTTTCAACGTCTCGGCCATTTTGGCGACGCTGTAGCTACGCACCGTGCGCAGCCAGGTGACGCCGAGCGAGCGCAAAGTCTTTTCAATGGTGATGCCGGTCGGCGTGCCGCTGCGGTTGGCCGCGCTCGACGGCAGATATTGCTGGCCGGTCGCCGAGGCGTAGCCGTTCTGCATCACGATCAGGACGCCGTCGCCCTTGTTGAACATGTTGGAGGCGACGCCGGTGATCAGGCCGTTGTGCCAGAAACCGCCGTCACCCATGATCGAAATCGAACGCTTTGCCATGTTCGGGCCGACGGCCGCGGCGCTGGCAAGCGACATGCCGTAGCCGAGGATCGAATTGCCGAGCGAGAACGGCGCAAACGTCGCGAACGAATGGCAGCCGATGTCGGCGCTGATGTGGGTCGGGCCGATCTCGCGCTGCGCCAGCTTGATGGCGGTAAATACCGGCCGCTCCGGACAGCCGGTGCAGAAATTCGGCGGCCGCGCCGGGATGTCGCCGGCGTCGGCCACGGCCGCCGGCTTGTGCGCGAGAAATTCTTCCGCGCGTTTGGCAACCGCATCGGCATCGATGCCGGCGGGATGCGTCTGCGACAGGAACGCCGCGATGCCGCGCAGCATGGCTTCCGAATTGTAGTCGCCGGTGCGCGACAGGCAGCCTTTGCCGAGAACACGCGTCGCTATGTCGGCGCCGCGCAGGATCATATTGATCTGCTGCTCGACATATTCGGGCGAGCCTTCCTCGACCACCAGCACGGCGCGCTTGCCGATGCAAAAATTCTTCACTTCCTCGGGCACCAGTGGATAGGCGACGTTGAGCACGTAAATCGGAATGCGCGAGGCGCCGTAGAGATCGGCGAGATCGAGCCGCGCCAATGCTCGCAACAAATTGTTGGTGAGGCCGCCGAGCACGATGATGCCGATCTCGTTCACGTCGCCCGGAATCACCTCGTTGAGCTTTTGCTCGCGGATGAATTTTTGCGCCGCCGGCAGGCGTTCCTCCACCTTGAGCCGCTCCTGGGTGAAGATCACCGGCGGGTGCGCGAGGCGGCCGTATTCGAAACGCGGCGGGCCGGCGAGGCGGTGCTGGCCGCTATACGCGCCGCGCTTGTTGTCCTTGGCGATGAATTCGCCGGTGACGTGGCAGGCGCGTACGCGCAGATCGAGCATCACCGGCGCATGGCTCGCCTCGGACAGCTCAAAAGCTTTTTCGACCATGTCGACGATGGTCGGCAGATCGGGCCGCGGATCGAGCAGCCAGATCGATGATTTCATCGCATAGGCATAAGAGCGCTCCTGGATGACGCTGGCGCCCTCGCCAAAATCCTCGCCGAGCACGATCAGGGCGCCGCCGATGACGCCGGGCGACGCCAGGTTCGACAGCGCATCGGCCGCCACATTGGTGCCGACGATGGATTTCCAGGTCACCGCGCCGCGCAGCGGATAATTGATCGAAGCGCCGAGCATGGCGGCGGCGGCGGCCTCGTTGGTGCAGGTCTCGACATGCACGCCGAGATCGGCGAGCAAATCTTCGGCATCCACCATGACGTCGAGCAGATGCGACACCGGCGCGCCCTGATAGCCGCCGACATAGCTCACGCCAGATTGCAGCAGCGCCTTGGTGACCGCGAGGATGCCTTCGCCGCGAAAGGTCTCGCCGTCGCCTAGCCGCAGCGCATCCACTTCCTTCTTGAACGAGCGTTCCATCGTGTTTCCGGCCGAATAATTGAAGCTCACATATAGCCGCTTTTGCCGGACCCGTCATTCCGAGGCCGAGCGCAGCGAGGAGCCCGGAATGACGGGCGGAGGCGCGGCATCCACTCGACTTGGTCTCAATGACCACTCCGGTTAGGGTGCCGGCCGTGCGGCGCCTTGGGGAGCGCCGGGGATGCGTAGGCGTGCATGGACGGCCAAGGCCAGATCGTCATCGAAGGGGTGAATCATACCTATCGCCCGGCGCGCGGGCGTACCGTGCTCGCCCTTTCCGACGTATCGCTCGAAGTCCGGCCGCGGGAATTCCTGGCTTTGCTTGGGCCCTCGGGCTGCGGCAAATCCACCCTGCTCTATCTGGTCGGCGGGTTTTTGCCGACGGTCGCCGGCCGCATCCTGGTCGAGGGCAAGCCGGTCACGGCGCCGGGACCCGACCGCGGCATCGTGTTCCAGCATTTCGCGCTGTTCCCCTGGAAAACCGTGCGCGGCAACATTCTCTATGGGCTGGAGCGGCAGGGTCTGCCCCGCGCCGAGCGCGAGAAGCGGGCGCAGGCTTTCATCAATCTGGTCGGCTTGCGCGGTTTTGAGGACAGCTATCCGTCGCAACTGTCCGGCGGCATGAAGCAGCGTACCGCGATCGCGCGCACGCTCGCCTTTGATCCGAGCATCCTGTTAATGGACGAGCCGTTCGGCGCGCTCGACGCGCAGACCCGCTCGCTGATGCAGACCGAGCTTTTGAGTATTTGGCAGCGCACACCCAAGACCGTGATCTTCGTCACCCATGACGTCCAAGAGGCGGTCTATCTCGCCGAACGGGTCGCGGTGATGTCGGCACGGCCGGGCCAGATCAAGGCCATCGTCGAGACCAAATTCGGCAAGCGCGATCCGAGCATTTTGCGCAGCAAGGAGTTCGTCGAGAAAACCGACCAAATCTGGAACCTGGTGCGCGACGAGGCTATCAAGGCGCAGGAGCAGAACGCGTGACGCGAACCGCCGCCCGTTATCTGCCGTTGTTGTTGCTCGCGGTCGCGTGGGAATTGGCGGCGCGGCTCAACATCATCTCGTCGCTGGCGCTGCCGCCGCTGAGCAGCGTGGCGACCGCGTGGGTCGATTTGATCAAGGATGGGGAATTGATCGATAACGGCGGCGCGTCGCTCTATCGCGCCTTCGCCGGACTCTTCCTCGCCATCATCGTCGGCGGCGGCCTGGGCATGGCGATGGCGCGGGTGCGCCTGCTCGACGTGTTCATCAATCCGCTGGTGGAGTTGTTTTATCCGCTACCGAAATCGGCGCTGATCCCGGTGACCGTGCTGTGGCTCGGCTTCGGCGACGGCTCGAAAATCCTGCTGATCTTTCTCGGCTGCATGATTCCGGTCACCATCGGTGCCTACAACGGCGCGCG
>DATHHM010000033.1:0-2976 GCA_035317145.1 Xanthobacteraceae bacterium | reverse complement strand
CTGGGGCATTGCCGATATCTTCAAGGGTTTCGGACAATCGACGCTGGCCAAGGTCGGCCGGACCGAGATTTCGGCCGAACAATTCCGCCAGCTCTATACCGAGAAGCTGCAGCAGATCGGCCGTCAGTTCGGCCGCCCCTTGACGATGGATCAGGCCCGCGCCTTCGGCCTCGACCGCCAGCTACTGCAGCAGACCATCGCCGACGCCGCCTTCGACGAAGAAGCGCGACGGATCGGGCTCGGACAATCCGACGCCGAGACCATGCGCATGATCTTCGGCGATCCCAATTTCAAGGGCGTGACCGGCGCCTTCGATCCCGGGCGCTTCCAGGCCACGATCCGGCAATTCGGCTTCACCGAACCGCGCTATATCGCCGACCAGCGGCGCGTGTCGCTGCGGCGTCAGATTGCCGGCACGATCTCGGCCGGTCTTGAACCGCCGAAAGTCATGATCGAGGCCCTCAGCCGCTTTCAAAACGAACAGCGCGGAATCGAATTCGTCAAACTAGACGCAGCGCACGCAGGAACCATCGATCCGCCGTCGCCGGAGACGCTGGCCGGCTATTTCGACGACCACAAGGCCCAGTTCCGCGCGCCCGAATATCGCAAGATATCTTTTGTCATGATCAATCCTGAGGAGGTCGGAAAGTGGGCCACCGTCTCCGACGAGGATGCCAAGAAGATGTTCGAACAGCGGCGCGACAAACTTGGCACGCCGGAACGGCGCCAGGTGACGCAGATCGTGTTTCCGAACGCCGAAGAGGCTGCGGCGGCGCGCACTCGTCTCACGTCCGGATTGTCGTTCGAGGATCTGGCCAAGGAGCGTGGGCTCAGCGCTTCCGACGTCGACCTCGGCATGATCGCGAAATCCGCCATCATCGATCCCGCGATCGCGGACGCGGCCTTTTCGCTGCCATCCGGCGAGATCAGCCAGCCGGTGCAAGGCAGGTTCGGCGTGGCCGTGGTCAAGATCGACAAGATCGAACCGGGCGTCGAGCCCTCATATGAAAGCGTCGCCTCGGATCTGAAGAAGGAAATTGCGATGGAACGCGCGCGCAAATCGGTCGCCGATCTGCGCGACAAGATGGAAGACGAGCGTGGCGGTGGCGCCAGCGTCATCGAGGCCGCACAGAAACTCGGGCTTGCCGCCGTCACCATCGACGCCGTCGATCGCTCCGGCCGTCTCCCCAACGGGCAGTTGGTGGCCAACATTCCCCGCGGTCTCGATGTCGTCTCGCAGGCCTTTGGCAGCGATGTGGGTGTCGACAACGATCCGATTCAGTTCAACAACGGCTATGTCTGGTACGACGTTCTCGGCATCACGCCGTCACGCGAACGGGGCCTTGACGAGGTCAAGGACCAGGTCGAGGCAAGATGGCGCGACGACCAGATCGCCAGCCGCCTGCGCGCCAAGGCGACCGAGATGGTTCAAAAACTCGAACAGGGTGGCAAGCTCGCGGACGAGGCGGCCAATGCCGGCTTGAAGGTCGAAACCGCCGCCGGCTTTAGGCGCGACGCCGCCCTGCCCGGCGTGCCTGCCGACGCGGTCACGGCAGCGTTCCGCACCGCCAAGGATGGCGTGGGACAAGCCCCCGGCGCCGGCGCCAACGAATGGATCGTGTTCCGCGTGACCGATGTCAGTGTGCCGCCGGTCGACCTCGCCTCGGACGACATGAAGAAGCTGAAAGAGACCCTTCAGCGCGGGCTGACCGATGAACTGGTCGCGCAATACGTCACGAAGCTGGAAACCGACATCGGCACGTCAATTAATCAGGCCGTCTTCGCGCAGGTCACCGGTGCCAACAATAACTGAGCAGCCCGAAAGCACGCGATGGACGACCTCAAATCTATCATCGGAAAAGTCGCCACGGGCGCGACCTTGTCGCGCGACGAAGCCGCTTCCGCCTTCGACAGCATGATGTCCGGCGAGGCCACGCCCTCGCAGATGGGCGGATTGCTGATGGCATTGCGTGTCCGCGGCGAAACCGTCGATGAAATCACCGGCGCGGTCACCGCCATGCGGGCCAAGATGCTGCGCGTCAAGGCTCCGATCGATGCGGTCGACGTGGTTGGCACCGGCGGCGACGGCTCCGGCTCGGTCAACGTTTCGACCTGCGCCGCGTTCATTGTCGCAGGCTCGGGCGTGCCGGTGGCCAAGCACGGCAATCGCGCGCTGTCGTCGCGCTCGGGCGCGGCCGATGTACTGTCTTCGCTCGGGGTTAGAATCGACATCACGCCCGAGCATGTCGGCCGCTGCATCACCGAGGCCGGGATCGGCTTCATGTTCGCGCCGTCGCACCATCCGGCCATGAAAAACGTCGGACCGACCCGTGTCGAGCTGGCCACCCGCACGATCTTCAATCTCCTGGGCCCGCTGTCCAATCCGGCCGGCGTCAGACGACAAATGGTCGGTGTATTTTCCCGGCAATGGGTGCAGCCGCTGGCGCAGGTGCTCAAGAACCTCGGCGCCGAATCCGTCTGGGTGGTACACGGCTCCGACGGCCTCGATGAAATCACCCTCACCGGCCCGACCTTCGTCGCGGCACTCGAGAACGGCAATATCCGCACCTTCGAGGTGACGCCGGAGGAAGCCGGTCTGACCCGCGTCGGCGGCGACGCCCTCAAGGGCGCCGATGCCCACGCCAACGCGATCGCGCTGCAAAGCGTGCTCGACGGAACGCCGAGCCCTTTTCGGGATGTCGCCCTGCTGAACGCCGCGGCGACGCTGATCGTTGCCGGCCGCGCCGGGAATCTGAAGGAAGGCGTGGCGCTCGGCACGAAATCGCTCGACAGCGGTGCGGCGGCGGCACGGCTGAAGCATCTGGTCGCGGTCTCCAACGGCTGAGCGCGGGAAGCTGTCATGTCCGATATCCTGACCAAGATCGAAACCTACAAGCGCGAGGAGATCGCCGCCGCCAAGCGCGCGCACCCGCTTGCCAGCGTCGAAGCGCTGGCGAAGGCAGCCCCGGCGCCGCG
>DATHHM010000032.1:0-3020 GCA_035317145.1 Xanthobacteraceae bacterium | reverse complement strand
CGACGTCAGCCGCGCGTCCCAGACCCAATAGGTGCCCCATTCCGGCCGGCCCCACAGCGAGCCGGTGACGAGGCACAACAACGTGAACGCCGCGCCGATCGGCGCCGCCGCTTTGGCCGCGACGTCGGCGAGCGGATGCCGCCACACCAAGGTGCCAAGCGCTGCGACCGACATCACGCCCCAGCCCAGCATGCCGAGCCAGGCCGACGGCACGTGCAGGAACATGATCTTGACCGTGGCGCCTTGCTGATAATCGTCCGGCGCCAGCATCGCCTGGTCGATGCCGTAGGCGAACACGAGCACCGTCAGGCCGCTGAGCCACGGAATCGTGCGATTGGCGAATTTTAGGAAACGCGTCGGATTGGCGAGATCGGCGATGGCCATGGGTAATTTCTCGTTCGCAGCTTCCTAGTTCACGTTACGGTACCGGCGCAATGCCGCGACCTTTGAGCGTTTCTCACGTTTGCATGACCAACACGTCTGTATGACCAAAATGGCTACTCCATTTCCTGCCGCAGCGCCGCCGCCGCGGCAAATGGACCGACAACCAGGCTCGCCAGCGTCAGCGCGCAGAGGATGGTGAACGGCGTTCCAAACGGCGTCGGGCCGACGGTGTTGGCAGCGGCGACGCCGAAGATCAGTACCGGAACCGTCAGCGGTAGCACGATCACGGCAAGCAACAGCCCGCCGCGCCGCAAGGTCACGGCGATGGCGGCGCCGATCAGGCCGATGAAGGTCAGCGCCGGCGTGCCGACCAGAAGCGTCAGCACCAAAGTGATTTCCGCCGACGCGTCGAGATTGAGCAAAAGTCCGATCAGCGGCGCGGCGATGACGAGCGGCAGGCCGGTAGTGAGCCAATGGGCAAGGCCTTTGGTCGCCACCACAAGCTCGAGCGGAGCGCGGCTCATCAGGATGAGATCGAGCGAGCCGTCCTCGTGGTCGGCGGCGAACAGGCGATCGAGCGCCAACAGGCTCGCCAAGAGCGCCGCGAGCCACAGGATCGCCGGGCCGATTTGCTTGAGCAGCGGCAAGTTCGGGCCGACCGCGAACGGGATCAACGTGACCACGACCAGGAAGAACAGCACCCCGATCAGTGCGCCGCCGCCGACCCGCACGGCTATGCGCATGTCGCGGATGAGGATTGCGGTGAGGGCGGTCATGAGTCCGCTCCTCCCAGCCGCAACTCCCGCGCGGTTTCGAGCCCGATGGCGCCATGGGTGGCCGCCATGATGATGCCGCCCTCGGTCAGATGGGCCTGCATCAGGCCGGCGAGGCGGTCCTGGGCGGACGTGTCGAGGGTACTGGTGGGCTCGTCCAGCAGCCAGATCGGGCGTTTGACGGCAAGCAGGCGGGCGATCGAAAGCCGCCGGCGTTGGCCTGCGGACAGGTAGGCGGCGGGCAGGTCGGCCAGTTCGTCGAGGCTGACCGCGGTGAGGGCAGGGTGGATATTTGCGGCCTGGGTGCCCAGAAATCCGGCCCAAAACAGCAGGTTTTCGGCGACTGTGAGCGACGGCTTCAGGGCATCCTGGTGGCCGAGATAGTGCGCCTGTTCGGCGATGGTCAGTTCCGGATCGCCACCCTCCAGGCTGAGCTTGCCTTGGGCAAGGCGGACCAGGCCGACGATGGTGCGCAGCAGCGACGATTTCCCGGCGCCGTTGCGCCCGGTCACCGTCAAAGCCTCGCCGGAGGCCACGGCAAAGCTTAAGCCAGCGAACACGTCGCGGCCGCCGCGGTGACAGGCCAGATCGACAGCGGAAAGCCGCATCAGCGAGGTCCTAAGCGCAGCGCCAAGCCGCTTGGTTTTGCGAACAAAGGCGTGCTGCCGTGCATTTTACCGACCATTTGTTGCTGATCTGGCACAAATCTGGAAAAGACCTTATAAGCCGCAAGTCGGGCTGCGCCGCGCCGGCGACGCCTCCCGCACCCGACCGCCAACGCTCCGTTGGGGCCCGATTCGGCAATAAATTACCTCGATTTTGCCCCGGCACCCGGCCGGGGGAATGGGAAAAAAATCATGGATTCGCACGACAGCTTCAAGTGCCTGCGGCCGCTCAAGGTGGGTTCCAAGACCTATGCCTATTACAGCCTTCCGGTGGCGGAAAAGAACGGGCTCAAAGGCATTTCGCGGCTGCCGTTCTCGATGAAAGTGCTGTTGGAGAACCTGCTGCGCAACGAAGACGGCCGCTCGGTATCGAAAGAGGACATCCAGGCTGTCGCGCAATGGCTCAAGACCAAAACCTCGGAGCGCGAGATCGCGTTCCGCCCGGCCCGCGTGCTGATGCAGGATTTCACCGGCGTGCCGGCGGTGGTCGACCTCGCCGCCATGCGCGATGCCATGGAACATCTCGGCGGCGATCCGAAAAAGATCAATCCACTGGTGCCGGTGGATCTGGTCATCGACCATTCGGTGGCGGTGAATTTCTTCGGCCACAAGGATTCGTTCAAGCGCAACGTCGAAGAGGAATACAAGCAGAACCAGGAGCGCTACCGCTTCCTCAAATGGGCGCAAAATTCGTTCGAGGATTTTCGCGTCGTGCCGCCCGGCACCGGCATTTGTCACCAGGTCAACCTCGAATATCTCGCGCAAACCGTCTGGACGGCGAAAGAGAAACGCGACGGCAAGACGGTCGAGGTCGCCTTCCCCGACACGCTGGTCGGCACCGACAGCCATACGACGATGGTCAATGGCCTCGCCGTTCTTGGCTGGGGAGTTGGCGGCATCGAGGCCGAAGCCGCCATGCTTGGCCAGCCTCTGTCGATGCTGCTGCCTGAGGTGATCGGCTTCAGGCTCGATGGCGAATTGCGCGAAGGGGTGACGGCGACCGATCTCGTTCTGACGGTCACCCAGATGCTGCGCAAGAAGGGCGTCGTGGGCAAATTCGTCGAGTTCTATGGCTCGGGTCTCAATGCAATGACGGTCGCCGACCGGGCGACGATCGCCAACATGGCGCCCGAATACGGGGCGACCTGCGGCCTGTTCCCGATCGACGCCCAGACGCTCACCTATTTGAAAACCACCA
>DATHHM010000031.1:0-12924 GCA_035317145.1 Xanthobacteraceae bacterium | reverse complement strand
AGCGATTTGAAGATGTTGCGCTCCTGCGGCACCCAGCCGATGCCGATATGGGCGCGCTGGTCGGGGCGCAGCTTGGTGATATCGGCGCCGTCGAGCACGATCGTGCCGCCAAAATAGCGGGTGACGCCGACCACGGTATTGACCAGCGTGGTCTTGCCCATGCCGTTGCGGCCAAGCAGCGCCAGCGACTGGCCTTCGGCAAGATTGAGCGACACGTTCGACAGCACCACGGCCTCGCCATAGCCCGCCGACAAATTTTCGATGCGCAAAAGCTCACGCATCGGCTTCCTCGCCGAGATAGACCGCTTTGACCCGCGGATCGCGCGCAACCTCTTCGGGCGCGCCGTCGACGAACAGCGAACCGTTGACCAGCACCGAGATGCGGTCGGCGAACGAGAACACCAGATCCATGTCGTGCTCGATCAACAGCACGGTGACCTCGGTTGGCAGCGCGGCGATGGTGGCGAGCAGCTCATGCCGTTCCGCCTCGGGCACGCCGGCGGCCGGCTCGTCGAGCAGCAGCACATGGGGCCGGCAGGCGAAGGCGAGCGCGATTTCCAGCAGCCGCTGCTTGCCGTAAGGCAATATCGCGGTGCGCTCGTGCATGACGTCGGCGAGACGAAAGCGCTCGACGATCTCGACGATCTCGTCGGTCACGGCGGTTTTGCCGCCGACCAACCGCCACCAGTCGCCGCCTGAGCCGAGACGCTCGGACACCGCGAGCCCGATAGTCTCGAGTGGCGTCAGATCGAGGAACAGCTGGTTGATCTGAAACGTGCGCGCCATGCCGAGCCGGACGCGCTGGTGCGGGTCGAGTGCGGTGATGTCGCGGCCGTCGAGCATGATGCGGCCGGCGGTCGGCTTGAGCACGCCGGTGAGCAGATTGATCACCGTGGTCTTGCCGGCGCCGTTCGGCCCGATCAGCGCGTGGCGTGCGCCCTTCTCGACGGCGAGCGAAACGTCGCGCGCCGCGACGATGCCGCCGAAGCGCTTTTCCAGGCCGATGGTTTCCAGGATCGCCATCGTTCAGGTCCCGTCCGGCGCGGCGCCGCGCAGCGCGGCCGCCCGCGGCATCAGCCACATCCAGAGACGAGAGATCGTGTTGCGCACGGCTTCGTTTGCTGCGCCAATCCGGTCGCGGCCGACCAGTACGATCACGACGAGCACAAGCCCGATCCAGAATTGCCAATATTGCGGCGTCAACGTCGAGATCCAGTCCTGCAGGAATCGGTAGATCACCGCGCCGATCAAGCCGCCGTAGAGATAGCCGGTGCCGCCGATGATCAGCACAAGGAGAAGATCGGCCGAGCGATCCAGCGAGAACACGTCGAGCGAGCAGAACGCGGTGGTCTGGGTCAATAGCGCACCGGCGATGCCGGCAAAGCCCGCCGAGATCGTATACATCGCGACCAGCCGCCATTTCACCGGAATGCCGATCGCCGCCGCGCGCAGCGAATTGCCTTTGACCGCGCGCAACGACAGCCCGAACGGCGAATAGACGATGCGGCGCGCGATGACGAAGCAGACGAACAGCACGATCAGGCAATAGACATAGCCGTTGTGGCCGTAGAGATCGAAGCGGAACAGGCCGAAGATCGGCGCCACGGTGACGCCTTGCAGCCCGTCGGCGCCGCCGGTGATGTCGGAATAGCGGTTGGCGACTTCGCCCAGCATCAGCGAGACGCCAAGCGTGACCATGAGCCGCGTCAGGTCGGAGCCGCGCAAAACAAGAAAGCTCGTGACAAAGCCGAGCGCGGCCGCAACCAACCCGCCGAGGATCAGCGCAATGACCGGCTCGTTGATGATGCCGTATTTGGCGATGAGGCCGGAGAAATATCCGGCAATCCCGAAAAACGCCGCCTGCCCCAGCGACAGGATGCCGGCATAACCGAGAATGAGATCGAGCGACAGCGCGAACAGCGCCAGGATCGCCGTATCCTTCATGATCAGATATTTGCCGGGGAACAGCCAGATGGTGGCGAAAGCGAAAATCCAGAACGCGATCTCGAGCGGCGACCAGCGGGCGCGGCGCTTGAGATAAGCGGCAACGTCGTCGGCGAGCGGGGTCATCGCGCTCACCGTGCCGTGCTGCGGGCGAACAGGCCCTGCGGCCGCCACAGCAAGACTGCGATCATGATGGCGTAGATGACGAAGGCACCAAGTTTCGGCACGTAATATTTGCCGGCGACGTCGCCGATGCCGAGCAGGATCGAGGCGAGGAACGGCCCGGTGATGCTCGACGTGCCGCCGACCGTGACCACGATCAGGAAGTAGATCATGTATTTGAGCGGGAAGGTCGGATCGAGGCCTAAAATTTCGGCGCCGAGTGCGCCGCCGAGCCCGGCCAGCCCGGAGCCGAACGCGAACGTAACGGCAAACACCGCGCCGACATTGATGCCGAGCCCGCGCGCCACGCGCTGATCGTCGACTGCGGCACGCAGGCGGCTGCCGAACCGCGTCTTGGTCAGCATCAATTGCAGCGCGATGGTCAACAACCCGCAGACCGCAATGATGAGCAGCCGGTATTTGCCCATGCCGATGCCGAACACATTGAACTGGCCTTGCAGCGCTTCCGGGATCTGTACGAATTGCTGCGACGAGCCCATCACGTAGTCGGTGGCGGCCACCGACATGAACACCAGCCCGATGGTGAACAGCACCTGGTCGAGATGGGGCTTGGCATAGACGTGCACATAGAGCGTGCGCTCGAAGAGGCCGCCGATAATGGCCGTCACCAGGAAAGCGATCGGCAAGCCGAGCGCGAATGGCACGCCGAGGCGGTTGACGACGATGACGGTGCAATAACCGCCCGCCATGGCGAAGGCGCCATGGGCGAGATTGATGAAATTCATCAGCCCGAGCGTAACCGACAGGCCGCACGCCAAGACGAACAGCAACATGCCGTAGGCAATTCCGTCGAACAGGATCGTCAGCATATTGCCCCGAGCGCTGGCGCCGCCATTTCCCCGTCCCCGGAATAAGCGAGCCAGGGCGCCGCTGCCGCGCATCCCAACATTCCGCCCCGCCCTTGTCCAGCGACGGGTCGCCTCACCTGTCGCGGCGGCGGCGCTGTGGTAGCATCGGCCGCATCGGGGCTCGGCTGAGCTAGCGGAGGTTGTGATGGCCAAAATCGTTCTCGGCGCCGGAAGCTCGCACACGCCGATGCTGCTCGCCGCCGACGAGACGCTGCCGCGCTTCCAGGAGACCGATCAGAAGATCAAGCACCGCGACAAGGAGGGCCGGCCCACCACCTATGCGGAACTTCTGGAAAAGGCCGATCCGAAGATGGCCGCGATGGTCGCGCCCGCCGAGCTCGTGGCGCGGCAGAACAAGGTCCGCGCCGCCATGGCGCATTTGAGCAAGACGCTCAACGGCACCGGGCTCGATGCGCTCGTCGTCATGAGCGACGACCAGGACGAGGCCTATCTGGAAGACGCGCGGCCCACTTTCGCGATCTATTACGGCGAGACCATCCTCAACAGCAACGAGCAGCACGAGCAGTACCACCAGCGTTTTCCGGAATGGTACGTTAAGAACCGGCAAGGTTTTTTCGAGGAGAACAAGCCGCGCGAGTATCCGGTCGATGCAAAGCTCGCCATCCATCTGATCGATTGGCTGATGGAGCACGGTTTCGATCCGGCGTCGTCGAAACGCATGCGCGAGGGCGAGGGCGAAGGCCACGGCATGGCCTATGTGCACCGCCGGCTGCTCGACGAGCAAAAACCGATTCCGATCGTGCCGGTGTTCCTCAACACCTACTTCCCGCCGAACCAGCCGCGGCCTCGGCGCTGCTACGAGCTCGGCCAAGCCATTCGCCACGCGGTCGAGACCTATCCGGGCGACGCACGCATCGGCATCATCGCGTCCGGGGGCTTGAGCCATTTTCTGGTCGATGAGGATTTCGACCGTGCCATCCTAAAGGCCTGCGCCGACAAGGACGCCAAATTCCTGCAGACCCTGCCGCGCAACAAGCTGCATTCCGGCAGTTCGGAAATCCTCAATTGGGTCGGCGTCGCCGGCGCCGCCGAGCATCTCGACCTGAATTGGTTCGAATATGTGCCCGGCTACCGCACGCCGGCCGGCACCGGCACGGGATTGAGCTTCGCGACCTGGGCGTAAGACTTGCTGCTCCCTTCCCCCTTGTGGGGAAGGGATGGGGATGGGGGTCGGGAGGTGACGCGAAGACGTCAACGTTTGCGCGCTACCTCGCGACCCCCACCCCTACCCCTCCCCACAAGGGGGAGGGGTAATTTTCGCTTCGACTTATCTTAGTTCTTATCAGCGTACTTCGCCCACCAGATCAGCTCATTGTTGAACCCGGCTTGAGCGTCCTGAAAGAACATAATCTCAGGCTTGGCGCCGCGGATTCCGGACAACGCCGTCAGCAGGACGAAACCCTTATCGGCCCAGTAGACCTCGACCTTGTCCTGGTGAAAGTGGTCCGCGAGATAGCCTTTGCCCTCCGGCAGGATGAAGATCTGATGGATCTCGTTGCCGTTTGCGGTATCGAGCGCCGCGTAGCCGCGCGCGGACATCGTCTGGTCGTTTTTAGTCAGGCCCAATATCTCGGTTATAATCGTGCTGACGGCAATATCCTTGCCCTGGTCGGCAATCCAGCCGTTGATCTTCTTGAGTTGAGCATCGGACAGCGGCCGCTCCGCGGCGACGGATGCGGGCACCAACGCGCCCGGGGTCAGTGCAATAACGCTCAGGGCGAGGACGGCAACGGCGATCCCGATCCGAGTCCAGGCCGTCATGGAAATGTCCTCCTGCAAGGCCCTGCAACTATAATGCGCCGGCCTTGCGCGACGAAGACCCGCACCGTCGCGGCCCGACTTCGCTTGCGCCATTTCCGGCTTTCGCCCTACTATCGCGTTCTGCACGTCGCCCACTGAAATCGAACCGAAATTTCCGGAAATCTGGGAGGATTTTTGATGTCCAAACGAATGATCGCGGCCGTTGCCGCAACCGCCGTCGCGGCCGCATTGGCCATGACGCAGGCCGCATCGGCGCAAGACGTCAAAGTCGGCGTCATTCTGCCTTATACCGGGGTCGGCGCCGAGCTTGCCCAGCAGATCGAGCGCGGCATGGAGCTTTATCTCAAGCTCAACGCCGATCAGGTGAAGCCCTATACGATCACGCTGGTCAAACGCGATTCCAAGGCGCCCGACGGCGCCGCCGCCAAGATCGCGGCCCAGGAATTGCTCACCCAGGACAAAGTCGACGTGCTGGCCGGCTGGGTCTATTCGCCCGACGCCATCGCATCGGCCCCCGTCGTCAATGCCGGCAAGAAGCTCGCGGTGATCATGAACGCCGCGACCTCGTTCATCACCAATCTGTCGGGCGATTACGTGCGCACGTCATTCACCATGTGGCATTCGAGCTACGCGCTCGGCGCCGCGGCGGCCAAGCAGCTGCATGCCAAGACCGCGGTCGTCGCCTATACCGACTATCCGCCCGGCAAGGACAGCCTAACGGCGTTCCAGAACGCGTTCGAGGCCAACGGCGGCCACGTCATCGACGCCATCCCGGCCGGCGGGCCGGGCGCGGTGCCCGACTTCACGCCGTTCTTCCAGCGCGCCAAGGACGCGAAGCCGGACGTGCTGTTCGTATTCGTGCCGGCCGGCGATCACGCCACCGCGGTGGTCAAGACCTATGGCGCACTCGGCATGGCGGCGGCCGGCATCAAGCTGATCGGCCCCGGCGACATCGTCCAGGACATCAAGCTGCAAGGCATGGGCGATGCCGCGATCGGCCTCATCACCATGCATCACTACAATGCCGATCTCGACAATGCGCAGAACAAGAAATTCGTCACCGCCTGGAAGAAAGACTACGGCGCCGATTCGACGCCCGACTTCACCGCCGTCGGCGGCTATGACGGCATGGCGGCCATCGTGCATGCGGTGCAGGCCACCAAAGGCAAGATGGACGGCGATGACGCGGTCAAATCGCTGCTCGGCTGGAAGTTCGACAGCCCGCAGGGCCCGATCATGATCGATCCGGAAACCCGCGACATCATCATGAACGAGTATCTGTCCGAAGTGGTGAAAGGGCCGGACGGCAAGCTGCACGAAAAGCAGCTCGCCGTGGTCGACAGCGTCAAGGACCAGTGCAAGGTGCTGGCGCTCGGCCCGTGCGCGCCGAAAAAATGATTTAAGAGGGCGAATGGCGAGTAGCGAATAGCGAATAGGGGAAGCAGCGAATAGGATGTTATTACTATTCGCCATTCGCCAATCGCTATTCGGCCTCTTCTGGATCGCCCGTGGATTTCATCGCTAACTTCGCCGGTATTTTGTTGGGCGGGCTGTCCGCCGGCACCGTGCTGTTCATCGTCTCGGTCGGGCTGTCCGTCACCATGGGGCTGATGGGCTTCGTCAACCTCGCCCACGGCGCATTCGCCATGTTCGGCGGCTATGTGATCGTGTTGTCGATGAACCGCGCGCATTTCGGCTTTGCCGCCGCTTTGGCGCTCGGCTTTGTCGCCACCGCCGCCATCAGCGTGGTGCTGGAGCGCACGCTCTATCGGCGGCTCTACCGCGCCAGCGAGCTCGACCAGGTGCTGTTCACCATCGGGCTGATTTTTATTTTCATCGCCGGCGCCGTCATCGTGGTCGGCCCGGAAAGCCAGACCTTGCAGCTGCCTACCGCTTTGCGCGGCCAGATCAATCTCGGTTTCCTGCAGTACCGCACCTACAGCATTTTCCTGATCGTGGTCGGCTTTTTGAGCGGGCTCGGCATCTCGCTCGCCTTCGAGCGCACCCGCATCGGCGCCCAGATCCGCGCCACCGTCGACAACCGCCGCATGGCGGAATCGCTCGGCATCAATGTCGACCGGCTGTTCACCATCACCTTCGCGTTCGGCAGCGGCATGGCCGGAATCGGCGGCGGGCTGGGCGCCGAATTTTTGGGGCTCGATCCGCAATACGCGCTCAAATATCTGGTGTATTTCTTGATCGCGGTGTCGGTCGGCGGGCTCGGCAGCGTGATGGGCGTCTATTACGCCTCGCTGATTCTGGGCGTGCTCGACTTCGTGCTGAAACTCTATCTGCCAAAGGGCGGCACCATCTTCATCTATGCGCTCACCATCCTGCTGCTGCTGTGGCGGCCGCAGGGATTGTTTGGAAAGAAAGAGACGTGAGCGCGGCCGCACCGACCGCTACCGAACATCCGGGTGCCCGCAGCCTCATCACGCGCCACCGCCTGCGCTGGTGGGAGACGCTGCCGTGGATCATCGCGCTGGGCTTTTATGTCGCCTTTCCCAATTACCTCGGCTTCGGTGCCGAGCTGTTGGCCATGATCTTGTTCGCGTTGTCGCTCGATCTCGCGCTCGGCTATGCCGGCATCATCACGCTCGGCCATGCGGCGTTCTTCGGCGCCGGCGCCTATACGGTCGGCATGCTGGCGTTCTACGAGATCTGGACCGAGCCGATCATCAGCCTGCTGCTCGCGGCGCTCGTCGCGGCAATCATCGGTTTTTTGTCGGGCCTCGTGCTGTTGCGCACCCGCGGGCTGACGCTGCTCATGCTCACGCTCTGCACCATGGCGCTCCTGCAAGAAGCCGCCAACATGGCACGCGCCTATACGGGCGGCTTCGACGGCTTGCCCGATCTCGCCATCGCGCCGGTGTTCGGCGTGTTCGAGTTCAACCCGCTTTATGCCAATACCCAATATCTCTACAGCCTCGGCGTGCTGCTGGTCTGCTTCATATTCGTGCGCACGCTGATCTACTCGCCGTTCGGGCAAAGCCTGACCGGCATCCGCGAGAACCTTTTGCGCATGCACGCGATCGGCTCGCCGGTGCGGCTGCGGCTCGTCATCTGCTACACCATCTCGGCAGCGCTTGCCGGCATTGCCGGCGGCCTGTGGGCGCAGACCAATGCCTATGTGAACTTGAGCGCACTCGATCTCGATCGCGCTGCGACCGTCTTCATCGTCCTCATCCTCGGCGGCTATGGGCGGCTCTACGGCGCCTTCGTCGGCGCCGTGGCCTACATGGCGCTCGAACACTTCCTCGCCAAAATCTATCCGACCGCCTGGCAGCTCGGGCTGGGACTGCTCCTGGTCATGATCGCGCTGTTCGCCCGCAACGGCATTTTGGGCATCGGCGAGGCGCTGTGGGAGCGCTATGGCGCGCGGCGCAAGGCGACATGAGCGAGCCTCGCCTCGAGACCCAGGCGCTCAGCCGCAATTTCGGCGCGCTCAAGGCCGTGCAAAATATCGACTTCAAGCTCGAAGCCGGCGCGCGCCATGCGCTGATCGGCCCCAATGGCGCCGGCAAGACCACGTTCGTCAATCTCCTCACCGGCGTGCTACCGCCGAGCCAAGGCCGCGTGCTGCTCGCCGGCCGCGACATCACCGGCAAGGGCCAGGCAGAGCGAGTGAAGCTCGGCGTCGCGCGCACGTTCCAGATCAACCGGCTGTTCCGCGGCTTAAGCGTTCTGGAAAACATCAGCATCGCGGTGGCCGAGCGCAAAGGCACGGCATGGTCCATGCTCTATCCAGTCGGCCGGCGCGCCGACGTCATCGCCGAATCGATCGGGCTTTTGGAGACGCTGAAACTCGCCGACATCGCCGGTCACCGCGTCTCTGAATTGCCTTACGGCCGCCAGCGCCTGGTCGAGCTTGCGATCACGCTGGCGCTCAAGCCCGAGGTGCTGCTGCTCGACGAGCCTGCCGCCGGCGTGCCAAGCGCGGAAAGCCACATCATCCTCGACGCCATCGAGGCGCTGCCCAAGGACATCGCCGTGCTCATCATCGAGCACGACATGGACGTGGTGTTCCGCTTCGCCAAGCATGTCACGGTGATGGTGAGCGGCGCGGTGTTCGCTTCGGGCACGCCGCGCGACATCGAGGCCAACCCGCAGGTGCGCGCGGTCTATCTCGGGCAGGCCGGCAAAGGGTCCGGCCGTGGCTAGCGCGCTCGAATTGCGCCGAGTCTCGGCGGGCTACGGCGAGACCGTGGTGATCGAGGACGTCGATCTCAGGCTTGCACCGGGCGAATGCATCAGCGTGATCGGCCGGAACGGCGTCGGCAAGACGACGCTGCTGTCGACCATCATGGGCCACACCACCTTGCATTCGGGCGAGGTCATGCTGGACGGGCAAAAGCTTAACGGCATGCCGAGCTATCGCCGCGCACTCGCCGGGCTGGGCTTCGTGCCGCAGGAACGGGAGATTTTTCCCTCGCTGACGGTGCGCGAGAATCTCGACATCGGCGCTCGGCCGGGCCATTGGACGCTACCGCGGGTGTTCGAGCTGTTCCCGAGGCTCCAGGAACGGCTCGGCAACATGGGCAACCAGCTCTCCGGCGGCGAGCAGCAGATGCTGTCGATCGCGCGCGCGCTTTTGACCAATCCTGCGATTTTGCTGATGGATGAGCCGACCGAAGGCTTGGCGCCGGTCCTTGTCGACACCCTGATCGACGTGCTCGCAAAACTGCGCGCCGAAAGCGCGCTGTCGATCATCCTCGTCGAACAGAACAGCCGCGTCGCCTTCGCCTTCTCGCCGCGCACCGTCATCCTCGACAAGGGCCGCATTGTCTACGACGGCTATTCCGAACCGCTGCGCGCCGATGCGGAGCGGTTGGCGAAGCTGATCGGGATTGTGGAGTGACTTTTCTTTCCGCCCCCGCGAAGCGGGGGAGGGGGACCACTGGAGCTCGCGAAGCGAGCGAACCGTGGTGGAGGGGGCCTCTGAGCCGCGGATGCGATCAGCGCAGCGGCAAGCGAACGATCAGCGATCACCCGGCAGCGTTTTTATTTTCCTCACCGCCCGCGCCCCTTCCACCACCCTGCTGCGCAGGGTGGTCCCCCTTCCCCGCTATCGCGGGGCAGGAAAGGTTTAAGCATGCGCCTTGCGTTGCGGATCGATGATCTTTTCCAATTTGCCGAGCACGTGCATGCACGGCAGCACCTGGGCGAGGCTGGCGTTCGGCTCGCGCTTGTCCTTGATCGCGGCGATGAATTCGCGGTCTTCGAGCTCGATGCCGTCCATCGAGACGTCGACCTTCGACACGTCGATCTTGTTGTCCTTGCCGTCGGAAAGATCGTCGTAGAACGCCTTGTAGGTACCGTTGTCGCAGATGTAGCGGAAGAACGAGCCGAGCGGTCCGTCGTTGTTGAACGACAGCGACAAGGTCAGCACCGCACCGGACGGCGTCCGCGCCACGATGCCCATGTCCATGGCGATGTTGAGCTGCGGATGGATCGGCCCCTGCACGGCATAGCAGTCGGAAATATTTTCGCCGGCCTGGTACTGGAACAGGTCGATGGTGTGCGCGGCGTGATGCCACAACAGATGATCGGTCCAACTGCGCGCATTGCCGGCGGCGTTGATGTTCTTTCTGCGGAAGAAATAGGTCTGCACGTCCATCTGCTGGATTTTCAGCTCGCCCGCGACGATCTTCTTGTGGACGTATTGGTGGCTGGGATTAAAGCGCCGCACATGGCCGGCCATGGCGGTGACGCCGGTTTCCTTGGCGATCTTCACCAACGCTTCAGCGTCTTCCACGCTGTCGGTGACGGGGATTTCGACCAGCACATGCTTGCCGGCGCGCATCACCTGCTCGCCCTGGCGGAAATGCATCTTGGTCGGCGTGGTGAGGATCACCGCATCGGCGCGCTTGATGCCTTCGGACAGTTCGCCGGTGTAATGCGGGATGCCGTATTTCTTGGCGACCTGGGCGGTGGAATCCTGGTTGCCGCCGACCAGCGAGGTGATTTCCACATCGGGGATACGCTTGAGCGCGTCGAGGTGTTTTTGCCCGAACGCACCCTGCCCCGCTACGCAAATTTTCATCGTTACCTGCTCCTACGGACCGCTGTTTTGGCGCGCGCAGCCGCGCGCTTCATTTTGCCGGCGGCCTTCTTGGTCTTGCCTGCGGCCTTCTTCGCGACACGGCGATGCGGCTCCAGAATGATGTGCCCAACCGCGGTGTTGGAAGCCGGCACGGTGTAGAAGCGATAGACCTCGTCGACCTTGTCTTCGAGCGCGCCGCGCATCACCAGCCACATCACCATCTCGATGCCTTCGGCGCCGGCCTCGCGCATATATTCTAGATGCTGGATGCGGGTGAGCTTCTTCGGGTCCTTGGTGAGGTTGTCCAAGAACGCCTTGTCGAACTTGCTGTTGATCAGGCCGGCGCGCGGCCCCGAGATCTGGTGCGACATGCCGCCGGTACCGAACACCACGACGCGCAAATCCTCCGGATAGGATTCCACCGCCTTGCGAATGGCGCGGCCGAGCATGAAGCAGCGATGGCCGGTCGGCGGCGGATAGAGCACGACATTGACCGCGACCGGAATCACCGGGCACGGCCATTCCTTGGGCGAGCCGAACAAAAGGTTCATCGGCACGGTGAGGCCGTGATCGACCTCCATCTTGTTGACGACGGTGATGTCGAACTCGTCGAGGATGACCGATTGGGCGATATGGGCGGCCAATTGCGGATGGCCCTTCACCACCGGCACCGGGCGCGGCCCCCAGCCTTCGTCGGCCGGCGGAAATTCCGCGGCACAGCCGAGCGCGAAGGTCGGCACCATCTCGACCGAGAACGCCGAGGCGTGATCGTTGTAGATGAGAATGACGACGTCGGGCTTGGCCTGCGCCATCCATTCCTTGGATTTCTCGAAGCCGGAAAACACCCGCTTCCAGTACGGTTCTTCGGTCTGCTTGTTGTCGATCGCCGCGCCGATCGCCGGCACGTGGGATGACGAAACGCCTGCGATGATCCTAGCCACGTTTTGACCTCGACTTGCTGCGCGGTTTTGCTTTTGCTTTCGCCGGCCGCTTTGCTGGTTTTTTGGCCGGCTTTTTCGCTGCTTTGACCGGCTTTGCCACCTTGCCCGATTTGCTGCGATTGCCTTCGACCGAGCGGCCGCCAGCCAGCATCATGTTGGCGTAGTCGTCCTGGCTCGACCCGGTCATCGTCGCGGCCAGATGGCGAAACGAATGGCCGTCGGTGGCGCCGAGTTTTGCGGTGAAATAGATATTGCCGCCGAGCTCCAGCATGCGGTTGTAATCGCGCTTGAGGATGGCGTCAGCCTGCTCCGGCGTCAGGTTGAACTTCTTGAGGTATTCCGCCTCGTTCGCCTTGAAGGCCTTGCGGTTCTCGTCCTTCATCAGCGACATGCAGAACATGTTGATGCCGAACCCCTGGCGCGAGCGGTCCTGGTCGAACACGTAGGTGCCGGGGATGTCGTCGTAATCGTGCTGTTCGCGGGCCATCGGCGTATCTCCCTATGGCATCACATATATAGCGCAGCAAAGCTTGGCAACGTAAGCGGCTCAGTCTCGAACCGTTCTTAACTCCAATACAGCCGCATTGGGTTATCGACCAGGAGCGCCTGCTGCTGGGCCGCCGTGGGTGCGATCTTGGGGATGTAATCGACCAGCACGCCGTCGTCGGGCGCCACCTTCTTCATGTTGGGATGCGGCCAATCGGTGCCCCAGATGACGCGGTCGCCGAAGCGCTCGACCAGCGCCCGGCCGAACGGCACCACGTCGTCATAGGGCGGCCCGGCGATGGTGAAGCGCTCCGGGCACGTCACCTTGGTGATCCAGGTCTTGTTGGCGTCGAGCGCCTTGAGCCAGTTCTGGAAATGCTTGCCGTCGACGCCCTCCTTCACGTTCGGACAGGCCATGTGGTCGAACACCAGCGTCGTCGGCAGCGATGTGAGGAACGGCCCCATCTCGTCGAGGTCGGCGTGCTCGAAATAGACCACGACGTGCCAGCCGAGCTTGGCGATGCGCGTCGCAATCCGCTGCATCACGTCCTTCGGCGTGGAATCGACGAGCCGCTTGATGAAGTTGAAACGCACGCCGCGCACGCCGGCTTTGTCCATCCATTTCAATTCGTCGTCAGTGACTTCCTCGCCGACGAAAGCGACGCCCTTGGCCCTGCCGTTCGACGCATCGAGCGCG
>DATHHM010000030.1:0-13931 GCA_035317145.1 Xanthobacteraceae bacterium | reverse complement strand
CGTTAACCGTTAAAGCGCACTCATTTTATCTAAGAAAATCAAATAACGTTTCGCTTCGTGACAGATTCTTCGCCGAAAGCTTAATTAATCCGTGCCGTTCGAACGGCAAGGCGTTGCGCTCAATCCTCTGAATGAGCCTTCTTTTTGCTCAAGGATTTGAGCGCCCGCAAGCGCCCGGCCCAACCTTCCTTAACCACTTGGCGGCCGCGGCCCAGCGCCAGCGCCTGCGCCGGCACGTCCTCGGTGATCACAGAGCCCGAGCCGACATAGGCGCCCTCGCCGATCTTGACGGGTGCGACCAAGGCCGAGTTCGAGCCGATGAACACGTTCTTGCCGATCTCGGTGCGGTGCTTGGCGCTGCCGTCGTAATTGCAGGTGATGGTGCCGGCGCCGATATTGCTGCCGGCGCCGACGGAGGCGTCGCCGATATAGCTCAAGTGATTGGCCTTGGCGCCGGCCTCCACCACGGCTTCCTTGACCTCGACAAAATTGCCGATGTGCACGCCCTCGCCCAAGCGCGTACCGGGCCGCAGCCGCGCATAAGGCCCGACCGAAACATCCTTGCCGACATGGGCGCCGACGAGATGCGAGAACGAGCGGATGACCGCGCCATCCTCGACCTTCACCTTTTCGCCGAACACCACATAGGGCTCGACCACGACGTCCTTGCCGAATTTGGTGTCGGCACAGAGGAACACCGTCTCCGGCGCGACCAGGGTGACGCCGGCGTCGAGCGCCGCCTTGCGCAGGCGCGCTTGCGCGATCGCTTCGGCCTCGGCGAGTTGAGCCTTGGTGTTGATGCCGCGCACGTCGTCCTCCTCGGCTTCGACCGCCACCGCGCGCAGCTTCATGCCGCGCGCGATCTCGACCGCATCGGTCAAATAGAATTCATGTTTGCGATTGTCGTCACCGATCCGCTTTAAGATGGCGAGCGCGCTTTTGCCGGCAAGCGCCATGATGCCGCCGTTGCACAGATCGATTTTGCGTTCGCGCGGGCTGGCATCGGCCTCCTCGCGGATGGCAATGAGCTCGCCGCCCGACGTGATCAGCCGGCCATACCCGGTCGGATCGGCCGGCCGGAACGCCAGCACCGCAACGGCTGCGCCCGCCGCGAGCGGCGCGCGTAACCGCGCGAGCGTGTCCGGCCGGATCAACGGCGTGTCGCCGTAGACGACCAGAATATCGTCCGGCTGTTTTGCGATCGCGGCCTTCGCCGCCAGGACGGCGTGCGCGGTGCCACGCCGCTCGCGCTGCACGAAAGTCGCGGCGCCGGGCAGCACGCGCCTTGCTTCGGCGGCGACCTCGTCCTGGCCGGGGCCGACGACCACGGCGATTGCCGTGGTGCCCGCCGCGCCGACCGCGGTCAGCACATGGGCCAGCAACGATTGCCCGGCCACAGTGTGCAAAACCTTGGGCCGCGCCGAACGCATGCGCGTGCCCTCGCCGGCCGCGAGCACGATCGCAAGGCAGGTTCGAGCCTTCATCGCCAACAAAACCTCCGCGGCGCTGTCTTATCCGAGCCGCCACCCAATCGAAAGCCGCGCGTGCAATTGCCGGCTAACGCCGCCGGAACGCCGTGCAAACGATCAACCGATTGTCAGAATCTGCTAGATTTTTAGCACTGATTCGCCTCACGGCACTGCGGAGCGGCGGGAAATGGCAGACGAAGTGCGGCTGGCGAAGGCGGACCTCAAAAGGGCTGCGCCCAGGGTTCCCGTCACCATGCATGGCCTGTGGCGGCTGGTGGTTTGGGGTTCGACCGCCGCCACGGCGCTATTGATCGCCGTGCTGTCGAGCCGCGGCGTGGTCGGTTCGCAGCGTGCCGCCGTTGCCGCGTCGACGCTCAACAGCGGCACCGTCGCCATCGTGCAACCCGTGCAAACGCCGCCGCAGGCGGCCGCCCGCGCATTCGATGCCCAACAAGCCGCCGAGACGAAAAAGCTCGCGGATGCTGTGCGCGACCTCACCGCCGACAATGACGAGCTGAAATCGCGCCTCGCCGTGGTCGAGCACAGCGTCGACGATGTCACCGGCTCCATCGCGCGGCAGGCCCAATCGACGGCGCCGCCGCCGTGGCCGGAAAATGGACCGCCGGTGCCGGCGACGCCTGCGGCGATCGCCGCCGTGGTCGCGCCGGCCATGCCGCTGCCGATGGAATACGGCGTCGATATCGGGTCCGCGGTTTCGGTCCAGGCGCTGCGCGCGCGCTGGGCCGGTATCCGCTCCGCGCACCCGCAGTTGTTCGCCGGGCTGGCGCCGACGATTTCACTCAGCGAGATGCCGCCGTCCAACCGCCCCGAATTGCGGCTGGTGGTCGGCCCGCTGGTCAGCGCCGACGCGGCGGCAAAACTTTGCACGACGCTCGAGCGCTACCGGCTGACCTGTCAGCCGACGATCTTTGCCGGCCGGCATTTGGCGCTGGATTGAAAAGACTCGTGACCTAATCCGTCGGCAACGGCCAGTACGGCTTGTCGTGCGCGCTCCAATCGACCGCGACGTAATTGGCGTCGCCGACGCGGCGCAGCCGGTCGTCCCATTGTTCGTCTTTTCTTTTCGGCTCGGCCGGCATCTCACCCGCCGATGACGCTTGGCTCTTGCTGGGCCGCTTGCTCATGCCGAAACCCCCTTGGCCATCGGCCATTCATAGTCGGGCGATGCGATCCTCACAATGCGCGCCGACGACCGTGGGCTAATCGCACAGATGTTGTGCGGCCAGCGGCTGCAAAAGATTGTCGGCGACCTTGGTCCCGGCGGCCGCCGCGCAGACCGGGGCCGCCGTGTCCTTGGCTTCGTCCTGCCTGCCCTGCTGCGCCAGAAAAACGGCCACCGCCACCCGGATCGACAGCGCGTATTGCGGCGTGAACAGCGACGCATGGGCCTGCTCGGTCGCCAACGCCAATCGCAGCTCGCGCTCCGCACCAGCGTAGTCCTTGGCCGCCTGCAAAACCTCCGCCAGAGCGGCATGGGAGCGCGGATCGCCCGGATACCGCGCCACGAGACTGGCGGCGAAGGCCTGACGGTCGGCCGCGGTCTTTGGCAGCTCGGCGCGCGGGATGAGCGTGACATCGTATTTCGAATAGTTGCCGGCGGCGATGCCGGCGCTGACGGCGAACAGGACGCCGCCGGCCGCGGCGATGCCGGCTGCGACCCGCCGCAGTTGCGGCACGCGCGCCGTCTGCGGCCAGTGCCTGAGCAGCAGCGCCGCCATGGCGGCTCCGCTCAACGCGCCGCCAAAATGCGCGCCGTAATCGATATGACCGATCGATGTCGACGAGAACAGCGGCAGTAGCGACGGTATGAGGATGCGCAACGAATTCACCTGCAGCCGGAGGCGTCCGTCCGATCCCGATGCCAGGCGGAAGCTGCCGACGAACAGCGCCGCGAACAGTCCCATCAGCGCGCCCGAGGCGCCGACCGAATTCATGTTGGGCGGCATCACCGCGAGCGAGAGCAGCGATCCGCCAAGGGCGCCAACGGCAAATAAGGCAAAAAACCACAGACGTCCGACCAGCCGCTCGAGCAGCCAGCCGCCCCACAGCAAAGCCACGCCGTTGCCGACGATGTGGGCAAGATTGGCGTGCAACAGCGGCGCGGTGAACAGCCGGTACCATTCGCCGCCGGACAACACGGCGGCGCGGCTCAGGCCGCCGAACGCGAACAAACTTGCCGGGCTGAGCGATAAGCCGCTGCTCGACTGCACGGCAAACCGGATTTCCAGGGCAAATACCGCGACCAGTACGGCGAGCAACGCGAACGTAAGCCACGGCAGCTTGAAGTCGGCGAGGCCGATCGCCGCTTCCTCCGGTTCGACCGCTGCGACCGGCGCAGTGTCGGGAACACCAAGGGCTTCGGCGCGCGCGGCGTTGAGTTGCGCAACGATCGAGCCGATCGGCTCGACGAAGATGTCGGGTATGCGGAAGGTCTTGGCGCGCAGCAGCCCTCTGCCTGCGTTCGGTCCGATGATTGTCGCAGTTGCGATCCGGAACCGTTTGCCAAGCTGGCCGGTGCGGACGATGCGGACGGTGAATGGTTCAAGGCCATCCCAGTATGCCGATTTGGCGCGCAGGCCCATGTCGAGCAGGCCCATGTCGAGCTTGATGCCTTGCCGCGTTACGGTCAGAAGCGGCCGGCCGCGCAGCGCGTTGAAAAGACGCAGCGCGCCGATCGGCAAGAGCAGCAGGAACGCCAGAACAAAGAATCTTTCGGGCTCGGGCTTGGGACCTCCGGCGAGCCAATCGCCAATGTGGCGCAGCGGCAGAAATCCCAAAAGGCCGATGGCGATTAGGATCAATCCGCGCCACAATTGGAGGGCGCGCCGCGCCTTGTAGATCTTGCTCGGACCCGGTGCGCGAGCGGACAGCGCCAGCGGCGGGCGGATTTGAAACAGCGCGCAAAATTCCGGCGCAGCGTCGGCTTGCACCCAGGCCGACCCGCCCACGATGCAGAGGAAGTCGGTGCCGAGGATCTGCCCGCTTTGCACCATGCGCTCGATGTCGCGGCGGACATAGGGACCGTAATTTTTCCCGCCGACATGAGCATACCAGCGCCCGTCTGCAGAATTCGGCGGCAGTGGCGTATCGGCCTGGCCGTGCATCGCATTCCGTCCCCGCCCTTGGCAGGCCCGTCGCGCCAGTTCGTCTCGCTGCGGGTGGAGGCGGCGCAGCCGCTACCGATGGTAGCGATATGCTGAAAGTCTGCAATCCGCCCGGTGCGCGCGCGCTGGGCCGGTATCCGCTCCGCGCACCCGCAGTTGTTCGCCGGGCTGGCGCCGACGATTTCACTCAGCGAGATGCCGCCGTCCAACCGCCCCGAATTGCGGCTGGTGGTCGGCCCGCTGGCCAGCGCCGATGCGGCAGCAAAACTTTGCACCACGCTCGAGCGCTACCGGCTGACCTGTCAGCCGACGATCTTTGCCGGCCGGCATTTGGCGCTGGACTGAAGGCATCGCTGATTTAGCGGGCCACGGCAACGGCGCCCCAATCAGATGCCGTTTGGCTTAATAGCAGACGCTGACCCACTGACCCAGGTACGGGTCCCATTGCCAGCAGGTTCCGGAGCATCCGGCGCAACCCAAGCAGGCGATGCCTAGGAATGCTCCAATACAACCGCAGCCTCCTGCGCAGCCGCAGCGGCCACCAATGGCACAGCGACCGACAGCGCAACGGCCGCCAGCGGCACAGCCACCGACTGCGCAACGGCCAGCACCGGCGCAACCGCCGACGCCGGCATGAGCGCACCCACCGCCGAAACCGGCATGAGCGCATCCGCCGCCCCCGCCGCCATGACCGCACCCGCCGCAGCCGCAGCCGCCGCCACGGGCAACCTTTATGCCTTGGCTAAGCGGGGGATTTTCCCTGTCGAAGACTTGAAAGGTCGCCAGACTGACGTCAGAGATTTCCTCCTCGGTCAGAATAAGTCGCCGTGCATTGTCCTGCGACGGTACATTCGTTGCGGGTGCGGTTGCCGATGCAGCGCCCGTCATTGCCAGAGAAACCCCGGCTGCGCCCAATGCCCAGGCTGCCTTTTTAGCCAAGGCTGCCTTTTTAGCCAAGGCTCCGTTTTTAGCGAAGGCTGCCTTTTTACGCTTCCGTATGGAACTTCGCCTCGCCTGCGTCATGGTAGACCCTCCGCGTCAGCGTTTCGACCAAGGGACCCGCACCAGCTTTAGCGCTCCGCGCCATTTTAGCGCCCTGAGCCATGAACCGGCAAGATGTCGTTTTGGTTCCACCCACGCGGTCTTTCGCAACCTCACCTTCTGTGGTTATGGATTGCGGCAACGCCGTCCGGAAATCACCCACAATGAAACGCGCATTGTTCTTGCCCACCGCTCGCCAGATCAATTGGCTTCTGGTCGTCGGCTTTCTGGCGCTCGGCCAAGCACTCTATCTGCGTTACATGGCACTGGAGAACAACACCGTGTCGCTCGCCTGCCAGGGCGGTTTGCGGACCTGGCTGTGCGATGCGTTCCGGCTGACGATTGTGTTGTTCAACCACAGTGTCTTCGGCTGGGTGGCGCTGGCTGCGGCCGCGCTCAACCTGTTCCGGCCTTCGATCGTGCTGGTGACGCTGGCGCTCGCTGCGGCTGCCTTCGGCATCGTGCTGCACAACGCCGATCTGGCGGCGCTGGCGGCCGGTCTTCTCATTTTGAGTCTGGCACGTCCCGCGCCCGCAACAGAATGACGGCGAGGCCGGCGACGCCAGCGCAGAACCAGACCGCCTGCCAATTGGCAAAGCTTTCGTTGATGACGATGTAGCCGGCCGAGGCGATAAGCGCCATTCCCGCCACTGTCTCCGCGACGGCGCGCGCTCCGCCCGGACGCGGCGCAGCGACCATCAGCACCAGGAACGGCACGACGGCAGCCGTCAGCGGCGCGAACGGAAAATCGCGGTAGCGCGGATCGAACACCAGCCCGAGCGCCGCCTGCAGCGTCAGCAGAACGAGCACGATGAAAACGCCGCCGAGCGCCCAATGCAAGCCGCCGCGGCGCTCGCCGGAGCGGCCGAGAATGGCGGCAAACGTCGGCAGGGCGCGCCCAACCGCGCAGGCATCGGCGCATGCGATCGGCGAGGCCGCGGCAATCAGCGCGAAGGTCAGCGAGCGCAGCCAGCCGCCTAAGCTGTAGCTCTCGATCGGAACGGTCTCGACGGCGAGGCCGAACATCACCGCCGGCAGGAACGCAATGCCTGCGATCTTGGGCCACAACTGCGGCACTGGCTTCTTTTGCCGTCCGGCCGTTGCCGCGATGCCGAACGTCAATGCGGCGAGCAGGATGCCGAAGAGCGCGCCAAGCAGCCAATGCGGGTGATTTGACACGGCGCCGCCAAGGTTAAATTTCGGCCCCTGGGTCGAACGGTCGAAAATGCCCCAGTAACGCCCGGTCGAGCCTTCGAGCGCGCGCTTCCAGGGCTGATCGAAGGCCTCGATGATGTTGACCCGGAAATTCTCGCGCTTGCCGAGCGTCAGGGTCTCTTCGATGGCGCGGGCCTGGTTCGACGGCGACGGCAGCGCGCCCTCGCGCATGCGGCCGTGGCTCGGCCAGCCGAACTCGCCGATGACGATCTCCTTGTTCGGAATGGCCGCCACCACCTTTTTGCGGATGGCATCGACATGGGCCGCGGCGCGCGAAGCCGGCAGCGGAAAATCCTCCCAATAGGGCAGGATATGGATGGTGACGAAATCGACCGCGCTCTGCAGTTCGGCATAGCGCAGCCAGAACTCCCAGACGTCCGCATAGGTGACCGGCTGGGCGATCTGGGCTTTGACCTCGCGAATGAAGGCGCCGAGATCGGGAGCCGACATTTCGCCGCGCAGCAGCACCTCGTTGCCGACGATGACCGCCCGGATCACGTCCGGATACTTTTTGGCAAGCGCCACGGTGGTAGCCATTTGCGCGCGGTTGCGCACGATCTTGTTGGATAGCCACAGCCCCTGCAGGACCTTGAGCCCATAGCGTTGGGCGATTTCGGGAACTTTATCGAGGCCGTTCTCGACCGAATAGGTGCGGATGCAATCGGTGTAGCGCGCCAGAAATTTCAAATCCTCGTCGATCTGTTGCGGCGGGATTTGCGTAGTTTCGACCAGCGGATCCTGGCCGTCGCGGAACGGCGCATAGGAGACGCAGTAGAGCTTTTCGCCCGCCGCGAGCGGTGACGGCGGCAGCGTCACCGGCTTGCCCAGCCACCACCAGGCCACGGCGATCGCCAGGGCGGTTATGGCAAAAAACGTAACCGGTTGGCCGGCCAGGATGCGCGACATGCTTGTCGGATTAACCGCGGGAACCGGTCCTGCCAAGGTCAACCTTGTTGCGCCGCCATGCGTGCTGGACAAACGGGCGCAGTTAGGCTGTTGTCAGGGCGGCTGTGGCGGAAATCAACGCCGGAAAGGTGGCTTAGTCCATAGCCGGGAAACGTCCGTTCCATCAGCGCAAACAGGTCAGTACCCAAGTCAAACCCATGTGTCATCGTGTGTTAAGCGTTGCGTTAGGCGTCTGTCTTGCGCTCGGGCTCGCCGCGGCCGCGGCGGCACCGCTGGCCGCCCCGGCACTGGCCCAGAGCACCGAAGCCAAGCCGACCGACCAGGCCCCGGCGAATGGCCAAGAGCCGGCCAAGGAGCCGCAAAAGGTCGATGAATTTGCCGAAGCGCAAAAGGCGCTGGGCGGGCCTGCCGGCAATCCCGAATGCGTCTGGCTCGGCCGGCGGGTGGTCAGCCTGTTATGGCGCGACGATCTCGACACCGCCTTCCGCCATCTCGACCTGTACGACCGCTTCGGCTGCCCGAGCGGCCATATCCAGGCAACCTTCCGCTGCCTGCTCTTACATTCCAACAATATCGATCCGAAAGCTGCCGACAGCCTCAACGGCCGGGTGAATTCCTGCTGGATCAATCCCAGTTTGCAGGCAACCGCGCCGGCCACCGCCCCCGCCGCGTCGGTGCCGAGCCCGACCACGAACCGCTAGAGGGCGCGCGCCCGCCGCGTTCGACCGCGCGCCGAATGTCGCACGACATCACGGCACGTTGTCTTGAATTTGCCATGCACCAACGCTACTTGTTTGTACGCCGCTCGCAAGGTAGCCTCATCGCCTTACGACCAACGTCGAACCTTGGGGACAGGTTCGGGCCCGTGTACCCTCGCCCCGCGTGGTTGAAAGTCGATGCGCACCGTCGTAGCTGTACTCGCGCTTGTAGCGTGCGTGCATGCCGGGCTGTGGGCACTGCTTAGAACAAAAGAAACTGCTCCGGATTTCACCGGTCAGCTCGCGAGCGTCTCCTACGCCCCGTTCGCGGATTCTTCGCACCCCGACTCTGGTCAACGCCCCACCGCCGAACAGATCCGTGCCGATCTGAAGGCTATCGCGCCCTATGCGCGGGCCATCCGCACCTATTCGTCGACCGGCGGCGCCGAGCTCGTGCCGCCGATCGCCGCCGAATTCGGTCTGAAGGTCACGGTCGGCGCCTGGATCGACAAGGATAAGGAGCGCAACGAGCGCGAAATCCGCTCGGCGCTCGACCTCGCCCGCCACAACAGCAACGTCAACGCCATCGTTGTCGGTAACGAAACCACGCTGCGCGCCGAGATGACCGTCGACGACCTGATTCAGCTCATCCAAAAGGTGAAGCGGCAGAGCCCGGTCCCTGTAACCACTGGCGAAATCTGGACGGTCTGGATCGACCATCCGGAACTCGCCTCGGCCGTCGATTTCATCGCCGCGCATATCCTGCCCTACTGGGAAGGCTTCGATTACACCCACGCGGTCGACCACAGCTTCGAGTTCTACGACAAGCTGCGCCAGATGCACCCGGGCAAGCGCATCGTCATCGCCGAGTTCGGCTGGCCGAGCGCCGGCTACAATTTCCACGATGCCAATCCCGGCCGCATGGAACAGGCAGCCGTGATCCGCGATTTCGTCCATCGCGCCGACGCCTATGGCATCGACTACAACATCGTCGAAGCCATCGATCAGCCGTGGAAGACGTTTGAAGGCGGCGTCGGGCCCTATTGGGGACTGTTCGATGCGTCGCGCGATGCAAAATTTTCCTGGACCGGCGTGATCACCGACCCCGACTACATCAAGCGCGCCGGCCTCGCCGTCCTCCTTGGCGTGTTGCTGTCATTGCCGATCCTGGCCATGAGCGGGGCCACCGCCGCGCAGGCTTTGATGTTGGCGGCGTCCGCCAACGCGGTCGGCGCCTGGTTTGCCGCCATCGTCGCCTTCTGGAAAGGCCATTACTTCGTGCCGGGCGCCGCTTTTGCGCTAGGCCTCGGCCTCCTCCTCCTCATCCCACTGGTCGCCATCGCGCTGGCGCGCCTGGAGGAGATTGCCACAATCGCCTTCGGCCGCGGCCCGCGGCGGCTTGCCAACGCGCCGCCGCTGGTGCCGGCGCAGGAAGAGGCCCGCACCCCAAAGGTGTCCATCCACGTCCCGGCCTGTCGCGAAGCGCCGGAGATGCTGGTGCAGACGCTCGATGCCGTCTCCCGCATCGACTATCCCAATTTCGAATGCGTGGTGGTCATCAACAACACGCCCGATCCGGCATATTGGGAACCGATCGAAGCGCACTGCCGCACGCTCGGCGAACGCTTCAAATTCCTCCGGGTCGACAAGCTTGCCGGCTACAAGGCGGGTGCGTTGCGCGTGGCGCTGGACCACACCGCAGCCGACGCCGAAATCATCGGCAGCATCGATGCCGACTACGTCGTCGAGCCGAATTGGCTCAAGGATCTGGTGCCGCTATTCGCCGATCCTCGCGTCGGCTTCGTGCAGGCGCCGCAGGACCACCGCGATGGCGACCGTTCCGTCATGCACTGCGCCATGAACGCGGAATATGCCGGCTTCTTCGACATCGGCATGGTCCAGCGCAACGAAGTCAACGCCATCGTCTTGCACGGCACCATGGCGCTGATCCGGCGCGCCGCGCTGGAAGCCGCCGGCAATTGGTCGACCGACACCATCGTCGAGGACACCGATCTTGGCCTTGCCATCCTCGAACACGGCTACGTCGCCCATTACACCAACCATCGCTACGGTCATGGGCTCCTGCCCGACACCTTCGACGCCTACAAGCGCCAGCGTCAGCGCTGGGCCTATGGCGGCTTCCAGCTGCTGCGCAAGCATTGGCGGCGGATGTTGCCGCGGGTCGACGGTCTCACCCGCGAGCAGAAGCGCGAATACGGCATCGGCTGGCTCAACTGGCTCGGCTCCGACAGCATCGGCGTCGTCGTCGCGCTTTTGAACCTCATCTGGGTCCCGGTCGTCGCGTTTGCCAATATCGCGGTGCCCGATCGCATCCTCACCCTGCCGATCATCGCTACGTTTACGGTGTCGGTGATCCATTTCATCACGCTCTATCGGCTGCGCGTGCGGGTGTCGCCCGGGCAAATGCTCGGCGCCGTCTGCGCCGCAATGGCCGTGCAATGGACGGTGGCGCGCGCCGTCGGCATGGGCATCATCAACGAGAGCGTGCCGTTCCTGCGCACCGCCAAGGGCGGCGGCACGCGCAAGGGTCCGGATTTCTCGGCGTTCTGGGAGGCGGTGATCGCCGTGCTGCTGCTGGTCGCCGCGCTGACGCTTGTGATCACCAATTACAAGCAGGTCCACGAGATCAATATCTTCGCTGCTGTGCTGGTGGTGCAGAGCCTGCCGTTCATCGCCGCCGTCATCCTCGCCACCATCGAGGGCACGCGCTTCAACGCGTTCGCCTATTGGCGCGGTGTGGAAGCCAAGGCCGCGGCGCTCCTGCCGCAGCCGCAAGTCATGCAACAAGTCATCGTCGAGCCGCCCAAACTGCCGGCCGAGAACCGCATCGAGGCGGCGCAGTAACCTTCTTCATTCCGGGGCGCTGCAGGTCTCGGTCTTTGCCCGAGATAAACCTCACCGCTTGTGGTCGAAGAAGTGGGAGGCGCGGTTCAGCGCCGGCCGGTTCCCAAGTCGTCGGAATGCCCGGTTTTCACGCGAGACCACTGGGCCATGGGACGTCCATCGATACGGAAGTTTTCCTTGCCTTGAGACCGTAGCGGCCAGCCGGCCGGCGAGTCCTCCCACGTCTCCTGCCGCCCGTAGACGGTCAAGTCGAGCAGATCGTAGCTGTTGTCCATCGCCTCGACGCCGCGCCCCGTTGTCCAGTAGGTCTCGAAGACATCGGATCCTTGTCGCAGGTAGCAAACGAGGTGAAACAGGCCCACCTCGCGTCCAACCAGAAGGGTGTCGAGCGAGTCTTGGGCGGAGTACCAAGGCATCTCCCAGCCCATGAAGTCGCGATATCGGGCGCTCTCTTGGTATGGGCCTTGGCACAACACGGCGTAGGTGACGTCGCGAGAATGAATGTAGGACAGCTCGCGGACCTGCGATGTAACCCACGTGCACCCCTCGCACTGCTCCGGCGCCGGGCGGCCGGTGCGCCACAGGAAGTAGTAGCCGATGAGCATCCGGCGTCCCTCAAACGCATCCAACAGTGTTATCGCGCCATGTTCGCCAATCAGCGGCGTGTCGCTAGCAACCGCGACCATGGGAAGCCGTCGGCGGGCAGCCGCAATGGCGTCACCTTCTCTTGTGTGAGCCTTTTCTCGGACCCGCAATCCGTCCAGCTCGGCCTGGAAAGTGCCCCGATCGGCTATTTTGGGCGCGGCAAGCTCATCTCTTATGATCTCTCTCACGGTTCTCTCCTCTTGCTACACGGCCTCGGTCATGTTTTCGCGTCTTCGATGCCGACCTCATCTGTAAAATCGGCATGGAAGCTGAAACTCATCGGTGCTCGGACGTTTATTGCCATCCGTCGGATTGCTTGGCTCGGAATAGGATTCACATCGGTGCCATCGCTGGCACGAGTCCGGGAACCGAAGAGGGTGAGATGAGGATCACGATGCCGAGTCCGACGATTGCCAGTGCCACCGGTACGTCGATGACAGCTCTCGCGGGCAGAAGCTTCTGGGCAACGATAATGACGCCGATCACGAACATCCACATGACGTTCATGACGCCCAGTGCCAGCAACATCAGCATCAGGCCGATGCTCGAACCCAAGCAGTCCAGTCCGAACGCGAATCCGGAATGGACGTTATCGCGGCAGCGCCGGCGGAAGAATTGCTTAAGCGGGGTGGCCTCGTAGATTCCTGCGGCGATGGTAATCGCGCCGGCGGCCAGTGTCTCATGCGGTCGATACAACGCATACAGCGCAATGCCGACGAGTGCCCACACGGCGAGGTACGACCCGACGAATAGCAGCACGGCGCCCGCACCAGCATCAGCGCGTCTCAAAGCTGCCGGGACCGCGCCCGGCAGCATCATTGCCGCCATCATCGGCACCCACATGGCAGCAAAGAACGTGAAGGGGCCGAGCGGGGTCGCAACGCCCATGTCCATCCCGCTCATCTGCCGGACCGCGACGAACCAAGATGCGGCGGCGAGCCCGAGCGTCGCCGTTAGCGCGGTTGCCGTCGCGGCTGCCCGAGGGCTCGACATCGCGGCCCCTCCCTTATTTGCTGCTGTACTCGTCGTGGCGGCGCCACCAGATCCCTGTCCCCGTCTCGTTGCGTCCCTTGGGGGCGCGGTCGAGCCACTGGTACATGCCCCAGAGGCCGTCCACTCCGCGCGAATAGGCGGAATAGGTATGGTAGACGACCCCGTCCTCGAGCACGAACGCGCTCATGCCCGGCCTCTCACGCGTATAGGTCGCCACGTCGGTCCCAGTCATGACTGCATTCGCGGCGACAGGTCCCTCGCCGCGCTTCGTCAGTGAGTCGCCGATCCCGCTCTCCTTCAACGCCGGCTCGCGCCGGTAGTTGTATTCTATGGCCCCCTCGCGCTGTTGCTCCTCGGTGAACGAGACGTCGAAGTCGAAGTTGAAGTCGCCGTCGAGCGAGGACGCCCAAGAGAAGCTCCAACCCATCCGCTGCTCGTACTCCTGGAGCTTCACGAGAGGCGCCCGCGACACCGCCGAAAGCGTGACGTCGTGGTTGGCCAGATGAACAACGAAGCCGTTGAACCCGTCAGCGATCGTCGAACAGGTCGCACACCCCGCCGTATAGTCGGGTCCGAACATGAAGTGATAGACGATCAACTGCGAGCGTCCCCTGAAGAGATCGGCGAGGGACGCTTTTCCTTCTTTGGTCTCGAAGCGGTATTCCTTGTCGATTCGAACCCTGGGCAGCTCCTGCCGCCGCCGACTTAGCTCATCGCTGCGCCGCGTCAGTTCCTTCTCCGCCTTGAGCAGATCGAGCCGCGCTGCGAGCCACTCTTCCCGTGTTCCGGTCTTTGGTGCATCTGTCATGTCTTCTTCCGATCTCCTCAATGCCGAATTCTACAGCTGTTGCTCAACGATGGTGTCGGGGTTTCGGTTCCACGTGCCCAGCACGAGTTTCTAGTATAACCAGTTTATAGCTATATATTGGTTAGATATAATCACAACGGCGCCGGCCGATCAATGCTCGCGCCAG
>DATHHM010000029.1:0-3208 GCA_035317145.1 Xanthobacteraceae bacterium | reverse complement strand
GCAGGGATCGGCTCGACGCTGCATTTAGCCGGCGAGCTGTTTAAGCGCGCCGTCGGCGTGGATATGGTTCACGTGCCGTACAAGGGCGCCGCGCCCGCCGCGACCGACCTCGCCGGCGGCCAGATTCCGATGATGTTCGGTCCCGCGACCGCGCTATTGCCGCTCGCCCAGGCCGGTAAAATCCGCGCGCTGGCGGTGACCGCTGCGAAGCGCTCAGGCCTGGCGCCCGAGCTGCCGACCATGACGGAAACGCTGCCGGGTTTCGAGGTGGTCGGCTGGTACGGCCTGGCCGCGCCGGCCGGCACGCCGAAGGACGTGATCGCAAAGCTCAATGGCGAAACCAATGCCGTGCTGCAATCGGCCGATCTGGTCGCGAAAATGCGCGAGCTCAGTTATGAGCCGATCGGCGGCACGCCGGAGGAGGCGAACAGCCGGATCAAAGCTGACGTCGCGCGCTGGACCAAAGCCATCCACGATGCCGGCATCGAGCCGCAATAACAAAAAATCAGCAAACAATATGGACCAAAATCTCAACACCGAAGCGGAAACGCTGACTAAGACGCTGTGCGGCTATTTGGCGGTGGCGCAGTTCGGCGATCTGAGTGCGGCTGCGAAGCACGAGGCGCGCCGCGGCGTGCTCGATTGGATCGGCTGCGCGCTCGCCGGCAGCGGTCACAAAACCATCACCACGCTGCTCGCCGTGTTGCAGGAGATTTCCGGCCGTCCGCAGGCGACCGTGTTCGGCCGAAAATTGCGGCTCGGCCTTACCGATGCGCCACTGGCCAACGGCCAGATGGGACACGTGCTCGATTACGATGATACGCACATGGGCGGCGTCGTGCTGCACACCAGCTCGCCGGTGCTCGCCGCGCTGTTTGCGCTCGCCGAACGCGCGCCTGTGAGCGGCGTCGACTTCATGCTGGCCTATGCGACGGGTTTTGAGGCCGGCGTGCGCTCAGGCCGCACCGCGCCGGGCCATCACAAAGGCGGTTGGCATCTGACCGGCACGCTCGGCACCATCGCGGCCGGCGCCGCTTGCGGCAAGCTGCTCAAGCTCGACCGGCAGCGGCTCACTTACACGCTGGGCATCGCCGCGACCCAGGCCGCCGGCATGCAGCAAAACCGCGGCACCATGGGCAAGTCGTTTCATGCCGGCAAGGCCGCGGCGAACGGCGTGCTGGCGGCACTGTTGGCGGAGCGCGGCTTCGATTCCACGCAGGAGATCATCGAGGGCAAGCGCGGTTTTGCTCGCATCTACAGCGACGTCGCCGCACCGGAGCAACTGACTGCCGGGCTTGGTGAGAGCTGGATGATCGAAACCAATGGCCACAAGCCCTATGCCTGTGGCGTCGTGTTGCATCCGCTGATCGATGCGGTGATCGCGCTGCGCAATCGCGAGGCCATCGATCCCGCCGCGGTGAGCGAAATCGCTTTAAAGGTTCACCCGCTGGTGCTGTCGATCACCGGCGTCGTCGAACCGTCGACCGGCTTGCAGTCGAAATTCTCGACGGTGCATTCGGCGGCGGTGGCTTTGATCGACGGCGCCGCCGGCGTCGCGCAATATTCCGATGCCAAAGCCGCCGATCCGGCCGTCGCGGCACTGCGCCGCAAGGTGAAAGCGCAGGCCGACGACAGTTTGCGCAAGGATGAAGCCTACGCGGCGATCATCGCCGGCGGCAGGCGCCACGAAGTTCACATCGCCCACGCCAGCGGCACCGCCGACAACCCGATGAGCGACGCCGCGATCGAAACGAAATTCATGGCCAATGCGGTGCCGGTCATCGGTCGCGAGCGCGCCGAACGCGCGCGCGCGTTGGTGCTAACGCTCGAAGCGCAACCGGATATGCGTGAACTGATCGCGCTGTTGGCTTGATTCCTTCGCTTTCAACGGCGAAACTGCCTGGTCGGAAGTACTCACATGCATTGGGGGCGATGCCATGAAGCTTCCCCGTCGCGAATTTCTGCGTCTTTCCGCCGCCGCCATCGCGCTGCCGGCAGTGGTGCGCTCGGCATGGGCGGAAACTTATCCGAGCCGCCCGGTGCATATCATCGTCGGTTTTGCCGCCGGCGGCCCGAACGACATTTCTGCGCGCCTGACAGCCCAGTGGCTGTCCGAGCGGCTCGGTCAGCAATTTGTCGTCGAGAACCGGCCCGGCGCGGGTGGCAATGTGGCTACCGAATTCGTCGTGCGATCGTCGGCGGACGGTTATACGCTCCTTTTGGTCCCGGCGCCTGCGGCGATCAACGCAACGCTTTACGACAACCTCAATTTCAATTTCATCCGCGATATCGCGCCGGTCGCCGGCATCCTGCGGGTACCCGAAGTCATGGTGGTCAATCCGGCGGTCCCGGCCAACACGGTCCCCGAATTCATCGCCTATGCCAAGGCCAATCCGGGCAAGATCAATATGGCCTCGTCCGGCAATGGCACCGTGCCCCACGTTGCCGGCGAGCTGTTCAAGTTCATGACCGGCATTGACCTCGTCCGCGTTGGTTATCGCGGCGGCGGCCCCGCGCTGGTCGATCTCATGGGCGGACAAGTGCAGGTCATGTTCGAGCCCACGCTCTCGACCATCGGCTATATCAGAGCCGGAAAGCTGCGCGCGCTGGCGGTCACCTCGGCGAAGCGCTCCGCGGCGCTCCCGGACGTGCCGACCGTGGGCGAATTCGTGCCGGGCTACGAGGCGACCGCGTGGTTCGGCATCGGCGCACCGAGAAATACGCCCGCAGACATCGTCGCCAAGCTCAACGGTGAGATCAGCGCTGGCCTCGCCGATGCCAAGATCAAGGAACGGCTTGCCGACCTGGGCGGCGAGCCGATGCCGATGTCGTCGGCCGACTTTTCAAAATTCATCGCCGACGAAACCGAAAAGTGGGGCAAAGTCATCCGCGCCGCCGGCATCAAGGCGGAGTGATTATTGCGCGGGCTCAAGTTGCGCGCGCGGAGCGCGATCAGAGCTGCCGGATAGCGTCGAAATTCCAAGCCGAGTCGGTCGGGTTCTCGCCGACCCGGATCGTGGTGTCGCTGGTGAAGCGATAGGGCGGCACCGGCAGATTGTACGGCGCCGGCACGCCGGAAAAAACCCGGCCAGCGGCATCGTATTTGGAGCCGTGGCAGGGGCAGAAATAGCCGCCCGGCCAGCTCGGCACCGGTGCCGTCGCGCTCGGCGTCGGGTAGAACAGCGGAATGCAGCCGAGATGGGTGCAG
>DATHHM010000028.1:0-9523 GCA_035317145.1 Xanthobacteraceae bacterium | reverse complement strand
TGGCCAGGTAGCTGCCATCGGGATCTTCGACTTCGCGGCGGCGTTTGCGGTATTGCGACCGAAATAAATTGCGCAGAATGGTGAAAAGCCACGCCGCCATATTCGTCCCCGGCGTGAACGAACCGATGTTGGCCATGGCGCGCATCACCGTTTCCTGCACCAGGTCGTCGGCACGGTCGGCGTTCCCGCTCAGCGACATCGCGAATGCGCGCAAATTTGGAATGGCAGCAAGCATGACGTCCTGCACGGACGGCACTGGCGTCATCGGTTCGATCAGCTTGTCCACCGCCGTCGATCGCGGTGTATTTACGTGCGCCAAAACGATTGCTCCCCTGGCCACTGCTCCCTTGGCCGCGCATGGCGCGAAACGCTGATCCGAGCGACCGAGCATGGCACGGTCCGGCGCAGACGGCGCAGACGGCGTCCGTGCGGGAAAATTAACGTCAAATCCGTCCGAGCAGCATCAGAACGACGATGATGATCAAGATGACGCCGATGATGCCGATGCCGCCGTGTCCATAGCCGTAACCGTAGCCGCCGAAGCGGCCGCTGAAGCCGCCAAACAGGAAAATGACGAGGATGATGACGAGGATGAGTCCAAGCGACATGGTCTTGTCTCCAGTTTATTGCACTGACTGAAGCTCATTGCCGCGCCGGAGTCTGTGCAATATTGCTCACATCGAGCCGGCTGCACTCGCCGCATGCCCGCGCGTAAACAGGAAATGAGAACTCAATTCTTGATTTGCGGCTGCTCGTGCAGAACGACATTCAACAATGAGCTGTGGACTTCGATGCCGTTTTCGATGCCGCCGTTGTATTCAATGAAGCCTAGCTTGCGAAATTTGTTCATGAAGAAACTCACGCGCGACCGCGTCGTTCCAATCATCTCCGCAAGCGTCTCCTGGCTGATTTTGGCGATGATCGGCTCCGGCTTGGTTTGCTTGCCGAAATTCGCCAACAGCAGGAGCATCCGGGCAAGCCGTTTCTCGCTCGAATTGAACAGCTGATCGACAAGGTCGGCTTCGACGCGGATGGTCCGGCCCAATAGATGCGCGATGAACATCTCGGAGAATGCCGGCTCCTCATGGATCACCCGGATAATGGCCGCCTTTTCCAGGCGGACAATGCTGGCGTCCGTCATGGCCGTGACCGTCGAGATACGCTGCAGCTGCCCGGCAAGACATCCCTCGCCGAAGAATTCGTCCGTTCCCAGGATTGCGACGACGGCTTCCTTGCCTTGCTCCGAAACGACGGTGACCTTCGCCTTGCCCTTCTGGATATAGAAGACCGCGTCGCCAACCTCCCCTTGCGAAAAGACGATCTGGCCTTTGCGGTACTTGGCGAGGCTTCGGCCGTCGCCGACACGGGCGAGAAACGCTTTTGGATCGAATGAAGCTCTGCCCTTCTTGGGCAAAGCGGCTCTGCTTTTCCTGCTGACCGGTGCCGTCCGGGATGACGGCCGCACCAAGCTGGGATTGGCGGCCGCTGCGGTGACTTTTCCCACCTTGGCCTTCGTTTTGTAGGCCATCAGGAGAACAGCACCGTAAATCGCGCGCCTTGGCTCTTATCGCCTCGATCAATCCGCAATTCACCGCCGATCCGTTCGACAAGAGATCGAATAATCCTCATTCCCAGTCCTTTGCCCAGTCCTTTGCCGGCGCCCGGATCGAATCCCTCCGGCAAAGCCGGCCCATCGCTGGCCACCGATAGCGCGTGGCCCTTGGCCGGATTTGCTTCCAACCGGACGGTGATCCGGCCGCTACCGTGTTTGGTTGCGTTCGTGATCAGTTCGCTGGCGATGAAGCCGAGTGGAATGGCGGTGGCGGCCGGCAGCTCGATTTCAATCCCCTCGACGACGATGTCCCGCTCGGGGCGCTCCGCGGACAGCATCATGGAGAAATCACCGCACAGGTCCTCGACATATTGCTTGAGCGCAAAGGTTTGTACGCCATCGAATGAATGGAGCCGCCGGTGGATGCGCCCGATCGTGGCAACGCGGTCGGCTGCCGCGGCCAATTGCGAAACAACCTCGGCATTCTCCGACGCCCGGCCTTGCAGCGACAGCAGGCTTACGACCATTTGCAGGCCGTTCAACAGCCGATGATCGGCCTCCTGCCGCAACACCGCCTGTTGTTGGATCAACGCGTCCTTTTGACTCAGCAAAGCCTCTTCCCGGGCGAGAGCCTCGCGAAGCCCGCTTTCAGCGCGCCGGTGCCTTACCAGCTCGCGTTTGTAGCTCGCGACCGTGCGGCGCTCGCGGTTTTCAAAAATGACATCCGGGGGATCCGCCCTTTCCCGCGACTGCTCGATGGTCATTTTGTCGCTTCCCTCTATGTCCAATTCGTTCCTTGGACACCCGGACAAAAGCCGATTTTCGGCCGAAGCCGGCCAAACTACATTGATCCAAATCAGGCATGTCCGATACCGGACATTGATCTGCCGCTTCGATTCGTCGCTATACCGCCAAGTCTTTATTGTCGCACTCATGCCGATACACGGCAGATCGCCAAGCAACCCAGCGGCGGCGAATTTCGCGCTTGCGGACAAAAAAATTTTTGTCTCGCCTAAAGCTGTCTCGCCCGGATATGTCGCGGGCGACGGGTACCTGTAGCCGGGCTCAGATAGCAAGCGAAGCGAACCAAGCCGGCGCGGACGCTGCTTTTTTCGCAGCATCCTCGATTTTAGTGTTTTAGCACGTCACCCCTTATCAACGTGCTCTTCTTTCCGCGCGAAGTCGAGTAAAATGTCCGATACCGGACATAGCGCTTGCCTGCCCGCGAAAGAGGCGCAACGTATCGACAGCTTTCCGGACGTTGCGCCGGACGGGCTCGTCAACCGAGAAAATATTCAGCGATATCGCAGACTTGTGCGTTTCGACGCGAAAGCTATTTCTTGGAGCGTGGTTTGCCGAAGGCTGCCGCGACTTCCTTCTTCTTTATGCGCGCGGCCGGGTTGCCGCGCTGACCGAGATTCTGCTCCTCGGTGCCGTCACCCATCATGCCGGGATAAGCGGCCTTGGCTCGCTTCTTGGTCTTGTTCCGGGATTTCTTCGCCATGCCAAATACTCCGTGCGGGATGTCCGATGGGTGGGTGGGAAATTAGACGCCTTTTGACTGTCAGGATAGCTGAACTGTCAGCGCGATAAAGACTGTGCAGAATTGCTCAGTTCAGAGCGCAAGACGGACGCGGTGCATGCGCCTATGCATCTCACACTATCCGGAACAAAACATCGATGCCAGCCGTTATCCGAGACCCAACCGACATCGAGGATACGACAATGGACAAAGATCGCATCAAAGGCTCGGCCGAGCAGGCCAAGGGAGCCGTGAAGGAAACCGCCGGAAAGATCCTCGGCGACAAGAAGCTGGAAACCGAAGGCAAGACCGATAAGGCTGCCGGCCAAGTGCAAAACGCGATCGGCGGTTTGAAAGATGCGGTGCGCGGCAAATAACGCCGTCGCCAGCAAGGGAGACTGTTATGGAAATGGTTTTGATTATCGTTGTATTGGTGCTGCTGTTCGGCGGCGGCGGATACTGGGGTCGCGGCCGCGGCTACTGGTGACCGGACGCGTTGCCGCGCTCGTGACGCAACTTCAGCGGACGTCAGACGCAAGCGATTTTGGGACGTGAGCGATTTCGCTCAGGGTAACGCCATTATTTCAATCGCAAGTATTTAATCACTCGGCGGCGAGCGCGCGCTCTTTGAACGGCAGACCGAGTTTTTGCCAGACATCGACCAGCGCTTCGGCGAGTGCGTCGATGAGCGCATCGTCGTGATACGGGCTCGGCGTGATGCGCAGCCGCTCGGTGCCTTTCGGCACGGTCGGATAATTGATCGGCTGAAGGTAGAGGCCGTGGTCGGCGAGCAATAGATCGCTCGCCGCTTTGCACAGCTCCGGATCGCCGACATAGACCGGCACGATATGCGTCGGGCTGGTCATCACCGGCAGCCGCGCGGCGGCCAGCACCGCCTTGGTGCGCGCGGCGCGATCCTGGTGGCGTTCGCGCTCCCAGTGCGAGGTTTTCAGATGCCGGATCGCCGCGGTCGCCGCGGCGGCGACGGACGGCGGCAGCGCGGTGGTGAAGATAAATCCCGGCGCGTAGGAGCGCACCGCGTCGATCAGCGCGGTCGACCCGGCGATATAGCCACCGAGGCAGCCGAACGCTTTTGCAAGCGTGCCCTCGATCACGTCGATGCGGTTCATGACGCCGTCGCGCTCGGTGATGCCGCCGCCGCGCGGGCCGTACATGCCGACCGCGTGCACCTCGTCGACATAAGTCATGGCGCCGTAGCGTTCGGCGAGATCGCAGATCTGATGCACGGGCGCCAAGTCGCCGTCCATGGAATAGAGGCTTTCGAACACGATCAGCTTCGGCCGCGCCGGATCGGCAGCGGCGAGCAGCGCCTCGAGATGCGCCATGTCGTTGTGGCGGAAAATCTGCTTCTCGGTATACGCTTGGCGCACGCCCTCGATCATCGAATTGTGGTTCCAGGCGTCGGACAGGATCAGGCAATTCGGCATCAGCTTGGCGAGCGTGGAAATGCCGGTCTCGTTCGACACATAGCCCGATGTGAAGACCAGCGCCGCTTCCTTGCGGTGCAGGTCGGCAAGCTCACGCTCGAGCTCGACCACCGGGTGATTGTTGCCGGCGATATTGCGGGTGCCGCCGGCGCCGGTGCCCATGCGGGTCGCGGTCTCGACCATGGCGCCGATGACTTTTGGATGCTGCCCCATGCCGAGATAGTCGTTGGAGCACCAGATCACGACGTTCTTCGGCCCGTCCGGCGAATGCCAGATCGCGTGCGGAAAGCGGCCGGCGATCCGCTCCAGGTCGGCAAAGACACGGTAGCGCCGCTCGGCGTGCAGCCGGCCGAGCGCATCGGCGAAAAAAGCATGATAATCGACGCGAGAATTCCGACGATCATTCATAGTGAAGTGTCCGGCAGGCGCGCACCGCCTGTGGCCTCTTTGGAACTCGACCAGGGTAGTTTTAGAGGCGTTCCAGGGCGCTTGTCGAGGCTTTATCCGGGGGGTTGGTTGCCGCGGCATTGATGCGGATCAATGCGGACTCTGCAGCCCTATTATCCCGCCGCTTTGCGCACAGTTCGAGCCTGATTGCGAGCCAGCCACGGGCTCCACGGATCGGGCGGCACCAGGCCCTCGGTGACCGAGACCGGCACGATCCGGCCGTCGTCGGTAATGCGGCCGATCATCACCGGCTTATAGAGGTGATGGGTCTGGCCATCCATCTGCACGGTAAAACCGCTCGGCGCGGCGATGCGCTTGCCGCCCAGCGCCTCGCGCACCTTGGCAATGTCGGTGGTGCCCGCGGCCTCGACCGCCGCGGCCCACAAATGGAAGCCGATCCAGGTCGCTTCCATCGGGTCGTTGGTCATGGCCTCGGGCCTGCCGGTGAAGCGGCGCCACTCGGCGATGAAGGCGCGGTTCTCCGGAGTGTCGAAGGCGTGCAGGTAATTCCAGGCGACGAAATTGCCGGCCACATTCGAGCGCATCAGCGCCGGCAGCTCGGCCTCGTTGATCGACAGCGACATGACAGGAATGACGCCGGCGCTGACCTGCTGGGCGGCCAGTTCGCGGAAGAAATGCACGTTGGCATCGCCGCTGACGGTGGCGACGATGGCGGTGCGGCCGCCCTTGGCGAAGCGGCGGATGTGCTCGACCACCGCGCGCCAGTCCTTCAGCCCGGCCGGCGTGTAGCGCTCGGCGATGTCGGCGACATGCTGGCTCGCCAGATAGCCTTTGAGGATGGCGTTGGTGGTGCGCGGATAGATGTAATCGGTGCCGACCAGGAAGAACCGGTTGATGCCCTGGTCGCGCAGGAAATTGACGGCCGGAATGGCCTGCTGCGGCGGTGTCGCGCCGGTATAGAAGATGTTGCGCGACGCCTCCTCGCCTTCATACTGGCTCGGATAGAACAACAACGCGTTGTCGCGCTCGACGACCGGCAGCACTTCCTTGCGTGACGCCGAGCTCCAGCAGCCGAAGATGGCTGCGACCTTGTGCTCGGCAATGAGCTTTTGCGCGAGCTCGGCATAGGCCTTGGCGTCGGAATGCGGATCGACGATCACCGGCTCGATCGGGCGGCCCAACAGGCCGCCGCGCGCGTTCTGCTGCTCGATCAGCATGACCAAGAGTTCCTGCAGCGGCCGCTCGCTCGCCGTCATGGTGCCGGACAGCGAATGCAGGATGCCGATTTTGATCGAGCCGTGCTCGAGGTCGGTGAAGTAGCTCGAGATCGCATCCGCCAGCCATTTCGAGCGGCCGAGCAGATCCTCGGCGGTGGTCAGCACGCCGTTGCCGGCCGCCTCGACGCTGTTGGCGATGGTGGAGATTTCCGGCAGCACGCCGCCGACGGCGACGGCGACCTGCTCGGCGCGGCTGCCGATGCGATCGATCTCGGTGGCCTGGTGATCGAGGATGCCGGTCAATTGCCGGTTGGCCTCGCTCATGGTGGTCACGCTCGACGACACGCCGGCGATGGCTTCCACCGTCTGGTTCACCGCGTGCTGGATGTCGTGGACCTGGGCGCTGATATCGCCGGTGGCCTTGGCGGTCTGCTGCGCCAAGGTTTTGACTTCCGAGGCGACCACGGCAAAACCGCGGCCGGCGGCGCCGGCGCGCGCCGCCTCGATGGTGGCATTGAGCGCCAACAGCGAGGTCTGCGAGGCGATGGCCTCGATCAATTTCACCACCGTACCGATGCGCTCGGCGGCCGCGGCGAGGCTGCGCACGGTGCGGTCGGTGCGCGCCAGATCGATCATGGTGCGCGCGGTGGCGTCCTTGGCGGCGGCAGCTTCGGTGGTGGACTGCACGATCAGCGCCAGCAATTCGCGCGCGGCGTCGGCAACCGCGGCCACGTCACGGCTCGCCGCCGTGGCGGCATCCACCGCGTGCGCGGTGCGCTGGCGCACATCGACGTTGCGCGCGCCGAGATCGGCGGCGGTGACCTGGATTTCCTCGGCCGCGGACTGAAACACGCCGACGAGCTTGTCGACGGTGGTGCGGAAGCGCTGGGTGAAGAAGCTGCGGCCGGCATGGTGCAGCCGGGTTTCCGCCTCCCGGCTGCGGTGATCGACCGCGAGCGCGTCGGCATCGATCAAAACTTGCCGCATCTGCTCCGCCGCCGCGGCGCTGTCGCCGAGCGCGCCGCTGCCGATCCGGCCGGGCAGCGCGGCATAGCGGTCGCCGCCGGCGATCTGGGCGATGGTGCCGACGACGCCGCGCAGCATCTGTTCGCACCACCACGCCGCCGCAAGCGCAGCGACCAGCGCGGTGATAAGCCCGAGGAACAGGCTTCCCGTGCCCCAGGTGATCAGGACTGCGACCGCAGCCGCAGAGCCGACGGGAAGCAGAATCCAGGCCGGCATGGGTCGGTTACGGGAATTGGCGGCCATCTGGACTTTTGGCGGGAAAAATCCTGGAGAACAGATGCGAAATTGCGCATATTCGATTACCAAAACCTTTCGTTATGCCGCGTTGCGGCGCATGAATAAGTAGCAGACGCGCTTAAAATCTATGCGTGACGCGCGAAAGCGTCGCGCATCATCGATCAGGACGTGAAAAACACATGTCAGACGCTACCGTCGGTTTAGACCACGGTCTCACCAATTACGGCGACCGCGATTTCTCCCGCTATCTGCGGCGCTCGTTTGCGCAGTCCATGGGCTATTCGCGCGCGATGCTCGACAAGCCGGTGATCGGCATTGCTTACACGGGTTCCGACTTCAACAATTGCCACCGCCATTTTCCCGAGCTGTTGGCGGCGGTGAAGCGCGGCGTGCTCGCGGCCGGAGCGCTGCCGCTGGAATTCCCGACCATTTCGCTCGGTGAAGTTTTCCTCACGCCGACCAGCCTCAAATACCGCAACCTGATGGCCATCGACACCGAGGAAATGATCCGCGCGCAACCGATGGATGCGGTGGTGCTGATGGGCGGCTGCGACAAGACCGTGCCGGCGCAGCTGATGGGCGCGGTGTCCGCCGACCGGCCCGCCATCGCGCTGGTCGCCGGCCCGATGATGACCGGCCGGCATCGCGGCGAGCGGCTCGGCGCCTGCACCGATTGCCGGCGCTTCTGGGCGCGCTATCGCGCGGGCGACGTCGATGCCGACGAAATCTCCGAGGTCGAAGGCCAGCTCGCGGTGACCGCCGGCACCTGCGCGGTGATGGGCACCGCTTCGACCATGGCCTGCCTCACGGAGGCACTCGGCATCTGCCTGCCCGGCACCGCGGCGATCCCGGCCGTGCACGCGGATCGCCTAAGAGCCGCCGAGGCAACCGGTGCCGCGGCGGTCAAGCTGATCGGCTCAAAACTCAAGCCATCGCAACTGATCAACGCGAAGTCGGTCGAGAACGCGCTGCGCGTGCTGCTCGCGCTCGGCGGCTCGACCAACGCGGTCATTCATTTGACCGCGATCGCCGGCCGCGCCGGCATAAAAATCTCGCTCGATCACCTCAACACGCTGTCGGATTCGACGCCCGTGCTGGTCAATCTCAAGCCGGTCGGCAACGGCTATATGGAAGACTTTTGCGCGGCGGGCGGCATGGGCGCGCTGCTGCGCGAGCTCAAGCCGCTGCTGCATCTCGATTGCATGACGGTGACCGGCGAGACGCTCGGCGAACGCCTCGAAGGCGACGCCGACAGCTACATCGATAGATCGATCATCGCCGAGGCCGACAAACCGTTGGAACCAACTGGTGGCTTGGTGGCGCTATTCGGCAACCTGGCGCCGAAGGGCGCTATCCTCAAGCGCTCGGCGGCCGACGCCAAATTGTTCGAGCACGAAGGCCGCGCGGTAGTGTTTTCATCGCTGGCCGATCTCGCCGCCCGGATCGACGATCCGGCGCTCGACGTCACGCCCGAGGACATCATGGTGCTGCAGAACGCCGGCCCGCACGCGCCGGAATGCATGCCGGAAGCCGGCTACCTGCCGATCCCGAAAAAACTGGCGCAACGCGGCGTCAAGGACATGGTGCGGATTTCCGACGCGCGCATGAGCGGCACCGCGTTCGGCACCATCGTCCTGCACATCACCCCCGACGCCGCCTCCGGCGGCCCGCTCGGGCTTGTGCGCAACGGCGACCGCATCCGCCTCTCGGTGAAAGAGCGCCGCATCTCGCTTCTGGTGGATGACGCCGAACTGAAAAAGCGCGCCGCCGCGATGCCTCCGCCACCGGAAGCGCCGCAACGCGGTTACGCCAAACTGTTCGCCGAGCAGATTCTCGGCGCAGATGAAGGCTGCGATTTCAAGTTTTTGATGCCGCGGTAAATCCGCGTCATTCCGGATCGCCGCGAAGCGGCGAGTCCGGAATCCATATCCCCAGCGCTGGGGTTATGGATTCCGGGCTCCTCGCTTCGCTCGGCCCCGGAATGACGTTCAGCCCTTCGCCACCGCGATCTCCAGCGGGAAATCGTCCACCACCTCGTGGCCGGTCTCGGTCACGATAAATGTATGCCCGAGAAAAATGCCGAACATGCCATCCGGCGTGATCGGATTGGGCT
>DATHHM010000027.1:0-6341 GCA_035317145.1 Xanthobacteraceae bacterium | reverse complement strand
CGGCAAGCGCTTCGGCGCGCAAATTGCCGTCTTCCTTAACGCTCGCGTCGAGATATTGCTTGAGCAGTGCTGTGCCGGGAGCAATAGCGTTGGGCATGACTTCGACATAGGTGGCGAGATACACGGCATTGTTCTGGGCATGGGCAGATGGCACGAGCGCTGCCGTAACAATGAACATGCTGATTGCCGGCTGAAAAAATAGGCGCATAATGATCCTCCCGTTCAATACGTGTTTGCCGAATGGTAACGACGCATTCTTGCCCGCGTCAACGCGCCGCGCGGAGCAGGGCGGTCAACCGATATTGACCACGACATTGCCGAGGATTTTGCCGGCTTCGACAGCTTCATGGGCGGCGACGATATCCGCGAGCGGAAATGTTTTACCGATCAGAGTGACGAGAGCGCCTGCCTCGAGCGAGCGGGTGATGGCATCGAGCGCCGCGCTGCGTTCGGCGGCGTTAAGCTCATACACATAGATGAATTTCAATGTGATGGCGTTGCGCAGGAAGAACATGCCGGGGATTTCTGACTGCGGGGAACCGGTGCCATAAATCACGATGGTGCCGCGCTCGCGCAGCATGTGGGGCGCGAGCATGGCGTTGGCGGCAAAATCCACTTCGACGATGGCATCGACGCCTTTCTTTGCGGCGATTGCCATCACCCGCTCGCCGACGTTCTCTCGCCGGTAATCGATGGTGTGATCGGCGCCGGCCGCGCGGGCGGCGTCCGCTTTCTCGGGCGAACTGACGGTAGCAATCACGGTCGCGCCGGCGGCCTTGGCGAACTGCACGGCGTAATGCCCGACGGCGCCGGCGCCGCCGGCGATCAGAAGCGTCATGCCGGCCGCGGCGCCGGCCACGGCAACGGCGTGGTAGGCCGTCATCGCCGGGATGCCGAGGCAGGCGCCGATTTCGAAACTGGTCTTGGCCGGCAAGCGCACCGCCTGCGCGGCGGGGAGCACGATGTATTCAGCGCAGGTGCCGAATGGGCGCAGCCATTGCCCGTTCCACACCCAGACCCGCTCGCCGACACGCGCGGCCGACACGCCGTCGCCCACCAGGTCGATTTCGCCGGCACCGTCGCTGTGCGGAATGACGCGCGGATAGGCGATCTTGCGCGTCGCGCCCGAGCGCGCCTTGACGTCGGAAGGATTGACGCCTGACTTGGCAAGTTTGACGCGCACTTCACCCGGCCCGGGCCGCGGCGGTTCGATCTCGCCCAGCTTTAGCACCGCGTTGGCCGGGCCATTCTGCTCATAATAGGCGGCGCGCATTTTTGCTTCCTTGTTGCGACTAAGCGCGGATCGGAGCCCAAGGTTAGCGGAATCGCCGCCAACCGCCAGCGGCCACGATCGCTGAGCCGCGATAACGCCATGATCCTACGGTATTTTTCTACGCTGGACAGGGCCGGAGGAGTCTGGCTTTGTCCTTGAACTGGCGGGCCGGACCGCCATACTGCGGCGATTATAGCGGCGGGGCGGGGTTCCTTGGAACAGCAGCTTAATGGAAGCGCACGGATGTCGCGGCCGAAGGCCCACAATGTCCTGATGGTCTATCCGCGATTCACCAACGAGTCGTTCTGGAATTACCGCGAGTCATGCGCCGTCGTCGGCGCGAAATATCCGACCATCCCGCTCGGCCTGATCACGGTCGCCGCCATGCTGCCGCGCGACTGGAACGTTCGCTTGGTCAACCTCAACACCGAAGAGCTGGCCGACGCCGACCTGGCCTGGGCCGATCTGGTGATGTCCGGCGGCATGATGTTCCAGCAAGCCAGCACGCTGGACATCATCGAGCTGTGCCGCAGCCGCGGCAAGCCGGTCGCCGTCGGCGGTCCGGATGTTTCTTCGAGTCCCCATGTCTATGAGCGCGCGAACTTCCGCCTCGTCGGCGAAGCAGAGGGTGAGATCGATCATCTCATCGATGCGTTCGACCGCGGCAGCAACGAGGGACTGTTCGAGGCACCGAAGTTCCAGGCCGACGTCACCAAGACGCCGAAGCCGCGCTTCGACCTGCTCAAGTTCGACCAGTACATGCATATCGGCGTACAGTATTCCCGCGGCTGCCCGTTCACCTGCGAGTTCTGCGACATCATCGAGCTCTATGGCCGGGTGCCGCGCACCAAGACCGCCGAGCAGATGCTGGCCGAACTCGATGCCCTTTATCAGCTCGGCTACCGCGGCCACGTCGATTTCGTCGATGACAATCTGATCGGCAACAAAAAATCGCTCAAATTATTCCTGCCGCACCTCATCAAATGGCTCGAGGAGCGCGATTATCCGTTCGAGTTTTCCACCGAGGCGTCGCTCAATCTGGCGGACGACGCTGAACTCATAGACATGCTGAAGAAGGCGAATTTCTTCGTCATCTTCATGGGCATCGAAAGTCCGGATACCGACACGCTGATTGCGATGCGCAAGAAGCAGAACACGCGGCGCAGCATCCCGGACAGCGTCCACAAGATCTATCGTGCCGGTATTTTCGTCACCGCCGGCTTCATCGTCGGCTTCGACAGCGAGAAGGGCTCGATCGCCGAACCGATGATCGATCTGATCGAGAATTGCGCTATCCCGATGTCGGCCGTCGGACTGTTGTGGGCACTGCCGAACACCCAGTTGTCACGCCGGCTGGCGCGCGAAGGACGGCTGCAGGCCGACGCCGAGTTCTTGCCGAAGGGCGGCAACGACCAGATCGCCAGCGGGTTGAATTTCGAAACCAAGCGCCCACGGCTGGACGTGCTCCGCGATCTTCGCCACGTGCTGGCCACGGTCTACACGCCCGAGGCTTATTGCGGGCGCATCGACCGGCTGGTCTCGCTGCTCGATTGTTCCGACCGCCGCCGCGAAATGCCCAAGGGCGACATCCGCGCCAAGATCGGCACCGTCAACGTTGTGCAGGAGATCCTGCGCCGCATGCCGGAGCACCGCGCGCGGTTCTGGCGCACGTTTACCAATTGCCTGAACACCAACCCCGGCGCGATGCGCGCCGTGGTCACGCTGATGGGTTTCTATCTCCACATCGGCCCTTACACGCGCTACGCCATCGACCAGCTCGACAAGCAGATCGAGGCGCTGGAGCAGGGCACATTCGTGGCCCCGCAACTGCTGCCGCCGGTTCAAGCCGAAGCGGTCGCGGTGAATGCGTAACGTCAGAGCACGAGCGACGGCAGTGCCGATAGCTCGGACACGGTGTGTACCGGCGGTTGATGCGGATATTCCTGCGGCATCTGCGCGCGATTGACCCATACGGTGCGGAAGCCGAATGAGGCCGCGCCCATGATGTCCCACCGGTTCGACGAAACGAACGCGACCTCGCTCGCCTTGACGCCGAAACGATCGGTGACGAGCGCGTAGACTTCCGACCGCGGCTTATACATGCGCACGGCATCCACCGACAGCACGGCATCGCACAGCGCGGCGATGCCCGACCCTTGCGCCGCGGCATCGAGCATGCGCGGCGTGCCGTTGGAGAGAATGGCGATGCGCCGGCCACGCTCCTTGAGCTCCGTGAGCGCGGGGCGCGCATCGGCGAAAGCGTCGAGCGTCAAATAGGCGTCGAGCAATTTGGTGCGCAGCGCGCGGCTGACCGTCGGCACGCGATCAAAGGCATAGTCCAGCGCCCGTTCGGTCAGTGTCCAGAAATCGGCGTAGTGGCCGGCGAGCGTCAGAGTCCAGGCATATTCGAGCTGCTTTGCCCGCCAGATTTCCGAAAAGCGTTCCGCGTCGGGGCCGGCCGTGGCGCGATGCCGCGCGATTGCGGCATGGACGTCGAACAAGGTGCCATAGGCGTCGAACACGTAGACACCGTCGCCACTCATGGTCTGATCCCCATTGGCCTGATCTCCATCGCGGCAATCACGCCTATTGCTGATCGATCCCGGGCACCGTCAGCAGCGTCGCGACGGAACGGCCGCGGATGTCGTAAACGCGCGCGTAGGCGACACCGTCGCGCACGACCTCGAACAGCACCGGCGCATCGAGCTTGGCGCAGTAGAATTCGCCGAGCATCATGGCGAAGTCAGCGCCTTTGGGATTCCAGGTCGTGGTGAATTGCGGCCCGAGCGCGACGGTGACCGGCGGATGCGGGCCGCAGACCGCCACCGTCCAGGTTCGGCGGGGCGGTTGCTCGCCGCGCTCCGCAATGAGCGCGCGCAATTGCCGCGAGGCCTGAGTCAGCGACAGTCCCCAATAGTCGAGCATGAAGCGCGGCCGCGCGCCGGCTGCGCCGCCGGCGATGCGGTTGAAATGGGTGTATTCGTAGGGATGCAGCCGCGCCATCGCGATGACGGGGGAAGCTGCGCCCACGAACAACGCCAGCGCGCCGGCGACCAACGCAGCGCGGCCGAGCGGTTCAAGCCGGCGCGCGATCCAAGCGCCGGCAAGTCCGCCGAGCACGGCAAACGGCGGTACCGCGAAGACGAAGTGGCGGATGCCGTTATACATCGCCGGCCGCGCGGCAATGGTGATGAGAATCGGCAGCGTGGCGGCAAGCACGACGGCAAGAAGCGCCGCGCGGTGTCCGGCGCCGCCGCCGCGGTTGCGCGCGGCCACGGCGACGATCGCGCCGGCGATGCCGGAAAGCCCAAGCGCCAGCAGGATTTCTGGCAGTTGCAGCGCAGCCAGCATCGGCACGTAGCTGCGCGGCATATCGGGAACCGGGATCAATTGGCCGTTGAACAGCTCGCGCCACGGCTTTTCGAAAAAATTGGAAAAATATTCGACGGCATGAAACGGATTGAGCGGCGCAACGACGCTCCACGGCCATACTAGGCCCATGACCAGATAGGCCAGTATGACGCCTGGAAGGAATGCGAGGAGGAATGAGCCGCACTCCGCGAGCGCGAGCTTTGGCGCGCTCGCGCGCGCTCGGACGGCAACGATGAACAACAGCGGCAGCAAGGCGTCGAGCACCGCAAAGCCGCCCATGACGCGCGAGCCGACGGCGAGGCCGACGCCGATACCGCACAGCGCCACGGTCGCCGGTGTCGCGCGCGGATATTCCTCGAAGGCCCGCACGATGCCGAGCAGCGCGATGGCGCTGGTGACTGCGAACGGAGCATCTTTGGCGTTGATGAACATATGTCCGTAATAGAGCGGACAGGCGGCAAGAAGGATGAGACCGATCAGGCCGGCGAGCGGGCCGCCGAGACGCCGGCCGAGCCGCCAGGTGACGAAGAGGCCGATGATACCAACGGCACCGCCCACCAGACGGCGCGTCTCGAACAGGTCGAACGGCAGAACTTTTGCAGCGAGCGCGGCGAAGAGATCGAAGCCGCCGCCGTACATGTAGAGATTGACGAACGACAGCGCGCGCTTGTCGGCGAAGCCGGACGAATAGAGCGACACCAGAAGGTCGCCATATTCCGAATGGGTATAGTCGTCCCAGCCGAGGCCATAGTCGCGAAACGTCGCCGCGGCGACCACGGCTGCGAGCACCAACACGCCGATGGCGCAGACATCCAGCCGGCGTGCGACCGCGGCCGCGCCCGACGACAAGGGTATCGACTTCGCCGCGGGTTGGTGCACGACTGGCCCGGTCTCAGATGCGCGTAGCGCCGCGAACCGCAACAGATGCGGCGCAAAGGCGATGGGCACAATGCGGCAAAAGGGCAGGGCGCCAGCACGGCGATGGTACCGGTTGCAAAAAGCGGGGCACGAGGCCCCGCTTCCAAGCGCGCATGGTGGTAACGGCGCCTATTTGGTCGCCGCTTCGTACATCTCGGCGACGTGGTCCCAATTGATGAGACTCTCGAAGAACGCTTTGAGGTAATCGGGGCGCCGGTTGCGATAGTCGATGTAATAGGAGTGCTCCCACACGTCGCAGCCGAGGATGGGGGAAGCGCCGTGAACCAGGGGATTCTCGCCGTTCGGCGTCTTCGTGATGGCGAGCTTGCCGTCCTTGACCGCGAGCCAGCACCAGCCGGAGCCGAACTGGGTGACGCCGGCCTGGATGAAATCTTCTTTGAACTTGGCGATCGGGCCGATGTCGGACGTGATCTGCTTTTCGAGCTTGGCGGGAATCTTGTCGCCGCCGCCGCCTTTCTTCATCCATTTCCAGAAATGAATGTGGTTGTAGTGTTGAGCGGCATTGTTGAACAGGCCGGCGTTCTTGCCGAAGGTGCCTTTGACGACCTCCTCGACCGGCTTGTTTTCCCACTCGGTGCCTTTGGCGAGGTTATTGCCATTGGTCACGTAAGCGGCGTGGTGTTTGTCGTGATGGAATTCCAGCGTCTCGCGCGACATGGTGGGGGCGAGCGCGTCGTGCGGATAGGGCAGGTCGGGCAGGGTGAATGCCATTAGGTCTACTCCTCAATGCGGCGTGGAATGATGCGGGCGTCTCGGT
>DATHHM010000026.1:0-2477 GCA_035317145.1 Xanthobacteraceae bacterium | reverse complement strand
CGGTGAGCCCGGTTTCGTCGAGCAGCTTCGCCAGATCGCGGATGACATCGTGGTCGATCGCTGGCGTCTTCGGCATGGACGGGTTCCCGGGCTTGCGCGCCACGATCAATCCTTGGCGCCGGTCTTGGCGCCGATCATGTCCGCGACGCCGGCAATGGCAAGCGCGTAGCCATGCACACCGCAGCCGGCGATCACCGCGCGCGCCGCTTTTGAAATATAGGAGTGGTGGCGGAATTCCTCGCGCTTGTGGATATTGGTGATGTGCACCTCGATTATCGGCACCTCGAGCATGAACAATGCATCGAGGATGGCGATCGACGTCGACGTATATCCCGCCGGATTGATGATCAGCCCCACCGCCTTCTTGGCGCGCGCCTCCTGAATCCAATCGACGATTTCGCCTTCGTGATTGGATTGACGAAACACCACCGTAAGCCCGTGGCGCTTCGCTGTCGCGACGCAAAGCTTCTCGACGTCGGCGAGCGTGGCGCGGCCGTAAAGCTCGGGCTCGCGGGTGCCGAGCAGATTGAGATTGGGTCCGTTCAGGACATAGACGGTCTTCGGCATTCTTAATGACCCGGCTGTGGTCGCGGCGGGCGTACGCCCCGCCGCGCCGGCTCAGGTTATAGGGAAGCCCCCCGTAAAGGGGAAGCCGGGGTGACGCCACCGCGGCCGCCATGATGAAACCCAAAATCCGCCACCGCCGGCCCGCGACCGCACCACAGAGCGCATCGACATTCTCGCCGCGACCATCATTGGGAGGGTGATTCCATGCGCCGCAGAGCATTTGTGCATCTTATTGCGTCTGTTGTTGTGTCGCTTCCGTTCGCTGCGTCGGCCTTTGCCGCCGAGGGCATTCAAGTCTCAGGTCCGATCGTTCACGACAATCTTGCGATCTACCTGGTGCACGGCTCGGGGGGTGGTGGTGCCGTGCCGCTGACCTTGCAGGAAGCGCTGGCCAAGGGCGCCGTCAAAATCCACGAGACCGGCAGCGTCAACGCGCTGACGGTGGAGAATACCGGCAAGGACGAGGTTTTCGTTCAGGCCGGCGATATCGTGAAGGGCGGACAGCAGGACCGGGTGCTGTCGGTCGATCTGTTGTTGCCGCCGCGTTCGGGTGAGGTGTCGATCGCGGCGTTCTGCGTCGAGCACGGCCGATGGACGGCGCGCGGCAACGAGGACGTCAGACAGTTCTCGAGCGCCGCGGCGGCCATGCCGTCGCACGAAGCGAAAGTGGCGATGCGGGCTTATGCGGTGGCAGCGGCCCCATCGCCTGCGGACGCCCCCGCGCGGACCATGGCCTATGCGGGTGGCGCCGGCGTGGGACAGAGCCAGGAGGAAATCTGGTTGTCGGTACGCAAGACGCAAGACAACTTGTCCCGCTCGGTTGGCGTCCCGGTCGCCGCGCCAGCTTCGCCGTCAAGCCTGCAATTGTCGCTCGAAAACGAGAAGCTCAAGCAGGCCCAGACGACCTATATCGCAGCGCTGCAAGGCGCCGGCGAAACCGGTGACGACATCGTCGGCTACGTTTTTGCCATCAATGGCAAGATCAACAGTGGCGACGTCTACGTCTCGAACACGTTGTTTCGCAAAATGTGGAGCAAGCTTTTAGCCGCCAACGTCACCGAGGCGATCAGCGTGAAAGAGGTCGCCGGCACAGCGCCGCCGCCGGTCAAGGACGTGGAAGCCTTCCTGGCCACGGCATCGACCGGGGTGAAGGCCGAGCGCGCCATCAATGCCAGCGTTCGGCTGGCAACGCGTGACGGCGACGCGTCGCTCTATGCCGAGACGCGCCGTGCCGATGGCAGCTGGGTGCACCGCAACTACCTGGCCAAATAACAGCGCAAAAAAAACCTCCCCCGGAGACGGGGGAGGGTGATCAATCCGGACGCCGACGACGGAAGATCTTACTTCCGCGCCGCCGCGATTTTCTCCTTCAGCGAGTCTAGTCCGACGGCACCCACCACCAATTCGGAGCCGACCACATAGCTCGGCGTGCCGCTGACGCCGAGCGCGTCGGCGAGCTTCATATTCTCGTCGATGGTGGCCTTGACCTCGTCGCTGTTCATATCCTTCTCGATCCGCGCCATGTCGAAGCCAGTGTCTTTGGCGGCGGCAAGCGCGTGCGCCTTGTCGGCCGGGCCGCGGCCGCCCAGGAGCTTCTGGTGGAATTCGATGTACTTCTTGCCGGTCGGGTCCTGCATGCGGACCGCGACCGCGACGTGAGCGGCATCGACCGAACCTTCGCCCAGGACCGGAAATTCCTTAAGCACGAATTTGATGTTCGAGTCGGTCTTCAAAAGCGTCATCATGTCGGGCAGCGCCCGTTTGCAATAGCCGCAATTGTAATCGAAGAACTCGACCATGGTGATGTTGCCCTGCGGATTGCCGAGCACCACTTGATGCGGCGAGTTGAAGAGCGTGGCGTTGTTGTCCTTGATCGTCGTGCGCGCCTTTTCGGCGTCGGCTTCCTGCTG
>DATHHM010000025.1:0-3239 GCA_035317145.1 Xanthobacteraceae bacterium | reverse complement strand
CCCCGCAGGCGTCAAATCGCGTTCGAAAGTCGCTCCAGAAATCGGAACACCCATGCCGCCAGCTTCCAAAAAACACCATAGTCCGCCTGTTATGGTCGAGGCGCGCTGCGTGCGCCTGCTGGCGAAGGCTGACGATCCGGCGTCACTGGCGCCGGCGATCGAACGGCGCGCACTGTCGCGGGCCGCGCACGAGGTGCTGATCGAAATCGCGGCGGCAGCCGTGAATCCGTCCGACGTCAAGGCCGCGACCGGCCTGATGGCTTACGCCGTATTTCCGCGCACGCCCGGTCGTGACTACGCGGGCGTCGTGATCGATGGCCCATCCGGTTGGATCGGGCGCGAGGTGTTCGGGTCGTCGGGCGATCTCGGCATCCGGCGCGATGGCACCCATGCCACGCATCTCGCGGTTGAAGCCGATGCCGTAGTGGAAAAACCGAAAAACCTGTCGTGGGATGAGGCCGCCGGGATCGGCGTTCCCTTTGTCACGGCGATAGAAGGCTTCCGCCGCGCCGGAATGCCAAATAAGGACGAGACGGTGCTGGTGATGGGTGTCAACGGCAAGGTCGGGCAGGCCGCGGTGCAGATCGCGAGTTGGCACGGCGCGCGCGTGATCGGCGTGGTGCGTAGAAGCGAGTCCTACGAGGGGCACGCCAATTCCAGGGTTGACGTGATCGACGCCTCCGCGACGGACGTCGCGACGCGCGTTCGCGAGCTGACGGACGGCAAGGGCGCCGACATCGTGTTCAATACCGTCGGCGATCCCTATTTTCAGGCGGCGCACCAATCGCTGGCATTGCGGGGGCGGCAAATCCTGATCGCCGCGATCGACCGGATCGTGCAGTTCAATATCCTGGAATTCTATCGTGGCCAGCACACTTATGTCGGCATCGACACGCTGGGACTATCGTCGGTGGCGACGGGTGCGGTTTTGAAACAACTGGTGCCCGGCTTTGCCAGCGAACATCTCAAGCCGTTTCCGATTAAGCCAGCCGCGATCTATTCACTGGAAAACGCCAGGAGCGCCTTTGTCGCGGTCGCCGGTTCGTCGCGCGACCGCGTCATCCTTCGCCCGGCGCAGGCACCATAATGATAGACCGTCATTGCGAGCGAAGCGAAGCAATCCAGAGGCCGGACAAGGCGCTCGGTTACTGGATTGCTTCGTCGCGCTGCTCCTCGCAATGACGGGTTAGACTCCGAGGAACGAACCGATGCCATCAGGTGCCAACGTTGTGCTCTATGCCGGCCTGCTGATCGGCCTCGTCTATGGCGCGGTCGGGCTGTTGAGCGGGTTCTGCCTGATGAGCAGCCTGCGCGGCTGGTGGGCGCAGGGCGACAGCCGCCTGATCCGAAGTTATGCGCTGGCGCTGGGCGTGGCGATCGCGGCGACGCAGCTGTTGGCGGCACGCGGCGTTGTCGATCTCGGCAAATCGATTTACCTGCAGCCGTCGTTTTCAGCGCCGCTGATGTTCTTTGGCGGTCTGCTGTTCGGTTACGGCATGGTGCTGTCGAACGGCTGCGGCTCGCGTGCGCTGGTGCTGCTTGGGCGCGGCAATCTGCGCTCGTTCGTCGTGGTGATCGTGCTCGGCATAACCGCGCAAATGACGCTGAAAGGCCTGGTCGCGCCGGCGCGGATCGCACTGCTGCAGTGGTCGCAGCTGACGCCATCCGTGACGACGCTGCCGGCGCTGCTGGCCAAGATCGGTATCAACGAGATATACGCGCGGATGGTCGCGGCCTCGGCGTTGAGTGGAACCCTGATCATCTTTGCGTTCGCGCATGCGAGGTTTCAGCGCGCCTGGGGGCAGATCGCGGCGGGGTTCGCCGTCGGCATCCTGGTCGCGGCCGGATGGTTCGCCACCGGCTATCTCGGCGCCGACGATTTCAATCCAGCGCCGGTCACCTCGCTCACCTTCATCGCGCCGATCGCCGATACGCTGCAATATGTGATGCTGTCGACCGGACTGACGTTGAACTTCGGGATTGCCACGGTTGCCGGCGTGTTCGCCGGAAGCCTGGTGACGGCGCTGGCCACGCGTCGCTTTCATTGGGAAGGCTACACGTCGCCGCGTCACATGTTGCGCTCGGCCGGCGGAGCGGCGCTGATGGGCGCAGGCGGTGCGATGGCCTATGGCTGCTCGATCGGGCAGGGGCTGACGGGATTGTCGACGCTGGCGCTGGCGTCGTTCGTGGCCGTTGCCGGAATATTGCTGGGATCGGCCGCCGGTCTGCACGGAGCGCTCCGCGTTCAGCCCTTGGTGCCGGAAGCGCGGTGAGGCCCGCCGACGCGATGTGAGATCGCGAGCCACATCACGCAAGCTCGGTTCGTCAATCCGCCGCTTGGGTGACGATACGGATCTCCGAGGTCAGGGTGCGATGCACCGGACACTTGTCGGCGATTTCCATCAGTTTCTTGCGCTGTTCGGCGTCGAGCGCGCCTTCCATGGCAATGACCCGGTCGATCTGATCGAGCATCCCGGTTTTGGTTTCGCACTCGGCGCAATCCTCCGCATGGATCTTGCTGTGCTTCAGCGTCACCGTCACGCACTCCAGCGGCAGCGACTTGCGTTCGGCATAGAGGCGCATGGTCATCGACGTGCAGGCGCCGAGGCCGGCCAGCACAAAATCATACGGTCCGGGTCCCGTGTCCTCGCCGCCGGCGGCCACGGGCTCATCGGCCAGCAGGGGATGCGGTCCGACGGCAACATCCTGTTGAAATTTGCTGTTGCGGGTCTCGCGGACCACGACGCTGCGCGGCGCTGCACCGGGATCGGGAGTTTGCTCGGACGCGACCGGATCGAGATAGCGCGAGCCCCAGGCGGCAATGACATCGGCGACATAGCCGGCATCACGCTTGTCCGTCAGCAGATGGTCGGCGCCCGCCAGCGACACAAAACTCTTGGGGTGCTTGGCCGCGACGAAGATGTGCGTGGCGTTGTCGATGCCGACGGTGTCGTCGGCCGGCGCGTGCATGATCAGCAGCGCCTTGTGAAGTTTTGCGACATGCGCCATCAGATGATGTTCGGCGATGTCGTCGAGGAATTCGCGGCTGATGGGGAACGGGCGGCCGGCAAGCGAGACTTCCACCTTGCCGTGCTTGCGGATGTCCTCGATGCGGTCCTTGAACAGGCCGGTAACGTGCGCCGAATCGGAGGGGGCGGCGATGGTGACGACCGCCTTGGCATCCGGAATTTGCCCGGCGGCGGCCAGAATGGCGGCGCCGCCGAGGCTGTGGCCGATCA
>DATHHM010000024.1:0-2968 GCA_035317145.1 Xanthobacteraceae bacterium | reverse complement strand
GCGGCCGTCCTCACCGCCCGTGAGCCATGACAGTTGCGAAGCCAGCACCAGAAAGGCGGAAGCAACCGCCAGAGTGATCATTGCAAAAAAGATCGCCTCGACCCGCAACGAGAACAGTCCGATCCCGAGCGCCAGCAGCATTGCCAGCGGCAGGCCGACAACGGCGCCTGTCGCGACCGCCGCCCAGTTCGGTCCCATGGAATAGAGCGCAATCGCGATCGAATAACTGCCGATGCCATAAAACATCGTGTGCGCGAACGACACCGAGCCGGTGTAGCCGAGCAAGAGATCATAGGACGCCACCAGGGCGGCGAAGATCAGGATCTTGGTGGCGACGTTCATCGCCTTGGCGCCGGGAAAGATCAGCGGCGTCACGGCGAGCGCCGCAATGATCACGACAAGCAGGATAGAGAGCACGCGGCTGCGCGGCGGATCGCCCGAGAGGATCATCATCGGCTGGTCACCGCATAGAGCCCGCGCGGACGCCACATCAGGATCGCGACCATCAGCAGGATGTTGGAGACCAGCGCCAGCTTCGGCACCAGGAAGCCGCCGTAATTGGCAACCATCGCGACCAGCAGCGCGCCGATGAAGCAGCCGCCGATCGAGCCGAGGCCGCCGATGATCACGACAATGAACACCAGCACCGTGAGATCATTGCCCATCGAGGCGTGCACCTGCTCGCGGTACAGCGCCCACATCACGCCGCCGAGGCCGGCGAGGCCGGAGCCGACCATGAACACCCCGAGGAACAGTCGCCGGATACGATAGCCGAGCGCTTCCACCATCTCGCGGTTTTCCACACCGGCGCGGATCAGGAGGCCGATCTTGGTCCGGTTCAGCACCAGCTGAATGCTTGCGAATACGACAAGGCCGACCAGCATTGCCAGCAGGCGGTATTTTGCGATCGCGATGTCGCCGATGATGAACGAGCCGCGCAACGATGTCGGCAGCGGCAGCGGAATGATCTGCGGCCCCCACAGCGCGTACAGCGCCTGTTCGGCGACGATCAATCCGCCCGTCGTCATCAGGATCTGCTTGAGGTGCTGGCCGTAGACCGGCAGGATCAGCACCCGTTCCACCACCAGTCCCAACGCGCCGGAGACCGCCATCGACAAGACCGCGGCCGGCGCCAGCACCGCAAGATTAAGCCAAAGCGAGTCGGCCCGCACGTAAGGCGCCAGCGGCAACAGCACCAGCGTCGCGGCATAGGCGCCGACCGAGATGAACGCGCCGTGACCGAAATTGAGCACGTCCATCAGGCCGAACACCAGCGTGAGGCCGGAAGCCATGATGAAGATCATCATGCCCATGGCGAGGCTCGCCACCGTCAGCGTCACCCATGAGCTTGGCGATCCGATCAATGGCAGCATCGCGAGGGCGAGAATTGCTGGCAACAGCGCCGGCAGCATATCCCGGCTCGGCTTGGGCAACGCGGCGGATGCGGCAAGGTCGGTCACTGATGCGTCTCCAGACTGAGTCCGAGCAACCGCTCCTGCAGCGTGACGTCGCTGGCCAGCGCCGCCATCTCGCCGCGATGGACGATCATGCCATTATCCATCACCAGAACCTTGTCGCCGAGCTCCCGCGCGGCGTGGAAATTCTGTTCGACCAGAAGGATCGTGGCGCCGCGGCGTTTGACCTCCGCAAAGCATTCGATCAGCGCCACCACGATCGCCGGCGCCAGGCCCTTGGTGGGCTCGTCGATCAGCAACAGCTTGCGCGGTTCGACGATGGCGCGGGCAATGGAAAGCATCTGCTTCTGTCCGCCGGACAGCGCGCCGGCGCGCGACAGCCAGAAGCGCCTGAGCGCAGGGAAGAAGCCGAAAATCCACTCCAGACGGGTGTCGTCGAGCGGTCCGTCGCGTGCCGCAAGGATCAGATTTTCCTTCACCGTCAGATCGGAAAACACCGCCATGCTCTCGGGGACATAACCGACGCCGAGCCGGGCGATATCCGGGGTCGGGCTTTGCTCGATGGATTGCCCGTCGAGCGATATCCGCCCCGAGGATGCCGGCCACAGGCCCATGATGGTTCGCAGCGTTGTGGTTTTGCCGGCACCGTTGCGGCCAAGCAGCATGGTGGTCTGGCCTTTGGGCACGGCGAAATCTATGCCGTGCAGGATGTGGTAACGCCCGATGTGGGTGTGCACGCCGGCGAGGGTAAGAAGGTCGGTCATGCCGCGCTCTTTCCGGGCGCGATGCCGAGATAGGCCTCCTGCACGATCGGCGAGGCAATCACCTCGGCCGGCTTGCCGTCGGCAACCAGCTTGCCGTTGTGCAGCACGATGATGCGGTCGGCCAGCGAACGCACCACGTCCATCTTGTGCTCGACCAGCAGGATGATCTTGCTGGCATCCTGCTTAAGTTGCGCGATCAGATTGAGCACAACACGGACTTCGTCGATGCTCATGCCGGCGGTCGGCTCGTCGAACATGAAGACCTTCGGCTCGAGCGCCATCATCAGGGCGACTTCGAGCTTGCGCTGATCGCCGTGCGACAGCGCGGTCGCCGGCACGCTTCGCCGGCTGCCAAGCGCGACCTTGTCGAGAATGGCGTCGGCGCGCGCGATCAGGTCGCGGCGCGTCATCCACGGCCGCAGCATATCGTAATGCACGCCGCTTTCGGATTGCACGGCGAGGCGAACGTTCTCTTCGACGCTCAGATTGGGAAACAGATTGGTGAGCTGGAATGCGCGGCCAAGCCCGGCGCGGGTGCGGAGCGGCGCGGAAAGCTGCGTGATGTCGGCGCCATCGAGCAGGATGCTGCCTTCGGTCGGGCGCAGTTGTCCGGAAATCAGATTGAAATAGGTGGTCTTGCCGGCGCCGTTGGGGCCGACGATGGCGGTCAGCTCGCCGGGACGAAAGGTGCAGCTGACGCGGTTGACGGCGACGTGGCCGCCGAAGCGAATGGTCAGATCGCGGGTTTCGAGAGTGAAGGTCATTCGGGCGTCATCGAAGGTTTGTCTC
>DATHHM010000023.1:0-20872 GCA_035317145.1 Xanthobacteraceae bacterium | reverse complement strand
TGATCGGATCATGGTCTAGGGCTTTGCTACGCCGCCGCCGTGACCTTGAACCGCGGCGCAAGCACGGTCGTTCGCAGCGTGGCCGCGAGCGCGGCCGTCTCCTCGCGCGTCAGCCCCGAATACGGAGGATACGGCTCGCCGACCGGAATGCCGATCAGGTTCAGCGCCGCTTTCATCGCCGGCGCCAAGCCGCGGTGCATCCATTTCGATGGGAACAACGCGAACTGCAGCTGGATCTCCGCCGCCCGCTCGTAGTCCTTGGCGACAAAGGCATCGATGACGTGGCGGGCAATTTCGCAGCCGGGCGGTGGCATGGTCGCGCCGGAGCCGCCGAGTTGCAGCGTCGCGAGCAGCATTTGCATGGTCGTGAAATAGCGGGCATGGCCGGCGCGATCGATTTCCACGATCAGGCGCGACACGCGGGCGAGATCGCGCGAGCTTTCCTTGATCAGCTGCACGTTCGGCAATTTCGCCAGCGCAATCGTGTCGGCGACGGACACATCGGCGCCGGGGCCGGGGTTGAGATAGAGCGTGATCGGCAGCCGGCTCTCGCGGCCTATGGCCTCGAAATAGGCGATGAGGTCGGCCTGCGTCGGCGGACCGGCAAACGGCCGCAACGGCGCCAGCAGTTGAACCGCCGCCGCGCCGTGCCGTTCGGCGTCATGGGCCAGTTCGATCGCGGCCTTGAACGACGGATGCGAGATGCCCACCATGACCGGCACGCGGCCGCCCACGAATTCGATGGTGCGGTGGATCAGCGCCTTGCGCTGCTCGAAGCCGAGATAGGTGTATTCCTGGGTCTCGACGCCGGCGGCGACCACCATGGTGGCGCGGCAGTCGTCGATCACGTAGTCGATCTGCCGCCGCAGCGCGGCTTCGTCGACGGTCAGGTCGGCGGTGAACGGCGTGAGTGGAGCGACGATGAGGCCCGGCGTCGGCATGGTGCTCTCCCTGTCGGCGCGCGCTGCGCCAGACCGGGATATTAGCCCATCAGCATCACCGGTTCACGGCCGATCAGGCGCGCCAGCGAGCGCAGCCGGTTCAAGACGCGTTCGCCGGCCAGCGTTGCATATGAGTTCGGCAGGTGCAGCGCGAGCCGGTGCCGCTCGACGGCAAGTTTTGTCTTGGGCAGAACGCCGGGCATCGCGGCGGACACCACATAAGCGAGGCGGAGCGCGGCGCCGAGCACGCGGGCGCGATCGAGCATGCGGGTGGAGACGAGTTCCCGTAGCCTCGGCGACAGTTCGTCGTCCATCACCAGGCCGACGTGGCGGAAGAACACGGCGAGCGCCAGATAGGCGCGGCCGGCGTGATCGATGCCGCTGAACCCGCCATGGGCGATGATATTGAGCGATTGCTCGCCGCGATAATCGGGGTGCGCGCGCCAGCCGATGTCGCCGAGCAGACACGCCGCGTGACGCAGCCGGCGTTCCTCGCTCGTCTCATCGAGACCTGACGACGCGATGAAACGGTCGGTCCATGCGATCAGCTCCTCGCCGTGGCGCGGCGAGCGCGAGCGCAACTGGTTGAGATGGCGCGCCGCCTCGATCAGCGCGTCCTTCTCCTGCTCTCTGCGCTTGAGCATCGAATAGAGCAGTCCCTCACGCACGCCGAGTGCGGAGAACACCACCTGCCGCGGCTTGCCGACGCGCAGGATGTATTCGAGCACGAGCGCCGCGTAAGGCAACAGCGGCCGCCGTGCATTGTTCACCACTTCGATGTTCGACAGCGTTTCGACATCGACCCGATGCACCAATCTTGCGAACTCGAGCGCTTCGTCGGCGGCAATGGCATAGCCGTGCATCACATGCAGCGGATAACCGGTCTGCCACATGTGCAGCCGCGCCAGCGAGCGCCAGGTGCCGCCGACGGCATAGAAGGTGCGATTCTCGCAGGCCTTGAGCATCGCCAGTCCGCCGAGCGTTTTCTTGACGAATTTCTCCGCCTTTTTCAGCGATTTTGACGATATGTCGGCGAGCGCCAAACCTCCGAGTGGGCGCGTGAGCCCATGCCGCGCGCGCGTGCCGCGGACATCGACCAGTTCCAGCGACCCGCCACCAAGATCGCCGACGATGCCATCGGCACGATGCACGCCGGAGATGACGCCGAGCGCGGTGAGCTCGGCCTCGCGCGCGCCGGAGAGAATATCGATCCCGGTCTTCAACGTGCGCTCGGCGGAGCGGATGAAGGCACGGCCGTTCTTGGCGTCGCGGCACGCCGCCGTGGCGATGGCGAGCGTTTCCTTCACCCCCATCCGCTCGCACAGCGCGCGGTAGCGCTTGAGCGTCGACAGCGCATGCTCGACCGCGTCCGCGGCAAGAAGCCCGGTGGATTGCACCTCGCGGCCCAGGCCGCACAGCGCCTTTTCGTTGAATATTTCCGTCGGGCTGCGGGTGAGCCCTTCGTAAACCACAAGCCGCACGGAATTCGACCCGATGTCGATGACAGCGACCGGCGGACCGTGATCGAGGCGTCCTTGGGCGTCGGGTTTGGCGCGCTTCATTCGTAAAAATTAGTGTCGGTTAGCCGTTGGCGAATTTGAAACCGCTCATGGCCGCATTTGTCCTGGTCGATTAAGTCTTGGCCGATTGTGCGAATTGCTGAAGTCCCGGTGCGGCTTTCAATGCCACGCCCACCGTAAGCATGATTCGCGCGCTATTCACACCCGCTCCGGCCGATGCCGCAATCGGGGAATCGATTCTTTCTGCGATTTGCCGCGTCCCGACAGGCTGGGATTGGTCATGAAATAGGTGTGAATGTTGAAGCCTTCCTCGCCGGCTGCGGGCTTGATGCGGCGCGACGTGCCGTCGGAGAGCAATTGCCAGCTCTGCTCGTTGTCCTTGAGATTAGCCACCATGATCTGATCGAGCACCTGCTCGTGCACGGTGGGATTGAGGATCGGGCACAGCGCCTCGACGCGGCGGTCGAGATTGCGCGGCATCATGTCCGCGGACGAAATGTACACGTCGGCCTTGGCATGGGGCAGCGCGTGACCCGAGCCGAAGCAATAGATGCGGCCGTGTTCGAGAAAACGGCCGACGATGGATTTGACGCGGATGTTGTCGGACAGCCCCGGCACGCCCGGCCGCAGGCAGCAAATGCCGCGCACCACGAGCTCGATCGGCACCCCGGCGCCGGACGCCTTGTAGAGCGCGTCGATGATGTCGGGGTCGACCAGCGAATTCATTTTCATCCAGATGCCCGAAGGCCGCCCAGCCTTGGCATTGGCGATCTCCTCCTCGATGTGGCTGTGGATGCATTTACGCAGCGTCAACGGCGACACCGCCATGCGCTTGAGATCTGCGGGCTCGGCATAGCCGGTGACGAAGTTGAAGATTTGCGCCACGTCATGCGCGATGACCGGGTCGGAAGTGAAGAACGACAGGTCGGTATACAGGCGCGCCGTCACCGGATGATAGTTGCCGGTGCCGACATGGACGTAAGAGGCAAGCTCGGTGCCCTCGCGGCGGATGACGAGCGAAAGCTTGGCGTGGGTTTTCAGCTCGATGAAGCCATAGACGACCTGCACGCCGGCGCGTTCGAGATCGCGCGCCCAGCGGATATTGGCCTCCTCGTCGAAACGCGCCTTGAGCTCGACCACCGCGGTGACCGATTTGCCGGCTTCGGCGGCTTCCGCAAGCTCTCTGATGATCGGGGAATCGGCCGAGGTGCGGTAGAGCGTCTGCTTGATGGCGACGACGTCCGGATCGCGCCCCGCCTGCTGCAGGAAATTCACCACCACGTCGAACGACTCGTAGGGATGGTGGATGACGAAGTCCTTCTGCCGGATCGCGGCAAAGCAATCGCCGCCGTGATCGCGCACCCGCTCCGGATAGCGCGGCGCATAGGGAACGAATTCCAGGTCCGGCCGGTCGAGTTTGGCGAGTTGCGCCATCTCGTCGAGCGCCAGCACGCCGTCGACCTTGAACACGCTCGCGTCAGTGGCGCCGAGCGCGCGTTGCACGAAGCGCTGCAGTTCCGGCGGCATCATCGCCTCGATGTCGAGGCGGATGACGATGCCGCGGCGGCGGCGCTTGAGCGCGGTCTCGAACAGCCGCACCAGATCTTCGGCCTCTTCGAGGATTTCCAATTCGGAATCGCGGATGACGCGGAACGCGCCGACACCCTTCACCGCGTAACCGGGGAATAACTTGCCGATGAAAAGGCTGGTGACCGCTTCGAGCGAGATCAGCCGCACCTGCCCGCCTTCGCCGGCTTGCGGCAGCCGCGCGAAGCGCTCGATGCGGTTGGGCATGCGGATCAGCGCGTTCATCGCCTTGCCGTCCTTGGCGCGGGCCAGCTGCAAGGCGATCGAAAATCCGAGATTGGGAATGAACGGGAACGGATGCGCGGGGTCCACCGCAAGCGGCGTCAACAGCGGAAAGACATGGGCGAGAAAGTAGTCTTCGAGCCAGGCCTTCTCGGCCTTGGTGACATCGGCGCCATCGACCAGCACGATGCCGGCCTGGGCCAGCGCCGCGCGCAACTCGCGCCACTGCGCCTGCTGATCCTGGACCAGCACCAACACGGCTTCGCCAATGCGGGCGAGCTGCTCGGCGGGGGTCAAGCCCTCGGGGCTCTTCTCCACGATGCCGGCGCGCAGCGCGGCGCCGAGACCGGCAACGCGCACCATGAAGAATTCGTCGAGGTTGGCGGCGGAGATCGAGAGGAACTTGATCCGCTCCAACAGCGGATGGCCGCGATTGGCGGATTCCTCCAACACCCGGCGGTTGAAGTTCAGCCAGGACAGCTCGCGGTTGATGAAGCGGTCCGGGCTCGACGCCAGGTCGGACACCCGTGCCGGTTCCTCCGGCCGCCGCGAGGAGCCAGATTCTAAAGCAACGACAGTGGCTTGACCACGGTCGGCCATGGCGGCTTGGTGCTCCTGGAGGGCTATGATCGCCATGCTTCGTTACAATTCGATGACGTTGGTCGCCCCCTGAGATAAGGCGGTGGGGCGGCGCGCCGTCAAGCCTCCCCTGGCCGATGGACCGCGGACGAGCCTGGGCAAACATTGCGGCAGCTGTTTACTGGTGATATATACCATTGGTATCTATCATCAAGGCTCGCAAATGGCCGAAACCGGCACTGCCAAAATCTTCAAGCACGGCCGCAGCCAAGCCGTGCGCCTGCCAAAGGAATTCCGCCTTCCCGGCAAGGAAGTCCGCGTTAGCCGGGTGGGACGAGGCGTGCTGCTCGAGCCAATTAACCGAGACTGGGAAACGATGCAGGCCATTTTCGAGAAAATCGACCGGTCAGGCGGCGCCGATTTCCTACCGGAAGGACGTCCTGAACAGCCGCCAATGCCAGTCGACGATCGTAAATACTTCGACGACGAATGATCTGCCTCGATACCAACATCGTCGTCGCGGCGATCAACCAGCGGGCGGCCGCGGCGCGCCAGCGGCTGATGAAGACACTTCACGAAGGCACCATCGTCGGCATTCCAACAGTCGTCCTGTACGAATTGTGGTACGGCATCAAAAAAAGCGCGCGAGCGCAGCCAAATACCGACGCACTCGATAATTTTTTGTCACTCGACGTCACGCCATGGCCGTTTGAACCGGAAGACGCCGAAGAGGCCGGCGATATTCGTGCCGCGCTGGAGCGTTTAGGTACGCCGATCGGCCCTTATGACGTGCTGATCGCCGCACAAGCGCGGCGGCGCGGTGCGATACTGGTCACGGCTAACAAGAACGAATTCGCGCGCGTGCCGGGATTGCAGACGCAGGATTGGACGATCGCCTGAAAGGCGCCGGCGTTACGCGGTGTCGCGGAACATTTCCGCCGCCAGCGCCCGTGTCGGCGGCCGGCCGCGCCGCAGCGCCTCGTTGTCGAGCGCGATCACCGCCGAACGCGCCGCCGCGAACGAGCGCTCGATATGGGTCGAGAGATAGCTCACCACGCTTTCATCGAGCGCGAGCTGGCGATCGGCGGCGAGCTTGACGATGACCGCACGAAGCATCCCATCGTCCGGCGCCTCAAGGGTCACAACCGGCATTGCCCGCAGTCGCGAGATGACATCGGCGGTGGCGATGGGCCAAGTGGCCGGCGCCGTGCGCGCCGTGAACAGCAAGTAGGCGTTCTCCCCGCGCGCCAGGTTGATGAGATGAAACAGGGCATGCTCGTCCGAAGTCGCCGCCGCGTCCTCGATGACCAGCGCGCCGGTGGCAAGCGCCGGGCGAAGCCCGGTCTCGTCAAGCGCGTGGGCGGAAACGACGCGCGCACCAGCCACAGCCGCCCAGATCGTCGCCAGATGCGTCTTGCCCGAGCCCTCGGGCCCGACGAGAGCAATGGCATTCGCCGGCCAATCCGGCCAGGAGTCGATCAGCGTCAGCGCGCCCTCGTTGCCGGGTCCGGAGAGAAAATCCTCGCGCGCGTAGCTTTCCGTGTGCTCGAGCGCAAGTGCGAGTTGCCGTGGAATGGGGTACGTTGAACTTGACGTCATGGTGTTAAACCGGCCGGCTGCCGGTATAGAGCGGGCTGTCGCGATAACGTCGCACGGCAAAGCGTATCAGCACACCGGCCGCGGCCGCGAGCGGCACCGCCAGCAGCAATCCGACGAAGCCGAACAGATAGCCGAAAGCAAACAGCGCGAACATCAGCCACACCGGATGCAGGCCGACGCTGTGTCCGACGAGATACGGCGCCAGCACGTTGCCTTCGAGGAACTGGCCGACCAGCACGACGGCGGCAACGATGACGATCGGCGTCCATTCCGGAAAGAATTGCGCCACCGCGACGGCGAGCGAGAGCACCAGCGCCGTCAGCGAACCCACATAGGGGATGAAACTGATCAGTCCGGAAACGACGCCGATGAGCAGGCCGAAGCTCAATCCCGCGAGCGTCAGCCCGACGGCATAATAGGAACCGAGGATCAGGCACACGCCGGATTGTCCGCGCACATAGGCCGAGATGGTCGCATCGATGTCATGGCCGAGGCGGCGCACGGTGTCGCGTTGCCGCAGCGGGATCAGGCTGTCGACCGCGCTCACCATGCGGTCCCAGTCGCAGATCAGATAGAACGCCACCACCGGGGTGATGATCAGCAGCGAAAAAATCGAAATCAGCGTTTGTCCCTTGGTCCAAAGCGAGGCGAGCACCGTGGTCACATAACCCATCGCCTGGTTCATCAAATCGCCGACCGAATGGTCGCCGCCGCTGAGATTGTCGCCGACGATGCGCTTGAGCCACGGGTGGTTCGGGTCGCTGACCAGACTTTGCAGGCGCTGCGCGTAGCCCGGTGCGTCGTCGATGAACCCGGCAAGCTGCTTTGCCAGCACCGGCGCGATGAGCAGGAGCAGCAGCGCGAGCGCCAGCACGAAACCGCCGAGAATGATCGAGGCCGCGACCAGGCGGCTCAAGCCGCGCTTGGCCAGCCGATTGGCCAACGGATCGAGCACATAGGCCAGCGCCATGCCGAGAACGAACGGCAACAGGATGGGGCTCAACAGCCACAACAGCCCGGCGAAGACGGCAAGCACCACGATCCAGAACACGATGTGCCGCTCGATGTGCATGGCGCCCTTCAAGCGGTGCCAATCAGTGCCCGGCGCCGAACGAGTTCATATGGCGCACCCATTCGGCGAGATAGAAGGCGATCGAGAGCAAGGTCAAGATGGCGACCAGCGCCATCATCACCTTCGACACGATGTCGGCGTCGAAACCGAAACCCCGCTCGGCCAACACCAGAATGGCGAGCAGGATCTGCGCCAAGGTGTTGGCCTTCGAGACCGCCAACGGCCGCACCGGCATAGGCTTGCCGATCAGCCAGGACAGCATGAAGGCGCTGATGATCATGATGTCGCGCGAGACGACGAGGATGACGAGGAAGATCGGCAGCGCGCCGGCGATGCCTAACGAAATGTAGATCGATACGATCAGCGCCTTGTCGGCCAACGGATCGAGATAGGCGCCGAGCTCGCTCGACATGTGGAAGCGTTTGGCGAGGAAACCGTCGACGCCGTCGCTGATGCCGGCCGCCAAGAACAGGAAAAAGGCGATGCGCATCCCGCCCGAGGTGATCGCCCAGACCACGATCGGCACCAGCAGGATACGGCCCAAGGTAATGAGGTTTGGGATACTCAAACGCGGCCCCGGCTCAGGCAGCTTTTCCCGTGCTGTCCTGGAACCACGCAATATACCGGCGCCCGCGCGCTTGCACACCCGGCGATTCCGACGTAGGAGGCGCCGAGCGGTCCCGCCCCGCAAGGGCGGCAATCAAGCATCTGTCCGATTTGGTGGCATTCGTGGATGAGGCGCGCTACGCGGCAGCCGGTGTCGATATCGATGCCGGCAACCGTATGGTGGAATTGATCAAGCCCTTGGTGCGCGCCACCGCGCGCGCGGGGGCCGATGCCGAGATCGGCGGCTTTGGCGGCCTGTTCGATCTCAAGGCCGCGGGCTTCGTCGATCCGATCCTGGTCGCCGCCAACGACGGTGTCGGCACTAAAGTCAAAATCGCCATCGAGACCGGCCGCCACGACACGATCGGCATCGATCTGGTCGCCATGTCGGTCAACGACCTCGTAGTTCAAGGCGCCGAGCCGTTGTTCTTTCTCGACTATTTTGCCTGCGGCAAGCTCGATCCGGCGGTCGGCGCGCAAGTGGTCAAGGGCATCGCGGCAGCTTGCCGCGAGTCCGGCTGCGCTCTCATCGGCGGCGAGACGGCGGAGATGCCGGGGCTCTATGCGCCCGGCGATTATGACTTGGCCGGCTTCGCCGTCGGCGCCGTGGGGCGGGCGGACTTGTTGCCGCGTGCCGACATCGCAGCCGGCGACCTGGTGATCGGCCTGGCCTCGACCGGCGTCCACTCGAATGGATTTTCCCTGGTCCGCCGCATCGCGGCCACGGCTGGATTGGCTTGGGACAAGCCGGCCCCGTTCGACCCCTCGCGAACACTTGGCGAAGCCTTGCTCACGCCGACGCGGCTCTACGTGCGTTCGTGCCTTGCCGCGATCCGCGAAACCAAGGCGGTCAAGGCGCTCGCCCACATCACCGGCGGCGGCTTTGTCGACAATATTCCGCGGGTATTGCCGGAAGGACTTGGCGTTTTATTGGATCTCGGCCGCGTCCCGGTTAAGCCGGTGTTCAAATGGCTCGCAGCGAGCGGCAAAATCACTGAGGCCGAAATGCTGCGCACCTTCAACTGCGGCATCGGCATGGTGGCGGTGCTCGATCGCAGCGCGGCCAAGGCGGCAAGCGAGCGCTTCTCGGCGCAGGGTGAAACCGTCGTTGAACTCGGCGAGGTCGTCACAGCGAAAGACGGCGCCCGTGTCGGCTTCGGCGGCCACCTCGATCTCGCTTGGCCAGACGCATGACCAGAAAGCGCGTCGCCGTACTGATCTCCGGCCGCGGCTCGAATATGACGGCATTGATCGAGGCGGCCAGGGCGCCGGACTATCCGGCGCAAATCGTGCTCGTCTTGTCCAATGAGCCCGATGCGCCAGGACTCGCCCGGGCACAGCTTGCGGGCATCGCCACCGCGGTCGTCGATCACAGGCCGTTCGGCGGCGATCGCGAGGCGTTCGAACGCGCGCTCGACGACACTCTGCACACGCATCATATCGATCTTGTCTGCCTTGCCGGCTTCATGCGGCTCCTGACGCCGTGGTTGGTCACGCGCTGGAGCGGCCGCATGCTGAACATTCATCCGGCACTGTTGCCGCAGTTCAAGGGCCTGCACACTCACCGCCGCGCTCTGGAAGCCGCCGTGCAGCGGCACGGTGCCACCGTTCACTTCGTCGTGCCGGAAATGGATTCAGGTCCGATCGTGCTGCAGGATTCGGTGCCGGTGCGCGACGGCGACACCGAGGAAACGCTCGCCGCGCGGGTGCTGGAGGTCGAGCATCGGATTTATCCACAGGCGCTGCGCCTTGTTGCCGAAGGCCGCGTCACGCTTGCGGCCGCGACTGCGGCGACGCGCGGATAATGGCGCGCGCTTTAAACGGAATCTTTTCGTTACCTGAAAAATAAAAACCCCCGGGTGCAACGCCGGGGGCTACGAGTGGGACCGGAATATCCGGGCAACGATCATGCGACTTTGAGATTTTCCGCCGATGTCCTGCCGCGGTTGGTCACGAGTTCGTACTCGACGGCCTGACCCTCATTGAGCGAGCGCAAGCCGGCGCGCTCGACGGCCGAGATATGGACGAAGACGTCCTTATCGCCGCTTGCCGGTTTGATGAACCCGTAGCCCTTGGTTGGATTGAACCATTTGACGCTGCCCTTCTGCATCGTCTGCCTCCTCCGTCATTCCCGATGCCAGCGAAGACGGGGACTAACAGCCGCTGCACCGCAATGCAGATGCTGCGATCCGCGCCACAAGCCAGATTTTGGGGGAAGTCCGAAACAGCGGAAGTCAGAAACGATCATGTCGCCCACGACAGCACCGGCCGGATAACCAAAATCCGATTGCCAGTAAAATTGGACCGATAAATACGGCGCCAGCATGGCTGCAAAACGTCAGTCAGCGGCGTGGCAACAGCCGATGTTTTGAACATCGTGACGATGATCTTGCGCGCAATCGGTTCGATTACGCAGTCACGTCAACGAAATATGCACGATCTCACAATCGGCGAGGCGAATCGCAAAGCCTAACTGCCGCCTGCTTCTTCGGCAGACGACATGGCGTGCGCCTTGGATAGAGATAGTTGTCGCCACAGACCGCCGGCCCCAATCACCAACAGCGCTCCGGCGCCGGCCGCGGCAAATTCGACTTGCCGTGCGAATGTCTCGCCAAGCTTCGCCGATACATAACCAAATATTGCCGGGTCGGTTGCCATGACATCGCCGGCAACCCAACCAAGCAGCGCCGCGCCGGCCCAGATGAAGATCGGAAAGCGGTCGAGCATCACCATGATCAGAGCCGCGCCAGCGATGATGATTGGAATGGAGGCGATCAATCCGATCGCAAGCAACACCAGGCTGCCCTGGGCGATGGCGGCGACGGCGATGACATTGTCGAGGCTCATGACGATGTCGGCCACGACGACGATCCGCACCGCGCGCCACAGCTGCGCGACGGCCTCGACTTTATTCCTGTCGGCACGCTCGGGGACGACGAGCTTGGCGGCGACATAGACCAGCGCCACTCCGCCGATCAGTTTGAGATACGGCAGCAGCATGAGCTGCCCGACGACGCCGGTGAAAACCAGGCGCAGCAACACCGCGGCGCCGGCGCCGATCGCCAGGCCCCAGAAGCGCTGGCGCTGCGGCAGATCCCGGCACGCCATCGCAATGACGACGGCGTTGTCGCCCGACAGCAGGATATTGATGAAAACGATCTGCAGCACCGCGGCCCAGAACGCCGCGCGTCCCAAATCGTTGACGCTTGCGTGGAGCATGTCGCCCCACAGCGAAGGATGCAGATATTGCAGGATCGAGCCCACCGCCGCTCCTCAAGCGCCCAGGCGACGCGGCGGGCACACCGGCTTCAGCCGACGATTTCGTTGCCGGAAAAGAACTGCGCGATTTCCTTCGCCGCGGTGTCGGTCGCGTCGGATCCATGCACCGAGTTCTCGCCGATCGATTTTGCGATCTCCTTGCGGATGGTGCCGGGCGCGGCCTTGGCCGGATCGGTGGCGCCCATCAGGTCGCGATAGGTCGTCACCGCATTGTCGCCTTCGAGCACCTGCACGACCACCGGCCCGGAGATCATGAAATCGACGAGCTCGCCGAAGAACGGCCGCTGGCGGTGGACCGCATAGAATGTCTCGGCCTGCTCGCGGCTCATACGCAAGCGCTTCTGCGCCACGATGCGCAGGCCTGATTTCTCGATCATCGCATTGATGGCGCCGGTGACATTGCGCGCCGTCGCGTCGGGCTTGATGATCGAAAACGTACGCTCGATCGCCATCGGATCGTCCTTTGTCGTGTTGCGGAAGAGTTGAGGCTTACGAAAGCGCTGCGGAAGCCGCGTGAAAACGTGCCGGCTTATAGCCTTCGATCACCGTCCCAGCAAGCGCGGGAAAAGCGCGCCGCGAAGTGTGCCAAAGATCACGTCCATGTCGAATCCGGGACGATAATTCCTCAATGAATTCAATTCTTAAGACGTTTCCTGCGCGATTTTCCTATGCGGCCGCATGAACCAAAAAGGGGGGCGTCGTTACCCACCGATAGCTGCGTGATGAGCGCGCCCAAACCAGAGGAGACGTCCCATGTTGCGCAAGACGATTTTCGCTCTTTCGACCGCGGCCGCGCTGAGCGCGGCGACCTTGGCCCCGACCTCAGCATTCGCGGGCGGCGGCGGTGGCGGCGGCTGGCACGGTGGTGGCTGGCACGGCGGCGGCTTCGGTGTCGGTACCGCGATCGGCCTCGGCATTCTCGCCGGCGCGGCCTACGACAGCACCTGCATGGCGCAACGGGTGTTCAACACGCCGAACGGGCCGGTGGTGCGCTGGGTCAACGTCTGCTACTGAGCCGCTCTGCTTCGCACGTTCGAAACGGCAACCCCGGCCTCGCCAGAGGCCGGGGTGTTTTCGTTTAAACCATTCCGCTGCGATCAGGCGACGTCGAAGCGATCGAGATTCATCACCTTGTCCCACGCTGCCGCGAAGTCTTTCACAAACTTCTGCTTCGAGTCCGCGCAAGCATAGACTTCCGCAAGCGCTCGCAGCTGGGAGTGCGAACCGAAGATCAGGTCGACACGGCTGCCGGTCCATTTGACCGCGTTCGTCTTGCGGTCGCGGCCCTCGTACACGCCATCGGAGCTGGCGGGCTGCCATTGCGTGCTCATGTCGAGCAGGTTGACGAAGAAGTCGTTGGTCAGCGTCTCCGGCCGCTTGGTGAAGACGCCATGCTTGGACTGCCCGGCATTGGCGCCGAGCACGCGCAGGCCGCCGACGAGAACCGTCATCTCGGGTGCCGTGAGCGTCAGCAATTGCGCCCGGTCCACCAGCGCTTCCTCAGGCAGCATGAATTGTTTGCCACCGAGGTAGTTGCGAAACCCGTCGGCACGCGGCTCGAGCGGAGCGAAGGAGTGCGTGTCGGTCTCTTCCTGCGACGCGTCCATGCGCCCGGGCTTGAACGGAACCTTGACGTCGACCCCGGCGTCCTTTGCCGCCTTTTCGATGGCCGCGCAGCCGCCGAGAACGATCAGGTCGGCAAGCGAGACCTTCTTGCCGAACTCCTTCTGAATCGCTTCCAGCTTCGCAAGCACCGTCTTGAGCTGAGCCGGCTGGTTGATCTCCCAGTCCTTCTGCGGCGCGAGGCGAATACGCGCGCCGTTGGCTCCGCCACGCTTGTCGGAGCCGCGGAACGTCGATGCCGACGCCCAGGCCGTCGAGACCAGTTGCGACACCGACAGGCCGGACGCGAGGATCTTGGCTTTGAGAGCCGCGATGTCCGCTTCCCCGACCAGCGGATGATTCACCGCCGGGATCGGGTCCTGCCAGATCAGCGTCTCTTTCGGCACGAGCGCGCCGAGATAGCGCTGGATCGGGCCCATGTCACGGTGCGTGAGCTTGAACCACGCGCGGGCAAACGCGTCCGCGAACTGGTCCGGATGCTCGTAGAAGCGCCGCGAGATCTTTTCGTAGGCCGGGTCGAGCCGCAGCGAGAGGTCCGTGGTCAGCATGGTCGGCACATGCTTCTTTGATTTGTCGTGGGCGTCCGGGATCGTGGCGGCGGCGCCTTTCGCCTTCCACTGCTGCGCACCAGCCGGGCTCTTCGTCAGCTCCCATTCGTTGTTGAACAGGTTGTCGAAGAAATGGTTGCTCCACTTCGTTGGCGTCTGGGACCAGGTGACTTCCGGGCCACCGGTGATGGCGTCGGCCCCGAAGCCGGTGCCGTGCTTGCTCTTCCAGCCGAGGCCCTGATCCTCGATGGCCGAGCCTTCCGGCTCCGGGCCCATCAGTGACGGATCGCCGGCGCCGTGGGTTTTGCCGAAGGTGTGGCCGCCGGCGATCAGCGCGACGGTCTCCTCGTCGTTCATCGCCATGCGGAAGAATGTTTCGCGGATGTCCTTGGCCGCCGCGACCGGGTCTGGCTTGCCGTTCGGCCCTTCCGGATTGACGTAGATGAGGCCCATCTGCACCGCGCCGAGTGGTTCCGCGAGCTGGCGTTCGCCGCTGTAGCGTTCATCGCCCAGCCATGTCCCTTCAGGACCCCAGAAGAGCTCTTCGGGCTCCCAGACGTCGGCGCGGCCGCCACCGAAACCGAATGTCTTGAAGCCCATCGAATCGAGGGCGACGTTGCCCGCGAGAACCATCAGGTCGGCCCATGAAAGTTTCCGGCCGTACTTCTGTTTGATCGGCCACAATAGCCGGCGCGCCTTGTCGAGGTTCGTGTTGTCCGGCCAGCTGTTGAGCGGCGCGAAACGCTGCTGACCGGCGCCGGCGCCGCCGCGGCCGTCGGCGATGCGGTACGTGCCCGCGCTGTGCCACGCCATGCGGATGAATAATCCACCATAGTGGCCGAAGTCCGCCGGCCACCACGCCTGCGAGTCCGTCATCAACGCATGAAGGTCTTTGATCACGGCATTCAGGTCGAGGCTTTTGAACTCCTTGGCGTAGTCGAACGCCTCGCCCATCGGATCGGACAGGGGGGAGTGATGGTGGAGAACCTGAAGGTTCAGCGTATTCGGCCACCAGTCTCGGTTCGCGTGTCCGCCCACTACCGGGCACTTGCCCGCGCTCTTGTCATCGGTTTTCGCGTCCATGTTTGTCTCCGATCGTGTTTCTTCTGCTTTTTCCCGTTCCGTATATAAGGATCATCAATCCTTGGAAAGTGATCCAGCTGCATGGCCCGCAATGGCAAAGCGCTGGTCACAGTGCCTAATCCTTCGTCTTGCGATCGAATGGCGCACTTTATCCAGCGTCCCGATTTCGAGCTCCGCAGGCGCGGTAACGCGCGCAGCGCACAGACGAGCCTAAGTCGCGCTATTGCCGGTAGCTGGTTTCTTGGTTTTCGCGGGCTTTTTCTTCGCTTGCGGCGGCGGTGGTGCCACCTCGACGCGATCCATTTGCATGAGCCGGCCGCGCTCGAAGTGATAGATGCCTGGCCGCGGGCCGCTTTGATAGCTTATGACCGCGGTGCGATCGCCGCTGGGATTCCTGCCGAGCTGGACGCTGTTCGGCGGCCCGGCGCGGGCGACCACCTCGCATTCGGTCATGCCGAGACCGACACCCTCGCCAGGCCCGGGCGCATTACCGCCGGGCGCCGCTGCTGCCGGACAGCTACCGCTGGCATCGACCAGATCGCTGTCGGTGACCGGCCGACCCTGTCTCGACTCTTGCAAGTCGGAATAGGTGTAGCCGTTGCTGCGGCCGACCACGTCGACCGGCTTCCGGAACAAGGTTCCTGTATCCCAGCCGACATCGCCGCAGCCGCCAAGCGCGCCGGCCATCGCCAGCGCCGCCAACACGCCAGAACGGATCGATCCAAGGTACACCCGAACGTCCCCTTACGCTTCAAGCCGCCGCCAATGCAGGATGCGCCAGTTTATGTTGCGATCATGGCGCGCCGCCCTGCACTGTGCTAGCGACCATGCTAGCGGCTTCCGCGGTACTACCACAAGCCGTTGAATAAACGCAGTAAAGGTAAAAAATCAATGCTGAGACAGGGAGGTGGGGGAGCATTCGGATTGCCCGGTCAGGGCCCCGTTTTGTGACGCTCATCACGGAATTTCGCGCGTCTTGACGCGACACTGCGGGGGCGGTGGCCGCAGATCGGCGTCCCGGGACGGACTGGGAATTGCTGTCTCGCGCTTCTTGGGGACATTCCATGCACCTGCAATTCGTCGGCTGCGGTGATGCCTTCGGCTCCGGCGGACGATTCAACACCTGCTTCCATCTCGTCGGCAACGAGATCAACGCGCTGATCGATTGCGGGGCGACCTCGCTTGTCGCCATGAACAAGCTCGCGATCGACCGCAACGCCATCGAAGTCATTTTCATCTCGCATTTTCATGCCGACCACATTGCCGGCGTGCCGTTCTTGATCCTCGAGGCCAATTACGTCACCAAGCGCACGCGGCCGTTGACCATCGTCGGGCCGCCCGGACTGAAGACGCGTTTTCCCGATGTGATGGAAGGCGGCTTCCCAGGCACCGGAACGATGGAGCTGAACTTTCCGCTGCACCTCGTCGAGCTGGAAATCGGCAAGCGCCGCGAGATCGGCGCCGTGGGTGTGACGCCGTTTCATGTGGTGCACGACGATCGCGCCGGGCCGTGCCTCGGCTTCCGCTTCGAGATCGAAGGCAAGGTGATCGCATTTTCCGGCGATACGGAATGGACCGATGTGCTGATCGAGGTCGGACGCGAAGCCGACCTCTTCATCTGCGAGGCCTATACGCGGGACAAGCCGATTCAGACCCACATGGCGCTGTCGCTCTTGGAGAAGCACCTCGGCCAGATCCGGCCGAAACGCCTCGTGCTGACCCATATGAGCAACGACATGCTGGCACGCCGCGCCGAGGTGCCATACGAAACCGCCGCGGACGGCATGATCGTCGAGCTGTGAGCTAGATGAAGCTCACGGCATAAATCGGCGGCAGATGCGCATTGACGAGATCCCAGCGTTCGCCGCCGTCATCGCTGGTCCACAGCGCGCCCGTTGTCGATCCCATAGCCAGCCGCGAGCCTGAGTGGTCGACGTCAAAACCATGCCGGTAGATGAGATCGTAGGCGTCGCGCTGCGGCAATCCCTGGCGCATGATCTGCCAGGTCTTGCCGCCGTCATTGGTCCGGCTCACGCAGAGTGCGCCGTCGCGCGGCATGCGGATCTCGTCCTTGAGCGCCGGCACAAACCACGCGGTTTGCGCATCGCGCGGATGCGCCGCGACCGCAAAGCCGAAATCGTCGCAGGGCAACGACAGCCGCGTCCAATGCGCACCGGCATCGGCGGAGCGATAGACGCCGGCGTGATGCTGCATCCACATGACATCGGGCGCCGCGGCACAGCGGGTGACGCGATGCGGATCCTGGATCGCGCTGTCCTCGGCCTGTTCCGGCGGCACGTAGGGCGCGACAAGCCCTTTGCCGAGCACATTCCAGGTGGCGCCATCATCGCGGGTCTCCCACACGCCGCCGCAGGAGATGGCAACCAACGTGCGCGCCGGATCGCGCGGGTCGGGCGATATGCTGTGAATGCCGGCGTCGTCATAGCCGCCGCCGAACCAGCGCGCGCGTTCCGGCACGTTCCACAACGCGTCCATGAGCTGCCAGCTCTCGCCGCGATCGTCGGAGCGGAACAGGCCGGCGGGAATGGCGCCGATCCACAAACGGTTCGGATGATGGCGCCCGCCGCCTTCGAGCGACCAGATCTGGAACAGCGATGGCGCACTCGGCGTATCGGCGGCAAAAGCCGGCGCCGCGATTTCACGCCAAGTGCGGCCGTCGTCGTCGGAGCGATGCAGCTTCGGTCCGAAATGCCCGAGCTTGAGCGCGGCGAAGATGACGCCATCATCCTGGCGCAACGCATTCGTCACCGGATTTCCGACGAAACCGATCAGGTCTGCCGTCCAGCCGGCGCGCTTGCGCTCAAGCGTGAACAAACCTTTCCGTGTCGCCACCAGCAACCGATCGCTCATAAAGACTCCTATGCGTTACGCTCAACCGCCCGACAGCGCCTGCATGACATAAAGCTTGGTGTCGGGGCCGATCCGGCGCGACAGCGCGCTGTCGTGCGCGAGCCGCTCGCCGTCGGCAAAGATGCAAACGTGCTTGCGCAACCGGCCTTGGTCGTCGAGCACATAGCTGCGCACATGCGGCTGGCCGGCGACGAGATTGTCCAGCGCTTCGCCGACCGTCACGCCGGAGGCCGACATCGGACCATCAGGCACGAGGTTACGCAGGTGACTGGTGAAATGGATTTCGGCCATCGCCGCATCCTCTCTCACGCAAATGCGGCAATCATCCGCCGAGTGCCGCTTCGATCGCCGCCAGTGCGGCATCTGCCTTCGAGGCGTCCGGACCGCCGGCCTGCGCCATGTCGGGCCGTCCGCCGCCGCCCTTGCCGCCGAGCACTTCCGCGCCCTTGCGCACCAGATCGACGGCATTGAAGCGCTTGACCAAATCGTCGGTGACGCCGACCACGATGCCGGCCTTGCCGTCGCCGGTGACGCCGACGATAGCGACGACGCCGGAGCCGACCTTTTTCTTGCCCTCGTCGGCGAGGCTACGTAAATCCTTCAGATCGATGCCTTCCACCGAACGCGCCATGAGCTTCACGTCGCCGACGATGCGAACGCCATCGGCGCCGTCGCTGGCGCCACCGCCCATGGCGAGCTTTTTCTTCGCGTCGGACAATTCACGTTCGAGACGTTTACGGTCCGCAACGACTGCCGTCGCGCGCAGCGTCACCTCACCCAGCGGCGCATTCATTTCTGCGGAAATGGTTCTAATGTCGCTCCGGTGCTTGTTGAGCTCTTTGCGAGCAATCGCTCCTGTCAATGCCTCGATACGGCGCACGCCGCCCGCCACCCCACTCTCGCCCATCACGGAAATGAGGCCGATGTCGCCGGTGCGCTTGACGTGGGTGCCGCCGCACAGCTCGACCGACCAGCCCATGGCGTTGCCGCCGCTCTCACCCATGGCGACGACGCGGACCTCGTCGCCGTATTTCTCGCCGAACAAGGCGCGCGCGCCCGAGGCGATGGCGTCGTCGCGGCTCAGGAGCCGCGTGATCACCGGCGCGTTCTCCAGCACGATGTCGTTGGCGATATCCTCGACGCGTTCGATCTCCTCGGCACTCATCGGCTTGGGATGCGAGAAGTCGAAGCGCAGCCTATCGGGCGCCACCAGCGAGCCCTTCTGCGCCACGTGATCGCCGAGCACCTGGCGCAACGCTTCGTGCAGCAGATGCGTCGCCGAGTGGTTTTTCCGGATCGTGCCGCGGCGATGGTGATCGACTTCGAGCGCGAGCGCGGCGCCGATCTTGAGCGTGCCTTCCTCGACCGTGCCGAGGTGCACGAGCACGTCGCCGAGATGCTTCTGGGTATCGGTGACTTTGAAGCGCACGCCATCAGCCGTCAGCATGCCGGTATCGCCGACTTGGCCGCCGGATTCGCCGTAGAACGGCGTCTGGTTGAGCACCACGGCGCCGCTATCGCCTTTTTTCAGCGCATCGACTTCCCTGCCATCGCGCACCAGCGCAGCAACGACGCCTTCGGCGCTCTCGGTCTCATAGCCGAGGAATTCAGTACCGCCGACTTTTTCGCGGATACCGAACCACACCGCCTCGTCGGCGGCCTCGCCCGAGCCCGCCCACGACGCGCGCGCCTTCTTGCGCTGCTCTTCCATGGCGTCGGTAAACGACGCGATGTCGACGCCGATGCCGCGCGGCCGCAGCGCGTCCTGGGTGAGGTCGAGCGGAAAGCCGTAGGTGTCGTAGAGCGTGAACGCAGTCACGCCGTCGAACATGTCGCCTTTCTTCAGCGTCTTGCTCGCCTCGTCGAGGATCGCAAGTCCGCGTTCCAGCGTGCTGCGGAAGCGGGTTTCTTCGAGTTTCAGCGTCTCGGTGATCATCGCGTCGGCGCGATGCAGTTCCGGATAAGCCTGGCCCATCTCGCGCACCAGCACCGGCACGAGACGCCACATCAACGGGTCTTTGGCGCCAAGCAATTGGGCGTGGCGCATGCCGCGGCGCATGATGCGGCGCAGCACGTAGCCGCGGCCTTCATTGGACGGCAGCACGCCGTCGGCGATCAGAAACGCCGACGCGCGTAAATGGTCGGCGATGACGCGGTGCGAGGCCTTCTGCTCGCCGTCGGGATCGACGCCGGTCAGATCGGCAACCGCCTCGATCAGCGCGCCGAACAGATCGATCTTGTAATTGTCGTGGGTGCCTTGCAGCACCGCGGCGATGCGCTCGAGCCCCATGCCGGTGTCGATCGACGGCCGCGGCAGGTCGACGCGCTTGTCGGCGGTGAGCTGCTCGTACTGCATGAAGACGAGATTCCAGATTTCGACGAAACGGTCGCCGTCGGCCTCCGGCGTGCCGGGCGGCCCGCCCCAAATGTGCTCGCCGTGATCGTAAAAAATCTCGGCGCAAGGACCACACGGACCGGTCTCGCCCATGCTCCAGAAATTGTCGCTGCCGGCGATGCGAAGGATTTTCTTGTCCGGCAGGCCGGTGACCTTCTTCCATAGATTGAACGCCTCGTCGTCGTCGATATAGACGGTGGCGAGAAGCTTCTCGGCCGGAATGCCGTATTCCTTGGTGAGCAGCCGCCAGGCCAGCTCGATGGCGCGCTCCTTGAAGTAATCGCCGAACGAAAAATTGCCGAGCATCTCGAAGAAGGTGTGGTGCCGCGCGGTGTAGCCGACATTGTCGAGGTCGTTGTGCTTGCCGCCGGCGCGGACGCATTTCTGCGACGAAACCGCGCGTGTATAGGGACGCTTCTCGAGGCCGGTGAAGACGTTCTTGAACTGCACCATGCCGGCATTGGTGAACATCAATGTCGGGTCGTTGCGCGGCACGAGCGGCGACGACGGCACCACTTCGTGCCCCTCGCGCGCAAAAAAGTCGAGAAAGCTCGACCTGATGTCGTTGACGCCGCTCATTTGCCGCAACTCTCTAGCGGGACAGTCGATTCCTGTCCAGGAACGGCGCAATTGCAGTGCGCCGACAAAGCATATATGCGCTCTCTCTTCGCCTTGCTCCCCACAGAGACGTGACGATGAACGACCAAGCAAGCCCCGGCCTGAGCACGTTCGAAGAGCGGCTGCGGGCCGGCCGGTTCGTCATGACCGCGGAAATCGCCCCGCCGGTGTCGGCCGACGCGCAGGACCTGCGCAGCAAGGCGGCACCGCTCAAGGGGCTCGCCGACGCGGTGAACGTCACCGACGGCGCCGGCGCCCGCGCCCATATGGCCGCGCTTGCGGCGGCCGCCATCCTCATCGGCATGGAGATCGAGCCGATCCTGCAAATC
>DATHHM010000022.1:0-7856 GCA_035317145.1 Xanthobacteraceae bacterium | reverse complement strand
GCTGCTGGTGCTGCGCGGCGGCACGCCGGAGGCCGCCTGGCACCGCATCGCGTACGTGCGGGGCGTCCCGGTCCCGGAGACCGACGAACAACGCGACTGGGTCGACCTCCTCGCCCGCTGAGGGGTCCTCAGCCGCGCAGCGCCGGGAAGTCCTCCTCGCGGAACTCGGCCGGCCGCCGGCCGGTCGCGTCGTGCTCGGCGCCGCGTAGCTCGACCCGGCGGATCTTGCCGGAGATCGTCTTCGGCAGTTCGGCGAATTCGAGCCGCCGCACCCGCTTGAACGGCGCCAGCGCCACCCGGCAATGCTGAAAGATCGACAGCGCCGTAGCGCGATCCGCCGCATGGCCCGGCGCCAGCGCCAGAAACGCCTTCGGCACCGCAAGCCGCATCGGGTCGGGCGACGGCACGACGGCGGCTTCGGCGACGGCCGGATGCTCGATCAAGACGCTTTCGAGCTCGAACGGGCTGATGCGGTAGTCGGACGACTTAAAGACATCGTCGGCGCGGCCGACATAGGTCAGGTAGCCTTCGTCGTCGATCGAAGCGACGTCGCCGGTGCGATAGACGGCGCCGTCCATCGGGCGGATGCCGCCGTCGTCGGCCTGATAGCCTTGCATCAGCCCGGTCGGCCGCGGCTCCAGCACCAGGCAGATCTCGCCTTCCTTTTGCTCTTTGTCGTTCACATCGAGCAGCGCCACCCGATAGCCCGGCAGCGGCCGCCCCATGGAGCCCGGCTTCACGGTCTGGCCCGGCGAATTGCCGACCAGCGCCGTGGTTTCGGTCTGGCCGTAACCGTCGCGGATGGTGATGCCCCACGCCGCCTTGACCCGCTCGATGACTTCCGGATTGAGCGGCTCGCCGGCGCCGATCAATTCGCGCATGGGCACCTTCCAGGCGCTTAAATCCTCTTGGATGAGCATGCGCCACACCGTGGGCGGCGCGCAGAACGTGGTGACGCCGCAGCGCGCGACGGTGTCGAGCAGCCCCTTGGCGTTGAAACGGCGCTGGTTGACGATGAAGATCGTGGCCTGTGCGCTCCACGGCGAGAAAAAGCAGCTCCAGGCATGCTTGGCCCAGCCGGGCGAAGAGATATTGAGATGGATATCGCCGGGTTTTAGCCCGATCCAGTAGATGGTCGACAGATGCCCGACCGGATAGCTCTGGTGGCTGTGCAGCACGAGTTTTGGCGTCGCCGTGGTGCCCGACGTAAAGTACAGCAGCATCGGATCGTCTGCCCGCGTCTCGCCATCGGGCGTGAAGTCGGCGGACGCTTCGTAGGCTGTCTCATAGGACACCCAGCCTGGCACCGCGCTGCCGACGGCAATCCGCGTATAATCATCCGGCAGATCGGCGAATTTGGCGGCGACGTCCGAACTGGTGATGACATGGCGAACGCGGCCGCGTGCGAAGCGATCGGCCAGATCGTTCCGCGTCAGCAGCATGGTCGCCGGCACAATCACCGCGCCGAGCTTCATCGCCGCCAGCATGCATTCCCACAGCGGCACGACATTGCCGAGCATCAGCAGGATGCGGTCGCCGCGGCGAACGCCGAGGCCGCGCAGCGCATTGGCGACGCGGTTCGAGCGCTCGCTCAACTCGGCAAAGGAGAGCCTGGTCTCGCCGGCGTCCTCGTCGACCAGCCACAGCGCCGGCTGCGCATTGCCGCGCGCCATCGGATCGAAGTAATCGAGCGCCCAGTTGAAGCGGTCGAGCTTCGGCCAACGGAAGTCGCGGTAGGCCGTCGTGTAGTCCTCGCGGTGGCGCAACAGGAATTCGCGCGCCGCGAGGAAGGGGTTGTTCGCGCTCATGTGATCTCCCGTGATCCCGCGAGCAGGATGAAAAAGTTCTGCGCCGTCAGCGCGTACCTTCGCGGATCATGTAACCCGCGCCACGCACGGTGTGTAAGAGCGGCTGCGCAAAGCCTTTGTCGATCTTCGAACGCAGACGCGAAATATGCACGTCGATCACATTGGTCTGCGGGTCAAAATGATAGTCCCAAACGTTCTCCAGCAACATGGTGCGGGTCACGACCTGGCCGGCGTGCCGCATCAGATATTCGAGCAGCCGGAATTCGCGCGGCTGCAATTGCAGCTCCTGCCCGGCGCGGCTGACTTCGTGCGACAGGCGATTGAGCTCGAGATCGCCGACCCGATAGACCGTCTCCTCGCCGCGCTTGCCGGGCCGTCGGGCGAGCGCCTCGACGCGCGCCAGCAACTCGGAAAAGGCGTAGGGCTTGGCCAGGTAATCGTCGCCCCCGGTCCGTAACCCCTTGACCCTGTCGTCGACCTGGCCGAGCGCCGAGAGAATGAGCACCGGCGTTTCCACCGCCTTGCTGCGTAGCGTATGGATGACGGACAAGCCGTCGCGCTTCGGCAGCATACGGTCGATGATCAGTACGTCGTACTGGCCGTCGAGCGCCAGCGCTTGGCCTTCCTCGCCGTCGGTCGCCTGGTCGGCAATATGGCCGACCTCGCGGAACGCCTTGACCAGGTAATCGGCCGCGTCGCGATCGTCCTCAATAATGAGAAGGCGCATGATGTGCTGCCATGGTCAGGGAGCCAGGCCGGGTCAAGGAGTCTCGCCGGCCGGCGTCCCGCGTCGAATCATATTGTCTGCCAACCACTTTGGGCAATATCGATCCAAGACGTGAAGCAAAACCCGGAGCGGCGATCGGCCGACCCGCTGTGCGGTCGCAAATATTGCATAATCGGCGCCATTAATAGTGAGGGGGTGGCGAGCAGTTCCCGCCACCCCCTCTACCTACTCTACTCCGGCGGGGGCGACATATGCCGGGAGGCAGAGTTGGTATTCGGTGGGGACGGGCCTTGCGGCCCGTCCCCAGGGTACGCCCGCCAGCGGGGGCGACGAATGCCAGCGGTCGCCCCATCCCTCAGGCGTTGCCAAGCGGCAGGGCGACGAACTTGGTGCCCTGGCTCGACTTCACCCGGAATAAGACTGCGCGTTTGCCCTCCTTGCGCGCATCGGCAAGACTTTTGCGGACGTCAGCCGGCGTCGATACCGTCTTGCCGCCCACGTCGAGAATAATGTCGCCGACCTGGAAGCCGTGATCGGCGGCGACGCCGCCATCGGCGACCGCGGTAACCACCACGCCGTTGCCGTCGCTGCCCTGGACCTTGCTGGCCGGAGCGAGCGTCAGGCCGAGCTTCGGCACGTCGCTGTCAGGCACTTCGCGCTGGTTCTGCGGCGTAGCGTCGGCCTGCTTCTCGTTCGGCAGAGTGCCGAGCGTCAACGTCACCGTTTTTTCCTGGCCCTGGTGGATCAGCGCGAGCTTGACGGACGCGCCCGGCGCCATGGTGCCGATGCGGCGCGCCAACTCACGCGCATCGTGGACCGCGGCGCCATCGACCGAAGTGATGACGTCGCCGCTCTGGATGCCGGCCTTGACCGCCGGACTGTCGGGCTGCGGCTCGGACACCAGCGCACCGGTGGTCTGCTTCAAGCCCATGCTGTCGGCGAGGTCCGGCGTGAGCGGCTGGATCTGCACGCCGATCCATCCGCGGGTCACGCTGCCTTTGTCGCGCAGCTGGGCGACCACGGTTTTCACAGTGTCTGCCGGAATGGCGAAGGCGATGCCGACGGAACCGCCGGACGGCGAGAAGATCGCCGTGTTGACGCCGATGACGTTGCCGTCAACGTCGAAGGTGGGGCCGCCGGAATTGCCCTTGTTCACCGGTGCGTCGATCTGGATGAAGTCGTCATAGGGGCCGGCGCCGATGTCGCGGCCGCGCGCCGAGACGATGCCCGCGGTCACGGTGCCGCCGAGGCCGAAGGGGTTGCCCACGGCGAGAACCCAATCGCCGATCCGTGGCGAAGCGTCGGCCAATTTCACGAAGGGAAAGCTCGTGCCTTCGACTTTGATCAGTGCCAGATCGGAGCGCGAGTCGGTGCCGATGACCTTGGCCGTGTAAGTCTTGCCGTCATCGGCGGTGACGGTGACGGTCTCGGCGCTCTGGACCACGTGGTTGTTGGTCACCGCATAGCCGTCCGCCGAGATGAAGAAGCCCGAACCCTGGCCGGTGACGACCTCTTTGCCGCCCGGCGCATTGGGCCCGCCGAACTTGCGGAAAAATCGCTCGAACGGTGAGCCGGGCGGGAACGGCAGATCCTCGTCGCCGGGCCCCGCGCTCGCTGGGCGCTCCAGCTTGACGCGCACCGAAATCACCGCGGGCTTCACTTTCTCGACGATGTCGGCAAAGCCGACCGGCCGCTGCGCAAGCTGTTGGACTTTGTCGGTGAGATTCTGCGCCTGTGCCGGAGTGCCGAACAGATCGGGCTGCGGCGCGAACACCAGCGCCGCCGCGCCGAACCCGGCGACCGTGGTCGCCAGCAGCGCCAAGCGCCGCGCCGACAGTGTTGAAGCCGACAATGTTAAACGTGGCCTGTGGCCGTGCATTACCGTCTCCAAATCGATGCGTCGCCCTGCGACGGATGGCGCCCCGGCCCCAGGTGTGAGCCCCAGGATGGGACTGCCAGCCTTACCGGCTTCTGTCGGTGGGATTAAAACTTTGTAATGTTTGGCTGTAAAAAACTGTCGTTTTAAATCAAATACTTGAGGCTATTACTTGAGGCGCTTTCGCAGCTCGGAAAGAAAACAGGTGAGCAAAACTACCATCCGGGAGCTATGTGGCAGAGCGATCGCGCAAAAGTTCCGCCAAACGCGCCTCTTCGGCCGCTGTCAGGTCGGCCTGCTCTGCCCCCGTCTGCCCGCTTCGGCGACGTCGTATATCCATCAGGATCACCACCGCCCCGACCAGCAGGACAGCAGGCGGCAGGCCCCACAGCGCCACCGTGTGCCATGACAGGCGCGGCTTGAGCAGCACGAATTCGCCGTAACGGGCGACCAGGAAATCGAGCACCTGGGCGTCGCTGTCGCCTGACTTGATGCGGTCGCGCACCAGCACGCGCAGATCGTGGGCCAGCGGCGCTCCGGAATCGTCGATCGACTCGTTCTGGCACACCATGCAGCGCAATTCCTTGGACAGCGCCCGGGCGCGCGCTTCCAAAACCGGATCCGACAGCATCTCACCTGGCTCGACGGCCCAGAGCCGTGTCGGTGCAAACAGCGCGACCAGCAGCATCAGCGCTTGCAAATATTTCACGGCGCTCACTCCGCCGCCTGCAGCGCCGGCGTGGGCTTGTCCTTGGCCTTCGCCGGCCGCGGCGCGCCGACGCGCAGCCGCCGATCGGACAACGACAGCCCACCGCCGAAAAACATGATGATGGCACCGAGCCAGATCATCAGCACCTGCGGCTTGAAGAAGAGCCGCACCGGAATGCTGCCGTCCGGGTTCGGGTCGCCGAGCGACAGATAAAGCTGGCTAAAACCGCGCGACATCAGCGCCGCTTCCGTCGTCGCCATGTTGCGGGCGGGGAAGGTGCGGCGGCTCGGCTCCATGGCGCCGATTACGTCGCCGCTCGCGCGGCGCACGGTGAAGTGGCCGACGACGTCGCGGTAGTTCGGACCGGGGCGGTTGAATACGCCGTCGAAGGTCAGCCGGTAATGGGAAATGTCGACGGTCTCTCCCGGTTTGACCGCGACAATCCGCTCGCTGCCCCATGCGGTCACGGCGACGATGCCGAGCAGCGTCACGCCGATGCCGAAATGGGCGAAGGCGGTGCCCCACACCGAGCGCGGCAGGCCGATCGCGCGCATAATAGTCGCGCGCATCGGCAGGCGCAGGATCATGGTGCGCTCGGCAATGTCGGTCACCGCGCCGGCCATGACGAATACCGCGATGCCCACCCCGAACGGTGCCAGCACCGGGCCGCCGTGCTCGATGGCAAAGGCGGCGGCGACGGCGACGGCGGCAAGCACCGCGGCGGCGAGCAGGCGTTGTGCCGCACTGACGATATCGCCGCGTTTCCAGCCGAGCAGCGGCCCGAACGACATCGCCAGCATCAGCGGAATGAACAGCGGGCCGAAGGTGGCGTTGAAGAACGGCGGGCCGACGGAAATCTTGGTCTCGCCGCCGGTCAAGGCTTCGAGCACAAGCGGATAGAGCGTGCCGACGAACACCGTCGCACAAGCCGAGGTGAGGAACAGATTGTTGAAGACCAGTGCGCCCTCACGCGAGATCGGCGCGAATAGGCCGCCCTGTTTGAGCAACGGCGCGCGCCAAGCGTAAAGCGCCAACGCACCGCCAATGAAGATCACGAGAATGGCGAGAATGAAAATGCCGCGCGTCGGATCGGTGGCGAAAGCGTGCACCGAGGTCAGCACGCCCGAGCGCACCAGGAAGGTGCCGATCAGCGACAGCGAGAACGCGATGATGGCGAGCAGGATGGTCCAGACTTTGAGCGCACCGCGCTTTTCCATGACCACGGCGGAATGCAACAGCGCGGTGCCGGCGAGCCACGGCATCAGCGACGCATTCTCAACCGGGTCCCAGAACCAAAAGCCGCCCCAGCCGAGCTCGTAATAGGCCCAGTACGAGCCGCCGGCGATGCCGAGCGTCAGGCACATCCAGGCGCCTAGCACCCACGGCCGCACCCAGCGCGCCCAGGCCGCGTCGATGCGGCCTTCGATGAGGGCTGCAATGGCGAAGGCGAACGCAATCGAGAAACCGACATAGCCGAGGTAGAGCATCGGCGGATGGAACGCGAGGCCCGGGTCTTGGAGGATTGGATTGAGATCGCGGCCCTCGAACGGCGCATCGGCGACGCGCAGGAACGGGTTCGACGTGATCAGAATGAACAGCTCAAAGGCCACGGCGATCCAAGCTTGCACGGCGAGCGCATTGGCCTTGAGCGTCACCGGCAGATTGGTGCCGAACAGCGCGACCAAGGCGCCGAAGAACGCCAGGATCGACACCCACAGCATCATCGAGCCTTCGTGGTTGCCCCAGATGCTGGTCAGCCGGTAGATCAGCGGCATCGCCGAATTGGAATTCTCGTAGACATTGAGCACCGAGAAATCGGAAGCGACGTAGCATTCGGCGAGCGCCATAAACGCGATGGCCACGAAGACGAATTGCGCCAGCGCCGCCGGCGCGGCGATGCTCATCAGCACCGGATCGTTCGTTCGCGTGCCGACGATCGGCATGATGCCCTGGATCAGCGCCAAGCCGAGCGCCAGCATCAAGGCGTAATGGCCGAGCTCCGGAATCATTTGTTCGCTCCCGTCACCGGCATCGCGGCGCGCTGCGAATAATCGTCCTTCCAATGCCCCGACTTCTTCAAGGCGTCGGCGACTTCCTTCGGCATGTAGGTCTCGTCGTGCTTGGCGAGGATGGTATCGGCATTGAACGTGCCGCCGCCGTCCAGCGTGCCCTCGGCAACGACGCCCTGCCCTTCGCGGAACAGATCGGGCAGCACGCCCTGATAGCTCACCGGAAGCTCGTTGTTGCCGTCGGTGACTTCGAAACGCACCCGCAGATCGTTGCCGCGAACGATGCTGCCGTCTTTCACCAGGCCGCCGAGCCGGATGCGCGTGCCGGGCCCGATGTGCTTTTCGGCAATGTCGCTCGGCGAACTGAAGAACACGATCGAATCGCGGAACGCGTTGAGCATCAGCGCCACCGCGACCGCCAGCACGCCGAGCCCGCCGCCGATCAGAACCAGGCGTCGTTGCTTGCGTGTCATTTATATCCGGCTCCACTGCATGATGCTGCCGTCAGCCTTCCAACCCGAGACCTTTGACAAGCTCGTCGACGCGCTTGACCTCGTCAGGATGATCCGCCAGCGCGTGCCGCGCGTCGGCAGCGGCATCCTTGGCCTTGTCGCGGTCGCCGAGTACCGCATAGGCGCGCACCAGGCGCAACCAGCCTTCGACGTCGCCGCCTTGGGCGTGCAGGCGATCGGACAAGCGGCCGACCATGCCGCGGATCATTTCGACG
>DATHHM010000021.1:0-9903 GCA_035317145.1 Xanthobacteraceae bacterium | reverse complement strand
CACAACGTCCCGGGCACAGCACCGGGTCCCAACGCCGCAAAGGGCCAGCAAAAGGGTCGCTAAACCGCCGTGATCACGCGCCTGTCGATCTCGGCGATGCTGGTGACGCCGGTCAGCGCCATGCTGATATCGAGTTCGTTGCGGATGATCTCGATGGCGCGGGCGACGCCGGCCTCACCGCCGGCGCCGAGCCCGTAGATGTAGGCGCGGCCGCTCAGGCAAGCGCGCGCGCCGAGCGCAAGGGCGCGCATCAGATCCTGCCCGGAGCGGATGCCGCCGTCGAACATGACCTCCACGTCCGCGCCGACCGCCTCGGCGATCGGCGGCAGCATGGCGATCGAGGACGACGCGCCGTCGAGCTGGCGGCCGCCGTGATTGGACACCACGATCGCCGCCGCGCCGGTCTTGGCCGCGATACGCGCATCCTCGACGTCGAGGATGCCTTTGAGGATGAGCTTGCCCGGCCACAGGCTTTTGATCCACTCGACGTCCTTCCAGCTCAGCGCCGGATCGAACTGTTCGGCAGTCCACTTCGATAACACTGTCACGTTTGCCATGCCGCGGACGTGGCCTGCGATATTGCCAAAGGTCTTGCGCTTGCCGCGCAGCACGCTGAGCGCCCAAGCCGGCTTGGTGGCGATGTCGATCAGGTTGCCGAGGCGAATCTTCGGCGGCACCGACATGCCGTTCTTGATGTCGCGGTGGCGCTGGCCGAGCACTTGCAGATCGACGGTGAGCACCAGCGCGCTGCATTTGGCCGCCGCCGCGCGCGCCACCAGTTCGCGGATGAAGCCGCGGTCGCGCATGACGTAGAGCTGGAACCAGAACGGCTTGTCGACCGCCGCGGCGACATCTTCGATCGAACAGATCGACATGGTCGACAGCGTGAACGGAATGCCGGCCGCCTGCGCGGCACGGCAGGCGAGAATTTCGCCGTCGCCATGCTGCATGCCGCACAAGCCGATCGGCGCCAGGATGAGCGGCAGCGACGCCGGCTCGCCGAGGATGGTGGTCGCGGTCGAGCGCGCCGAAACGTCGACCAGGATGCGCTGGCGCAGCTTGATGGCTTCCAGATCGGCGCGGTTGGCGCGCAACGTCTGCTCGGAATAGGCGCCGCCGTCGGCGTATTCGAAAAACGCTCGCGGCACCTTGCGGCGGGCGGCCTGCCGCAAATCCTCGATGCAGGTCATGGTCTTCATGGATTGCGGATCCCAGCTCTCACGCCACCTTTCATAGCACAGAGCACCATTGCTCCAGCGGCTTTACGGGGGACGGAACCCCAGGCGCATAGCGGGGGTTATCGAGGAGACAATCGGTCGAAACCACGCGCGACTGCGGTCAAATTTCAGCTGGCGGCATAGAGGGAAAACGAAATGATGGACCACGACCGGCACCGCTCCACCCAGCCCGGCTATGACGACTTCGAGGATGACGAGGCGGCCGGCAAGCGTCGCCGCGAAGAGGATGCCACTGAAAAGAAGAAGCTCGACGCCGCGCTGGAGGTCGGGCTGGAGGAGACATTCCCCGGTTCCGATCCGGTTTCGGTCACCCAGCCCCCGCACAGCCCGTACGACAAGCCGAGGCGCTAGGCCCGGCAACCCCGCAGGCCGCCGATATCGCGCCATTTCCGCTGAGGTTATGGTAAACGCCGCATGAGTTCCGCCGGTAAGAATGTCGAATATTTTTTGAAGCACCTGACAGGCGGAACGGGTTAATATCCTCTCTCTGGGACAATGCGCCCGGTGGGGGATTTTTCGTATGGTCCGTAAGTATTTCGGCACCGACGGCATTCGCGGCCGGGCCAATGGCGAGATCACGCCGGAATTGGCGCTCAAAGTGGGCCAGGCGGCGGGGGTGACCTTCCGCCGCGGCGAGCACCGCCATCGCGTCGTGGTCGGCAAGGACACCCGGCTCTCCGGCTACATGATCGAGACGGCGCTGGTTGCCGGCTTCACCTCGGTCGGCATGGACGTGCTGCTGCTCGGCCCGATACCGACGCCGGCCGTCGCCATGCTGACGCGGTCGATGCGCGCCGATCTCGGCGTCATGATCTCGGCCTCGCACAATCCGTATGACGACAACGGCATCAAATTGTTCGGGCCGGACGGCTACAAGCTGTCCGACGAAGTCGAGCTCGGCATCGAACGGTTGATCGATTCCGACGTCACCAAGCGGCTCGCCAAGAGCATGGACCTCGGCCGCGCCAAGCGTATCGACGGCGTGCACGACCGCTACATCGAATTCGCCAAGCGCACGCTGCCGCGCAATCTGTCGCTCGACGGGCTGCGCATCGTCATCGATTGCGCCAACGGCGCCGCCTATCGGGTGGCGCCCGACGCGCTGTGGGAGCTCGGCGCCGACGTCGTGTCGATCGGCGTCGAACCGGACGGCTTCAACATCAACCGCGACTGCGGCTCGACCTCGACCGAGGCGTTGAGCCGCAAGGTCCGCGAAATGCGCGCCGATATCGGCATCGCACTCGACGGCGATGCCGACCGCGTCGTGATCGTGGACGAGCGCGGCCACCTGATCGACGGCGACCAGTTGCTCGCAGTGATCGCCGAGAGCTGGCGCGACGACGGCCGCCTCGCGCAGCCCGGCGTTGTCTCCACCGTGATGTCGAATCTCGGCCTGGAGCGGCACCTGCAAACGTTGCAACTTTCATTGGTGCGCACGCCGGTCGGTGACCGCTACGTGCTCGAGCACATGCGCCAGCATGGTTTCAATGTCGGCGGCGAGCCGTCCGGCCATATCATCCTGTCGGACTACACGACCACCGGCGATGGTTTCGTCGCCGCTCTGCAGGTGCTCGCGGTGGTCAAGAAGCTCAACAAGCCGGTGTCGTTAGCCTGCCACCGCTTCGAAGCGCTGCCGCAGGTGCTCAAGAGCGTGCGCTACCGCAGCGGCAAGCCCTTGGAAAACTCGAAAGTCCGTTCCGTCATTGCCGACGCCGAACATCGCCTCAACGGCCACGGCCGGCTGGTGGTGCGGCCGTCCGGCACCGAGCCCGTGATCCGCGTCATGGGCGAAGGCGACGACAAGGCCATGGTCGAGGAAATCGTCGACGGCATCGTCGACGCGCTGACCGACCACGCGGCGTAAATTTCTTTAGCGACGAGCCGAAAGTCCGGACTGCCTTGGGGGCGCAAGATCCCTCGCTCCGGCAATTCTCGCTTAAGTAAAATATTTTGCCTATACGCGAAAAACGAGAATTGGTATCGTGAAGACGATTGCTTTTGTCACCCGCCAACGACCCGCATTTCATTTGCAACGACTGAAGGGAAAACCGATGCAGAAATTTCGACATCTCCGCCTCGCGCTTGGAATGCTTGCGCTGACCTTCGCGCTCGCCGAATTGACGCCACAGCCGGCGGCCGCCGGCACCACATGCCAATGCGTCATGCCGACCGGATATACGCCGGTGAAGGGCACTTCGAATGGATGGTGCACAAGCCAAAGCGTGATCTGCTACTGCCACGGCATAAAGAGCAGTCAGGACATGTGCCTCTACAAGATTCAGCCGGGCGGCAACCTCAAGTCGGATCTTACGCCACCCACGAAGTGAGCCAGCTGCCGGTGGCGCGGCCGGGCCGGGCTCTCCTTCCGGGCTAGCTGCGCGACCTGAGAAACTGCGCGAACGCCTTCAGGGTGATTTCCGAGACGTGATGCTCGATGCCCTCGGCATCGGCCTCGGCGGCTTCGGTCGGGACGCCGAGCGCACGGAGCAGATCGACCACCAGCCGGTGGCGCACGCGCACCCTGTCGGCGAGCGCATGGCCTTTTTCGGTCAAGAACACCCCGCGGTACGGCCGCGCCGTCGCCAGGCCGGCGCGCTTGAGGCGCGAGATGGTTTTGATCGCGGTGGCGTGGGAAACGCCGAAGCGCCGGGCGATGTCGGTCGGCCGCGCCTCGCCCTCCCCGGTCAAGAGGTCCGCGATCAGCTCGGCGTAGTCCTCCAGCAAAGCGGTCGATTGCGCCGATCGCGTCTTGCCGAAGCGGCGTGCCTGCGTGCCTTCCGCCGGGAGCTTTGCCATTGCGATCTAATACCGGTCCGGCCGCCAAACGGCGCCACGTGTTCCCGCGCGAACCGCACACCACATTTTAGTGACGGTGTCAAATTGTAGCCTAGGCTACATAGTTTAGCCGTTGACGCCGACGGCGGCGCCGCCTATGCTGTAACCGATGCTACATTTTCAGGTAAATGCTGCGGAACTCCGGGAACGGGCCGCGTTATTCGGGCAATGACCGGCTGGAATGACAGACCCGACATGACCGACACCACCGTTCCGCCGGCATCGCTCTCCGCCCAGACCCTGGCCACGGCGAGGGAAGTCTTGGCCGGAAAGCGCCACGGCTTGCGCGCCTCGCTGGCCTTTGTCGGTCCCGCGGTCGTCGCCTCGATCGCCTATATGGACCCGGGCAATTTCGCCACCAACATCCAGGCCGGCGCCAAATACGGCTATGGGCTGCTCTGGGTGGTGCTGCTCGCCAACGTCATCGCCATGCTGTTCCAGGGCCTGTCCGCCAAGCTCGGCATCGTCACCGGTAAGAATCTCGCGGAAATGTGCCGCGATCATTTTTCGCGTCCGGTGGTTTACGCGATGTGGGCGGTCAGCGAGATCGCCGCCATGGCGACCGATCTCGCCGAGTTTCTCGGCGGCGCCATCGGCCTGTCGCTGCTGTTCCACATGCCGCTGATTGCCGGCATGGGCGTGACCGCGGTCGTGACTTACGGCCTGTTGATGTTCGAAGGCTACGGCTTCCGGCCGCTGGAGCTGATCATCGGCGCCATCGTCGGCGTGATCTGTCTTTGCTACTTGCTCGAAATGTTCATTGCGCCGGTCGATTGGGCGTCGGCGGCGTATCATCTGGTCACGCCGGAAATCGCCGATGCCGAGGCGCTGCTCTTGGCCGTCGGCATCATCGGCGCCACCGTCATGCCGCACGCGATCTATCTGCATTCCGGCCTGACGCAGGCGCGGGTGCCGGTGCGCAACGACGCCGAGCGGCGGAAAGTTTTGCGCTTCTCCAACCGGGAAGTGGTGATCGCGCTTGCCGTCGCCGGCCTCGTCAACATCGCCATGGTGATGATGGCCTCGGGTGCGTTCCACGCCGGCCATCCCGAGGTCGCCGAGATCGAAACCGCCTATCACACGCTGACACCGCTGCTCGGCGCCGCGGCGTCCGGAATCTTCCTGGTCTCGCTGATCGCCTCGGGCATATCGGCCTCGACGGTCGGCACGATGGCCGGCCAGATGATCATGCAGGGCTTCGTCGGCTTCCGCATCCCGATCTGGCTGCGCCGGCTGGTCACCATGGTGCCGGCCTTCGTCGTGGTCGCGCTCGGCGTCAACGCGACGAGCGCTCTCGTCATAAGTCAGGTGATCTTAAGCCTCGCGCTGCCGCTACCGATGATCGCGCTCGTCATCTTCACCAACAGGCGCGACATCATGGGCGCATTCGCCAATAGCGGCGCCACCCGCATCGTGGCGCTGATCGGCACGGCGGTGGTGTTGGCGCTCAATGTGGTGCTGATCGCGCAGACGCTGCTGTAGCCCGGATCGAGCATCGCGAAATCCGGGAATGGCGTCTATGGAAATCCCGGATTGCTCGTCGGCAATCCGGGCGACTTGTTCGGCGGCCGGCGCAGCGGCCGCCGCTTGACTTACAGCGTCTTCAGATTTTCTGCGGCCGACTTGCCGGTCTTGCGGTCCACCACGACTTCGAAGGAAACGCGTTGACCTTCTCTCAGCTCGCGGAGGCCGGCGCGTTCGACGGCGCTGATATGGACGAACACGTCCTTACCACCACCCTCGGGTTGGATGAATCCATAACCCTTCTGTGCGTTGAACCACTTCACGGTACCGTTGTCCACGGGTCTCTCCTTGTAGACATGCCAATGTGAGTCGCGCGATCGTGCACGGCTCGGTTCGCTCGAATTTTTGGTGAAAGATCGTCAGTCAGGCGCGTTTGTCGCTGCAAGGCCAAGTCATTCGGCCGAAAACTCGATGAGCCTTTTTACCGGCAAGTTGCGGAATTCGCAAGACGGTGGCGGGCCGATTGTGACAGTTGGTCACGCAGCCTTAATAGAATCGGAATCTCAATCAGATACTTGAAACGACAACGATGGCGCCGGTCTTCGCCGACGCGACGAGAGCGTCGAATACCGCCATACCGTGCAGCACGTCTTCAAGCGGTACCGGATAAGATTCGCCGCCACGGATCGCCTGCGCAAACGCCGTCAGCTCGGCGCGCAACGTGTCGAAACCCAAATGCTCAAAAATCTCGTCCGGCGGCGCGGCCACCCGGCCGGTCGGCGCGGTCGTCGCCATGGGCGCAAGGCGCAGGCGCGACATGTCCGGCCGCGAAATCTCGGCAAGACCGTTGCTGCCGTACAAGGTGAATTCAAAATTCGTCGCGGTCGCCACCGAGCAGAATATCAGCCCGGTGGCGCCGCTTAAGAACCGCAACATGATCGTCGTGGTGTCGTCGGAGTGGCCCGGATAGTTGCGCGCGGTTACGCAGCGCACGTCGCGCACCCGGCCGGCGAATTCGATCATGTGATCGAGCGCGTGCACGCCGACCGCGGTCAGAGCGCCGCCCGGCGCCTCCTCGGGCGCCGCGCGCCAGTTGTCGAGCGCGACGAATTGCGCCGTCGAGGTCGTGTGCTGGGCGACCATGGCCATGACTTTTCCGAGCCGCCCGCCTTGCAGCCTGTCACGTACCGCGACGAGGCTCGGATGGAAGCGCCGGGCCAGCCCGACGGCGAGCACGACGCCAGCCTTGCGCGCGGTGTCAACGACGACATGCGCGCTGGCAAGATCGAGCGTGATCGGCTTCTCCACGAAGATGTGCTTGCGCGCGGCGGCAGCTGCGAGCGCTTGCGCCTGATGCTGGCTGTGCGGCGTCGCCAGCACCACCGCGTCGATGTCCGGATCGCGCAAGACCTGCTCGTAGCTGTCGGCGAGCGGGATGCCCTTGTCGCGGCAAAAATCCTCGGCACTCGCCCGCGTGCGCGTGTAGGCGAGCACGAATTTGATATCGTTGCTGTTGCCGGCAACGGACGAGGCCAACGAGCGGCCCCAACGGCCCAGTCCGACGATGGCGGCGCGGATCATTGCGGTGCGAAACCCTCATCGGCCGCGTCGCCGCCGCAATTGCTAAAGATGGCCGCCATGGCACTATGATAGTCGAAAGCGAGTAGCCGGAAAACCTCAGCTAATGAAGCCGCCAGCCTTCGATTATATCGCCGCCGACAGCATCGCCATGGCGGCGGCGGCGTTGGCGCACGCCGGCGACGACGCCAAGATCATCGCCGGCGGCCAGAGCCTGGTGCCGATGCTCAATTTCCGCTTGCTGCGGCCGTCGATCCTGGTCGATATCAACCGCATCGCCGGACTGGATATCGTCGAAGAGACAAACGGGGCGATCCGCGTCGGCGCGCTCACGCGCCACTACCAGCTCGAGACCTCGCCGCTCATTGCCAAACATCTGCCGGTGCTGTCCTGCGCCATGACCCACGTGGCACATCTGGCGATCCGCAACCGTGGCACCATCGGCGGCAGCTTGGCGCACGCCGACCCGGCGGCCGAACTGCCGATGATGGCGCTGTTGCTCGACGCCGAGTTGCGCGTTGCGTCTGGCTGCGGCGAGCGGACCGTTGCCGCGCGCGATTTTTTTCTTGGCGCGCTGACGGTCGATCTCGCCTCGGGCGAAATCATCACCGGGATCGTGCTGCCGAAACTGCCACCGCGTACCGGTTGGGGATTTGAGGAGGTCGCGCGGCGCCACGGCGATTTCGCGCTCGCCGCCGCGGCCGCGACACTGACGGTGTCCGGCGGCACGATCGATCAAGCGCGCATTGCGCTAACCGGCGTCGGTCCCACGGCGCTACGCGCCACCGCAGCCGAGGGCCTGCTGATCGGACACGCGCTCGAACCGGGCTTGACCAATCGCGCAATCGAAGCAGTCCGCGCCACAATCAAACCCGAGACCGATCTGCATGCATCGTCGGATTACCGGCGTCATCTCGCCGGCGTGCTCACCGGACGCGCGCTTGCCGCCGCTTGGCGCCGCGCCAACGAAAGCGCCGCATGAGCAAGACCTGCGAGATCAGCGTGACCGTCAACGGCACGGCCCATCGCGCCACCGTTGAGCCGCGGCTACTGCTTTCCGATTTCTTGCGTCACACGCTCGGGCTCACCGGCACTCATGTCGGCTGCGAGCACGGCGTCTGCGGCGCCTGCACGGTGCTGATCGACGGCGACAGCGGCCGTGCCTGCCTGATGTTCGCGGTGCAGGCCGATGGCCGCAGCATCGAGACGGTCGAAAGCCTCGGCCGCATTGGGCAGATGAACGCGTTGCAGGAATCGTTTCACGAGCATCACGCTTTGCAGTGCGGCTTCTGTACGCCGGGAATGCTCATGACCGCGACCGATTTGTTGCGAAAATATCCGCTCGCCACCGACGACGACATCCGCAAAGGCCTGTCGGGCAATCTGTGCCGCTGCACCGGCTACGAGCACATCGTCAAGGCGATCCGCGCCGTCGTCGGCAAAGGGCACCCATGAACGACGCGCCCGAAATCCACGCCCGGCCAAAGATCATCGGCGCCCGTATCAAGCGCAGCGAGGACCCGCGGCTGCTCACGGGTCTCGGCGCTTACACCGACGACCGCCAGGTGATGCGCGTGTCGCACGTTGCGTTCCGACGAAGCGATCAATCCCATGCGCGTATCCGCGCGATCGACTGTGCCGCCGCGCGCGCCGCACCGGGCGTCGTTGCCGTATTCACCGCGGACGATTTGAGCGACACCGTGAAGCCGCTGGTTGCGACCTCGCGCATGGCCAATTATTACGCCACGCCAATCCTGCCGCTGGCGAGCGACAAGGTGCGCTATGTCGGCGAACCGGTTGTCGGCGTCGTCGCCGACAGCCGCTACCACGCCGAGGATGCGCTCGAACTTGTCGCCATCGATTACGAACCGCTGCCGATTGTGATCGATCCGGAACAGGCGGTGCGCCCCGGTGCGCCGCTATTGCATGACGAGGCCGGCACCAATGTCATTGTCAGCCGCGAGTTCAAGCGCGGCGACCCGGAAGCGTCATTTGCATCGGCGCCCGTCTGCGTCAAAGGCCGTTTCCGCATGCACCGCAAGAGTCCGGTCGCGATCGAGCCGCGCGCCTATCTCGCCGAATACGAGCCGGGCCGCGATGCGCTGACGCTGCACTCGGCGACGCAAGTGCCCGGCATCGTGCGCGATGCGCTGGCGGCGGCGCTCGACATGCCAGGTCACTGCATCCGCGTGATCGCGCCCGACGTCGGCGGTGGTTTTGGCGGCAAGGGTTCGCTCTATCCGGAAGAAATTTTTGTTTGCGCCGCGGCGCGGCACCTGCAGCGCCCGGTCAAATGGACCAGCGACCGCCTGGAAGACCTCGCCGCCAGCAGCCAGGGTTTTGATGAAATCATCGACGCCGAATTGGCGCTCGACAACGACGGCCGCATCCTCGCCTTGCGCGCCGACGTCATCGGCGACGTCGGCGCCTATTCGATCTATCCGTGGACCGCGGGGCTCGAGCCGGTGCAGGTCGTGAGTTTTTTGCCCGGCCCCTATCGCGTGCAACATTATCGCGGCCGGGTGCAAGCGGTGGCGACATCGAAAGCGCCGACTGGACCGTACCGCGGCGTCGGCCGGCCCATTTCGACCTTCGTGATGGAACGGCTGATGGATATGGCGGCAATAAAACTCGGCATCGATGCCAAGGACATCCGGCTGCGCAATCTCATTGCCGACGACGAGCTTCCCTATAAGGTCGCCTCGGGCATCGTCTGGGATAAATCCGGCTTTCACGAATGCCTGCACAAGGCGTGCGCCGCGATCGGCTATGACGCACTGCGCGCCAA
>DATHHM010000020.1:0-3976 GCA_035317145.1 Xanthobacteraceae bacterium | reverse complement strand
GATCGCGCGACTTACGCCGATCCGCATCAATTTCCCTCAGGCGCACGCACCACAGTGATCGTCAACGGCGCGATCGTGGTCGAGAACGCGACCCATACCGGCGCGTTGCCGGGGACGGTGCTTCGGCGCGATGCCGGAGGCGCAGTCGGTTGATCGGGCAAGCGTCTCAGCGGCGCTCGGCTTCCCAATGGCCCGAGCATTGGTCGCTCGCCGAGCGGCCGCTCCAGGTGCCTTCGCCATAGTCGCGTGACAGCCGGCCGGTGCCGGAAGCGCTTTGCCCACCGGCACCGACCGTGACGCTGACCTGGCCGCGGGCGTTGACCTGACCGCTCACGCTGAAGCTCGGATTGTCGTAGTAAATCCTGCCGTCGGCGATGCGCAGCGCGTAGCGATAGCCACGGTCGCAGCTGCCCGAATCGGTAACGATCGAGACGCTCCAGGTGCCGTTGAATTGCGCGACGGAAGCCGGCGCGGCCGGCGCCGGTCGTGCCGCACGGGCGGCAGCTTCATGCCACGACGGCATCGCCAGCAACGCGGCGGCAAGCAGAAGGCTGGGTTTGAACATGGCCACTCCTTGTATTCTTGCCCTGTATTCTTGTTGGAACGCACGGAATCTAATCTGGGTAGTCTAGGCCTCGATCACAATCTTCGGCGCCGGGCGGCTTGCGACCAGCAAGCCGTCGCGCACCCGCGCGGCGATGGCGCGATAGGCTTTTGCGTGCGGGCCGTCCGGCACGGTGGCGACCACCGGCTGCCCGGAATCCGACTTCTCGCGAATGTCCATATGCAGCGGCACTTCGCCGAGGAACGGCACGCCGAGCCGCTCGGCTTCGGCGCGTGCGCCGCCATGGCCGAAAATATCGGAGCGCTCGCCGCAATGCGGGCAGATGAACGTCGACATGTTCTCGACGATGCCGAGCACCGGCACGTTGACGCGGCGGAACATGGCGATGCCGCGCCGGGCGTCGATCAAGGCCAGATCCTGCGGGGTGGAGACGATGACGGCGCCCTTGAGCGGCACCTGCTGCGCCATGGTGAGCTGCGCGTCGCCGGTGCCCGGCGGCATGTCGACCACCATGACATCGAGCGTGCCCCACTCGACTTCGCGCAGCATTTGCGTGAGCGCCGACATCACCATCGGCCCGCGCCAGATCATCGGCGTCTCTTCCTCGATCAAAAAGCCGATCGACATCACCTGCATGCCGTGACGCTCGATCGGTTTGAGCCGATTGCCGCCGATGGTCTGCGGCTTCTCGCGGATGGCCAAGAGCTTTGGCATCGACGGCCCGTAAATATCGGCGTCCAAAATGCCGACCTTCAGGCCGAGGTCGCGCAGGCCGAGCGCGAGATTGACCGCGGTGGTCGATTTGCCGACGCCGCCTTTGCCCGATGCCACCGCGATGATCGAGGTGACGCCGGGGATGCCGGCCGGCGACGGCGCTCCTCCGCCTTCCCGAGGCCGACCCGCCGCGGGCGGCATCTGCGGGCGCCGTTGTGGCGCGGTACCGCCCACGCCGCTCGCACGCTCCGCGGTGAGAGCGACCAGCACCGATTGAACGCCCGGCACGGCGCGGGTCGCGGCTTCGGCGCGGGCACGGACGGATTCCCATTCCTTCACCGCTCCGGCATCGACGGTAATGGAGAAAAACACCTTGCCGTCGGTGACGACGACGTCCGACAGCGTGCCGGTCTCGGTGAGCTTCTGGCCCTGCGGACTCGCGACTTTGGCAAGCGCAGTCAGAACGTCATCTTTCACGGTCGCCATGTAGACAATCTCCACGCGCGCTGACAGTACGCGGCTGCTGGCAGTCTACATAGGCCCTCGATCGGCCCGGTCAACGCCCATCCCGATTGACATCGTCACGGGAAATGCACTCACATTCGTGGCGTGACTGCACGCTCCAAGGACTGATCGATGCTTGCTTACATCTTTTGGCACCGGCCTTATCCGCAGACCGAGCAAAAATCCTACGAAGCGGCGATCGTGCGCTTCCAGCACGATCTGGCGCGGCAGCCGCCGCCCGGGTTCATCGCTGCAACGTCATTCCGGATCGAGCCGGTGCCATGGCTGGACGATCATCCCGGCTATGAAGACTGGTGTCTGCTCGAAGGCTCATGGGCCATGGACCCGCTCAACGGCTTTGCGGTGACCGGTCCGCGGCAGCCGTCCCACGACGCCGTCGCGGCGCAGATGGAGCAAGGCCAGGGAGGGCTCTACGCCCATGCCGGCGGCGACGCCCTTCAGGAACCGCAGTCCACGGTCTACTGGTTGACGCGGCCGCGCGGCATCGCCTGGCAGGCCGCCCTCGATCCGCTGCGCGCCAAATACCCCAAGATCAATATCTGGCGCCGGCAGATGGTATTGGGGCCGGCCGCGGAGTTTGCCGTTGAAGTGCCCGAAGATACGGCGATCGAGCTACCGCTCGGCTGGCAGGCGCGCCGCGTCAAGCGCGTGCGTCTGCCGCGATAGCGGTTGACGCGGGCGCACTCGGCGGCGCAAAGACCGTAGCGAAAATTTCGTAGCCCGGATGGAGCGAAGCGCAATCCGGGGCCTGCATTCAAGCCGGCAAATCGTTCCCGGATTTCGCTTCGCTCCATCCGGGCTACGGGAGGACGAAAATGGCAAAGGTCGCGTTTGTCGGGCTTGGTGTCATGGGCTACCCGATGGCAGGGCATCTCAAGACCAAGGGCGGCCACGAGGTCACCGTCTTTAACCGCACGGCGGCAAAGGCGGAAAAATGGGTCGCCCAGTACGGCGGCAAAAGCGCGCCGACGCCGAAGGCCGCGGCCACCGGCCAGGACTTCGTCATGGCCTGCGTCGGCAACGACAACGATTTGCGCCAGGTGATGCTCGGCGACGACGGCATCTTTGCCGGCATGGGCAAGGGCGCGATCGTGGTCGATCACACCACCGCGTCGGCCGCCATTGCGCGCGAGCTTCAGACGGAAGCGAAAAAACGCGGTTTTGATTTCGTCGACGCGCCGGTGTCAGGCGGCCAGGCCGGCGCCGAGAACGGCGCGCTCACGGTGATGTGCGGCGGTGAAGACGGTCCGTTCGCCAAGGCCGAGGGTGTGATCGCCGCTTACGCGCGCGCCTGCAATCTATTGGGCGCCTCAGGCTCCGGCCAGCTCGCCAAGATGGTCAACCAGATCTGCATCGCCGGCCTCGTTCAAGGTCTCGCCGAAGGCCTGCACTTCGCCATGAAAGCCGGTCTCGACATCGAAAAGCTGATCGCGACGATTTCCAAAGGCGCGGCGCAGTCGTGGCAGATGGAGAACCGCTACAAAACCATGGTCGCCGGCAAATTCGATTTCGGTTTCGCCGTGGACTGGATGCGCAAGGACCTCAACATCTGCCTCGACGAAGCCCGCCGCAACGGCGCCCACCTGCCGACCTCGGCGCTGATCGACCAGTTCTATTCGCAAGTGCAGAAGATGGGCGGCAAGCGCTGGGATACGTCGAGCCTGATCGCGCTGCTCAATCGATAACGCGCGCCAGCGACGTCATTGCTTCGCGCCACGGGCGCGCGGATGTGTTCAATCCACCGGTTCGATGTGGGCGTCCTTGGCGAGCTGCACGGTCGCGGCCATATCGTCTTTGACGAACTTTGCGAAATCGTCGACGCTCATCAGCTTCGGCTCGACGCCGAGCTTCGCCAGCTTCTCCTGCAGCGCCGGATTCTGCAGCGCCTTCTCGGTCGCGGCGTGCAATTTGTCGATCGGCCCGCGCGGCGTTTTCGCCGGCACCGACAGGCCGACCCAGAAGCTGAATTCGGCGCCGGGATAGCCGGCTTCGACGATGGACTGCGTGTCGGGAAGGAGCGCCACCCGCTTCGGCGAGCTCACCGCGAGCACCGAGAGCTGGCCGCTGCCGAGCGCGGAGGCCGCGGCCGCTAGCGGAATGAAATAATAGTCGATGCGTCCGGCCATCACTTCGGTCAGGCCCTGGTCGCGGAACGGCACGTGGCGGACGTCG
>DATHHM010000019.1:0-4952 GCA_035317145.1 Xanthobacteraceae bacterium | reverse complement strand
GGTCGAACCCAGCACAACGGCCTTTTGGTACCATTGCCGCGCCTGCGCGGCGTCCGGCGCGGCGCCGATCGCACCGAGGCGGCGAATGACCAACGGATCGAACGTGGCGCCGAGCGCCAGCGCCGCCTCGGCGCTGCCTCCCTCGGCGGCGCGCCGCAACAACAGCCGCGCCGCGGCAAGATCGCCGGTGCTGAAAGCATCTTTGCCGCGTTTGAGCAGCATGGCGATCTCGTCGGAAGCGAGCGATAAGCTGACGGGCGGCGCCACCGCAGCATCGCTGCTCGGCAGTGCTATCATTGGCTGCGGCGCGGGCGCCGGCATAGCCTCAGCCGGCGCCGGTGACGCGTTCGCCTCGCTAAGGCCGTGTTGCAGCAAAAGGCCCGCTGCCGCGGGCGTGCGCAACGGATCCTGCTTTTGCGTGTCCGCAACGGGCGGCGGCACCTGAACGTCAGCGTGCACGGTATCGTGGCGTAACAGCCGCGTGCCCGGCAGCGATATCACCAGCCACGCGACCGCCGCCGCGACGCCCGCGACAGCGCATAGCCGCAGCGCCATCGGCCACAGCGATTGAATATCGTCCACCGGCGGCTCCGGCACCGCGTCGGGATCCAGCGCCAGCTGGCGTTGCAGCTTCACCATCGCCCGATCGCCGCTGAATGCATCGTCAGCGACGCCGATGCGCCACCGGCTTGGCGGCGATCGGACCAAAGCAGCAGCGGGCCGCAGCGGCTCCCGCAGTCCCTGCTCGCGCGCCCACGGCGGGGCATAGTGCAACGCTTCGTCGAGATCTTCAGCGTGATGGATCGGAGAACTCATGATCGCCTCCCTGTGCTCTCAAGCTCCGATATTTGGTTACAAATCGATTTTTAGATCGTCTCCGTCATTAGTGTTGGCGGGCCTGCCATTGAAGAAACTGCTGGAACAGTTGCTCGCGCTCGGGCGAACTATCAGTCCCGATATTTGCACCGGAGGCGCGTTTGCCCGCCAGAAACTGTTCGAACTGATCGCGCGTGGCCGCCGGCGCCGGCTGCGCCTGGCGATTTTGCGTGAGCCATTCGTCCGCCCCGGCAAACCGCGTCCAGCCCGGCAGCGTCGCGGCCAGATTGGTCTCGCGCCACTTCGGGTGGTGCGGCGGCTTCTGCAGCGCGGCAATCTTGGGAAAGAACACATTGACGAAACTGGCGATGCGCCGGTAGCGATCGGAATCCTTGGGCCAGTTATAGGCGATCAGCACCGCACTGGCCGCGATGGTGTTGACGTCATGGCCGGTGTCGACCATGCCGGCGTAATCGCCGTGGCCGAGCACCGCCGGCAGGTAGTCGGCCTGCAGCGGTTTTGAAAACGGCACCGTCAGGAACTGGAAGCCATCGCTTGAACGTAGCTTGCTCATGGCGCCGGTTGGCTTGCCGGCAATCAGGATGGTCGCCGCAAGCTCGCCGGTCTTGAGTTTTTCCAGCGCGTCGCCCTGCCCCATATTCACTTCCTGCGGGTGCAGGCCGAGCCGGCGGAAAATATCGCGGCTGGAGAGCTGGCTGCCGCTGCCGATGTCGCTGAAATTGACCTTCTTGCCGTCGAGCTGATCCAGCGAGGTGATGCCGGAATCGGCGCGCACGACCACGTGCATCTCTTCGTTGAACAGCTTTGCGATGTAGACGATCTTGTCGTCGATATTGCCGATCTCGTTGCTCTCGCGGAATTGGTTGAGGATGATCGACTGCGTGATGCCGAGATCGATGCCTTTGAGGAAGCGGACGTCGCGGATGTTCTGGCCGCCGCCTTTGCCGATCACCGGCAGGATGCGGAAATTGTCGCCGTCGTCGAGCACGTCGGACATATCGTAGGCGATGGTCAGATAGGTGGCGTTGGGATTGCCGGACACGATCGCAATCGTGTTGCCGTTGAGCCGTTCGCCAAGCGTGCCCAGATTGGGCTTGTCGGGTATCGGCCGCGCACCGGGATGCGCGGCATACGCGGCATAAACGGCCTGGAGGGAAAAGGCTGCGGCCACCAAAACCGCGACCAATACGCAAATCACCTGGAATGGCCGCTTCGGCCACCGCAAGCCCCCCTTCTTCATCGCAAACCCCCGACGGCGGACTGCCGCTTACGCACACACACACTGGCGTTGCAGCCCGCAACGTTTGAACGCTCACCCTTGCCGCGCTTGAGTTCGCACGCGTTTGATTGCGATACGCGTTCTGCCGCGGACGTAGGTTCCACGGTCGTCAGGCAATGGGGCGGCGGTATGATCTTGCCTTGATGATTCTTGGGCGAGGGGCGCCGCAATTGCCGGCCACAATTTGAATCCGCGTGATCGCGCCGTTAAATTGTGGCGCGTTTCGGAGATACGGACCGCGTTTGCCCGGTTGCGCGGCCAAATTCGCCTGCTATATCCCTGTCCCAAGCTTACCTGCGTCCGTAGGCAGCGAGTGAGCAACTGGAGCTTTTGACAATGGTCGCCGTGACCTTTCCCGACGGCGCACGCCGGGACTATCCGCCGAACACCACCGGTCTCGACATCGCCAAGGGCATTTCGCCGTCGCTTGCCAAGCGCACGGTGGCCATGGCGCTCGACGGCAAGCTTGCCGACCTGGCCGACCCGATCGAGCATGACGCCAAGATCGAGTTCCTCACCCGCGACGACCCGCGCGCCCTCGAGCTGATCCGGCACGACGCCGCGCACGTGCTCGCCGAAGCGGTGCAGACGCTTTGGCCCGGTACCCAGGTCACCATTGGGCCGGTGATCGAGAACGGCTTCTACTACGATTTTTTCCGCAACGAGCCGTTCACGCCGGAGGATTTCGCGGCAATCGAGAAGAAAATGCGCGAGATCATCGCCCGCGACAGGCCGTTCACCAAGGAAGTGTGGTCGCGCGAGGACGCCAAGAACGTGTTCCGCGACCGCGGCGAAAGCTTCAAGGTCGAGCTGGTCGACGCCATTCCGGAAGACCAGGAGCTCAAAATCTATAAACAAGGCGATTGGTTCGATCTGTGCCGCGGCCCGCACATGACCTCGACTGGCAAGATCGGCAATGCATTCAAGCTGATGAAGGTCGCGGGCGCCTATTGGCGCGGCGATTCAAACCGCGAGATGCTCTCTCGCATCTACGGCACTGCCTTCGCCAAGCAGGAAGAGCTGGATGCTCACCTGAAGCAGATCGAGGAAGCGGAAAAGCGCGACCATCGCAAACTCGGCCGCGAGATGGATCTGTTTCATTTCCAGGAAGAAGCACCCGGCTCGGTGTTCTGGCATCCCAAAGGCTGGACGCTGTTCCAGACGCTCGAAAACTACATCCGCCGCCGCCAGAGCGACGCCGGCTATGCCGAGGTCAACGCGCCGCAGCTGATCGATTCCTCGTTGTGGGTGGCGTCGGGCCACATGGCGACGTTCCGCGACGGCATGTTCCTGGTGCAGCCGCGCGAGGAGGACGAGCGCACCTTCGTCATCAAGCCGATGAATTGCCCGGGCCACATCCAGATTTTCAAGCACGGGCTGAAATCGTATCGCGACCTGCCGTTCAAGATCGCCGAATTCGGCAAGGTGCACCGCTTCGAGCCGTCGGGCGCGCTGCACGGGCTGATGCGCGTGCGCGCCTTCACCCAGGACGACGCGCATATTTTCGTCACCGAGGAACAGATTGCCGGCGAGGTGCTCAAGGTCAACAACCTGATCCTGTCGATCTACCAGGATTTCGGTTTTGAGGACGTGCGCATCAAATTTTCCGACCGGCCGGAAAAGCGCATCGGCGACGACGCGGTGTGGGACAAGGCCGAGGCCGCGTTGATGCAGGCGCTGACGGCGTCCGGCCGGCCGTGGACGCTCAACAAAGGCGAAGGCGCCTTCTACGGTCCAAAACTCGAATACGTGCTGCGCGACGCCATCGGCCGTGACTGGCAATGCGGCACCGTGCAGGTCGATCTCAACATGCCGGGCCGGCTCGGTGCGTTCTATATCGACGAGCACTCCAACAAGATCACGCCGGTGATGCTGCACCGCGCGATGTTCGGCTCGCTGGAGCGTTTCACCGGCATCATGATCGAGCACTATGCCGGGCATCTGCCGCTATGGTTGTCGCCGCTGCAGGCGGTGGTCGCGACCATCACGTCGGACGCCGACGATTATGCCCGCGAAGCGATCGCCGCCGCGCAACGCGCCGGCCTGCGCGTCGAAGGCGACCTGCGCAACGAGAAGATCAACTACAAGGTCCGCGAGCATTCGCTGGCAAAGGTGCCGGCACTGCTCGTCGTCGGCCGCAAGGAAGCCGCCGAACGCACCGTCTCGATCCGCCGCCTCGGCAGTGAAGGCCAACAGGTGATGCCGCTCGACGCGGCGCTTGCGGCCCTGGCGCAGGAAGCGGTGCCGCCGGACGTGGCGCGATGAAAGAGGCGGCGTGAGGTCGAGCAACTATTTGGCGCGTGCAATATCCTGAAGTGCCGCGGCGGTCAGTACCGGATCGTTTTCCTCTAAGACCGCCTCCAGATAGTTGGCGGTATCCTCATCGGTCTTTAGGTGATCCGCTGGATCCCATGGCAATGTTTGTAGTTTTGGTCGTCGCTTAGCCTTTTTTGCAGCCATGGAATCCGCTCTTCGTACTCACTATCACCGCGCCAGCACCTCGACCTCGCCGTCGACGCCGGTGATGACCTTGAAGTCGCGCTGAAAGGTCTTGCCGGAATTACGCGCGACCAGGTGATAGTCGCCCTCGGCGAGCACGACGCGGGGAAAGGCGCCGATCGATTCCTTGATGACGTCGCCGCCGGGGGTGAGCACCGTCCATTGCGTATTGGCGAGCGCCTCGCCGCCGGTCTCGTTCACCAGCTTGAACGTCAGCGCCGCGGCGCGGTGGGTGACGACGATGTCGGTGAGCTTGGCGGCCTGCACGCGCACGTCCGAGCGCACCACCGAATTGGCCTCGCCGTAGTTCGACACGATGTAATAGGTGCCTTCGGGC
>DATHHM010000018.1:0-8344 GCA_035317145.1 Xanthobacteraceae bacterium | reverse complement strand
AAAGGCCACCGCATCCGCCTCGACGTCCAGCCGCGCGACGGCCTGGGCAGTAGCCACTACATGCACTACCACGCCGACTACAATTCCGGCGCCACCAACACCGTGTATGCCGGCGGCGATAAGGCGTCATATCTTTTGCTGCCGGTCATTCCGGCTGCGGCCTGAACCGTCACTGCCGAATATTTGCCGCGGTGGCTACGTCGGTCGCCTTCTTCACTTCGGCATCGATATAGCCCGCGAACTCCTGTGGCGTGCCGCCGATGATCTCCATGCCGATTTTGTGCAGCGGCTCGACGACTTCGGGGGATTTGAGCGCCTCGTTGGCGATCTTGGCGAGCTTGTCGACGATCGGCTGAGGCGTGCCGGCCGGCGCCATCAGGCCGAACCACAGCCCGAGGTCGTAGCCCGGCAGTCCCGCTTCCGCCATGGTCGGCACGTCGGGCGCGATGCTGGCGCGTTGCGCCGTGGTCACGGCGATGGCCTTGAGCTTGCCTTCGGCGACCTGCTGAATCACCGCCGACGCCGGCGCGATCCACAATTGCACCCGGCCGGTCACGACGTCGGTCAACGCTTGCGCGCTGCCCGGATAGGGCACGTGGACGAGTTTTATTCCCGCCGTCATGTTGATCAATTCGACGGCGACGTGGGTCGTGGTGCCGACACCCGACGAGGCATAGAAAATCTGCCCCGGCTTGTCCTTGGCGAGCGCGATCAGCTCTTTCAGATTGCTGACGCCAAGCGACGGATTGGCGACCAGGATCGTCGGCACCGCGGCGACGCGCAGGATCGGGGCAAAATCCTTCACCACGTCGTAGGTCGGATTGATCGTCATGCCGGCGTAATTGGTCTGCGCCGCCGTTGCCATGAAAATCGTGTAGCCGTCGTTCGGCGCGCGGGCGACATATTCCGCGGCGACGTTGCTGCCGGCGCCCGGCTTGTTCTCGACGATGAACTGCTGGCCGAGCGCATCGGAGAATTTCTGCGCCAACAGCCGCGCCGGCGTATCGGCCGACGCACCGGCGCCGAAGCCGATAATGATGCGCACCGGGTGGGTCGGGTAATCCTGCGCACGGCTTGCGCTCGCGCCCACAATCGCAATGACGAATAGGGCGCAAGATGCAAGCTTGGGTACCAATCTCATCGTCCGTCCTCCCTTGAGCGCGCCGGTCCGCGTCCCGGCGCAGCCGCGCTCAGCCTTTGTTAATGAATCCTCTACCACTCCTTAACCTCAAAACAACGGGTTCGCGCATACCGTTGCTCGCTTAGAACCCGGCGTACAGCGAATGGTTGTCGCTCAAACCCTTTCCAAGGCTAGTCGCAGTTGGCCACTCGTGGTTTTGGCGGGTGCGATCGGCTTTGTCGCCGGTTTCTCGGTGTTCCTCATCTTCGGACCGGGCTGGATCGTACGCCTGCTGGCGGATGATTCCGTCGCCGTCGCCGGCACCGTCATCGCGCTGCCGTTTGCGCTCGGCGCTGCCGCCATCGCCGGGCTGTCCGCGACCGGCCGGCGGCGCGCGCAGAGCCGGCTGCTGCGCGCGGCGCTCAACAACATGACTCAAGGGCTGTGCATGTTCGACGGCACGGCGCGGCTCGTCTTGTGCAACGACCGCTATCTCGAAATGTACGCCTTGCGGCCCGAGCTCAGCCGTGCCGGCACGCCGTTGCGCGACCTGCTCGGCAGCCGTGCCGCCGCCGGCACGTTCTCCGGCGATGCGGACCGCTATATTGCCGATTGCCTGCGGCAGGTTGCGGAAGGGCGCACCGAAACTAAGACCAACCACATCAACGGCAGAGTCATCATGCTGGTCAGCCGGCCGATGCCGGGCGGCGGCTGGGTGGCGACCCATAACGATGTCACCGAGCAACTGTCGGCGGAGACCGAGCGCGATCTGCTGCGGCAACAAGAAGACCGGCGCCGCGTCGTCGATGCGGCGATCGTCTCGTTCCGCGCCCGGGTCGAGAGCGTGCTGAAAACCGTCGGCCAAAGCTCGACGGCGATGAAGGCGGCGGCGAAGACGCTGCTCCGCACGTCCGATCATACGCTCACGCGCACCGAGGGCGCCGTGCACGGCTCCAACGAGGCGTCGGCCAATGTCGAGACCGCGGCCGCGGCGGCGACCGAACTGTCGGTATCGATCAAGGAGATCAGCCGCCAGCTGATGCAGGCCAACGAGGTGGTGCGCTCGGCCGTGGCCGACGCCGGCGCCACCAATGACGACATCGCCGCGCTGGCGCGGGTGGCGCAGAAAATTGGCGATGTGGTCAAGCTCATTCAGGACATCGCCGGCCAGACCAATCTGTTGGCGCTCAACGCCACCATCGAGGCGGCGCGCGCCGGCGACGCCGGGCGCGGCTTCGCGGTGGTTGCCTCCGAAGTGAAATCGCTCGCGGTGCAGACCGCCAAGGCGACCCAGGAGATCACCCGCGAGATCCTTTCGGTGCAGAGCTCGACGACCAGCGCGGTGGCGGCGATCCGCGATATCACGCAACGGATGCGGGATATCAATCAATATACGTCGGCGGTCGCCGGCTCGGTCGAGCAGCAGGAAGCGGCGACGGGAGAGATTTCGCACAACGTCGCCAGCGCCGCGGCCAGCGCCAAGGCGATCGCGGCGGCGCTCGACGAAGTCGCCGGCGGCGTCACCCAGACCCGCAGCTCCGCGGAAACCATGCTCGCCGCCACCGAAGAGGTAGAATTGGCGACCGCCAAGCTGCGCAGCGAGTTCGAAGAGTTTTTGGGCACCGTGGCGGCGTAAGATCGCGTGCTCCGTCGTCGCCGCGACCCGCCGTAGCTCGCCATGCGAGCGTAGGCAGGTCGCGGGAATGACCATAAGATTTGCTCTATGGACAGAATCCAGGTCGGCAATCTCGCCGTCGCCGTAACCGATGCCGGTGACGGCCCGCCGGTGGTACTGTTGCACGGGCTCGCCTGCGGCAAGCGCATGTGGTTCCACCAGATCAGGGCGCTGCGGGGGCGCTTCCGCGTCATCGCTTACGATCTGCGCGGTCATGGCCAAACCGATGCACCACCGTTTGCCACGGAATATTCCGCCGCGCATCTGGCGCGCGATCTCGTCGGCGTGCTCGACGCCCTCGACATACCGCAAGCGGCGATCGTCGGCTTCTCGCTGGGTGGCGGTCCGGCCTTGGCGCTGGCCGCCAGCAAACCGGAGCGCGTGTCCCACCTGGTGCTTGCCGACGTTGGTGCCGGCGCCGACGATCCGGTGAAGATCGAGGGCATGGCGCGGCGCTGGGGCGCATTGATCGGGCAAGGCGAGATCGACGAACTCGTTTGCGACATGTTGCGCAGCGAGTTCTACAAAGTCTATGCCAGACGCAACGCGCGGCGCCGCGAGCACATGGCCGCCCTGATCCGCGCGACGCCAATCGACGGCTTGCGGTTTACGCTGTCCGAAGTCTTGGCGAAGCGGAAATCATTGTTCCGGCTGACCGGCGTGCTGAAATCGGTCCGGGCGCCGACGCTCGTCGCAGTTGGCGAGCTTAATTACGTGTGCAGCAAGGCGTCGCGATTGATGGCGCAGTCGATTCCCGGCGCCACGCTGAAGATCATCAAAAATTCCGGGCACATGTCGCCGCTCGAGCAACCCGCGGCGTTTACCGCGGCGCTGCTGGAATTTTTGGGCGAAGCCGAACCTCACCGCCCCGCGGCATAACCCTGCATCCCGCGCGCATTGGCGGCGGCGCGGCGGCGCGGGCCGACGCGAGATGCCGCGGTGAGCCGGCCTTCCGACCAGTTGGGGCCGACCTCGACTTTGTGGCCGCGGCGCTTGAGCTCGTCGACGGTCTTTTGCGGCACACGGCCTTCGACCACGAGGAGGCCGGGATGCGCCGTGCGCGGCCAGAACGAGCTCGGGAAATGCTCGGAATGCCAGGCCGGCGCGTCGATCGACTCCTGCATATTCATGCCGGCGTGAACATGACGCAAAAAGAATTGCGCGATCCACTGATCCTGCCCGTCGCCGCCGGGCGAGCCCCAGGCGAGGTAGGGCTCGCCGTCGCGTAGCGCCATGGTGGGTGACAGTGTCGTGCGCGGACGCCGGCCGGGGCCGAGCGCGGCCGGGTGGTCTTCCTCGAGATAGAACATCTGCGCGCGGGTGCCGAGGCAGAAGCCGAGCTCGGGGATCACCGGCGAAGAATGCAGCCAGCCGCCCGACGGCGTCGACGAAATCATGTTGCCGGCTTGGTCGACGATATCGAAATGCACAGTGTCGCCGCGCGTGTTGCCCATCCGGCCGACGGTCGGTTCGCCTGAGCCGAGCCGGCCCACGGTCGGCTCGCCGGCGCCGGGCGCGTGCGGTGGCGCATCGCGGCGCAGCTTCACCACCGCGCCAAAACCTTCGATCGAGCCCGGGCGCTGATCGAGCGAGGCCTTGTCGGTGACGAGCTTGCGGCGCTCGGCGTTGTAGGCGTCGGACAACAGCGTCGCCATCGGTACGTCGACGAAATCGGGATCGCCGTAGAACACTTCGCGGTCGGCATAGGCCAGCTTCGAGCATTCGACCAGGAGATGGATGAAATCCGGTCCGGTCGGATCGAGCCCGTCGAGATCAAAACCTTTGAGCAACGCCAACTGCTGCAACGTCACCGGGCCTTGTCCCCACGGCCCGGTCTTGCACACCGTGTAACCGCGATAGTCGTAGGTCAGCGGCGCTTCGATATGCGGCGTCCAGCGCGCCATGTCGTCGGCGGTCAGCACGCCGCGATGCTTGTGGCCGCTGGTGTCCATGATCTCCTGGGTGCGGCAGAAGCGGTCGATCGCCTCGGCGACAAAACCTTTCGACCAGGATTTGCGCGCACGTTCGATCTGCGCGACGCGGTCGCCGCCGGCGCTCTCGGCTTCCTTGACGATGCGGGCATAGGTGGCGGCGAGCGTCTTGTTGGTGAACAGCGAACCGGTCGCCGGCACCTTGTTGTCCGGCAGATACACCACGGCCGAGGTCGGCCAATATTGGCGGAACAGGTCGGCGACGGTCGAGATCGTGGAATTGGCGCGCTCAAGCAACGGATAACCGTTCTGGGCGTAACCGATCGCGGGCGCCAACACGTCGGCGATCGACATGGTGCCGTAGTCGCGCAACAGCATCATCCAGGTTTCGAAGGTGCCGGGCACGCAAGCCGCGAGCAACCCGGTGCCGGGCACGAGATCGAGGCCTTCGCTGCGATAATGCGAAATTGTTGCTTTTGCCGGAGCCGGTCCTTGCCCGCAGATCACCTCGGGCTTGTTGCGCTTGACGTCATAGACGATGACCGGCACGTCGCCGCCGGGGCCGTTGAGATGCGGTTCGACCACTTGCAGTGTGAAGGCTGTGGCGACGCCGGCGTCGAAGGCATTGCCGCCGCGCTCCAGAATCCCCATGCCGACGGCGGTGGCGATCCAATGGGTCGTCGTCACCACGCCGAATGTGCCTTCGATCTCCGGCCGCGTGGTGAAAGTGCTCGGATTGATATTGGTCATGAAATGTCTCTTCATCTCGTCGGTCATGGTGGCACGACGCCCGGGCTGTTGCGCGGCCTGTGGCCGGCGCATAGACACGGAATGTATCGGGCCGGGCGGATGGCCGCCAGGGTAGGGAATGCGGGGGCAAGACGTGGTGCGAGAGGCTCTCAAGGTCGGATTGGCCGGTCTCGGCGCCGTCGGCCTCGACGTGGCGCGGCGGATCGAAGCCGGCATTCCGGGCCTGGTTCTGACCGCCGTCTCGGTGCGCGATCAGGACAAGGCGCGGCGCAATCTGCCGCAAGTCGGCGGCCGCATTCCGGTCGTTGCCGCCGAGGCGCTCGCGGAAACTTGCGACCTGGTGGTCGAATGCCTGCCGCCGGCGATGTTTCGCGCCGTGGCGCTATCGGTCATCGAACGCGGCAAGCTGTTCATGCCGCTCAGCGTCGGCCAGCTTCTCGACAACTGGGATCTGGTGGCGCGGGCGAAAGAGACCGGCGCGCGCATCCTGGTGCCGACCGGCGGGCTGATCGGGCTTGACGCGGTGCGCGCCGCCGCCGAAGGCACGATCCACTCGGTTACCATGATCACGCGCAAGCCGCCGGACGGCCTCGACGGCGCGCCTTATCTGGTCGAGCGCGGCATTTCGCTCAAAGGCCTCAACACCGCGCGCAAAGTGTTCGACGGCACGGCGGGCGAGGGCGCCCGCGGCTTCCCGCAGAACGTCAATGTTGCCGCCGCACTATGCCTCGCCGGCATCGGGCCGGAAAAAACGCGGCTCGAAATCTGGGCCGATCCGGCGCTCGATCGCAACACCCACCGCATCGAAGTCGACGCCGACACCGCGCGCTTTGCCATGTCGATCGAAAACGTGCCATCGGAGAACCCGCGCACCGGCCGCATCGTCGCGCTGAGCACGGTGGCGGCGCTGCGCGGCCTTGTTTCGGAGCTTAAGGTTGGGACGTGACGCAGCCGGCCGCATTATCGGTTCTGTCGAATTAGAGCATGATCCGGAAAAGTGGATGCCGGTTTTCCGAAAAGATCATGCTCAAAACGAAAAAGCTGGACTGTGATCCGATTCAATTGAATTGGATCACAGTCCAGGCTCTCGATCGCTCAACAAAGGGAGGTGTTCGTGATCAGGACGCTCATTATCGCAGTCTCAATCTGCGCAACAGTGCTCATGGCAACGCCAAGTCGAGCTCAGGAGCTGATTGATAGTTACGTCGCATTCTTGAGCGTGGCAGATCACTCCAACTCGAACGGACAGCGCCTTACTTCAGCCGCCGCGATCATCAGACAAGATCGCGCCAACTTTCATCGTTTCGGCATCAGAGACCCGCAAGATCAAGGTGACAAATTTTTTGCGGACGAGGGCAATCGGGCGGCCCTGGAGCAAATGCTTGAAAATGGCAAAGCCGAGCCTGGCGTTATTTCACGCATCGTCAATGGAACGGTGCTGATCCACGTCGATATCTATCGCGGCCCATCCGGACCATTCATCAGAGTCACAGTATTGAACTAGAACGGGCGGAAACCGCGCCTACCACTTTTGTTGCCAGTTTTTGCGCTGCTGATAATTGGTGCTGCTGGAACTGGCCGAGGCGGGGCCTTGGTACGTGGTGTTTTGCTGGCAGGTGCCGCCGATGCCGCTGATGGTCGCCATGCATTGCTCGAAGGTATTGAAGCCGCAATTGCGTCCGCCGCCGGCGCTGCCGCCGCCGTAGATCGCGCACCACGGATAATTTTGCGCCTGCGCAGCTGTGCCAAGCGCGGTAACGGCAACGAGAATTCCCAGCGTGAAAAGTAAGACTCGCATTGGTCGCTCCCTTATGTAGCCCGGGTTGAGCGCAGCGAAACCCGGGAACGATCGAATGTTGAAACGCTGCTCCCGGATTTCGCTTCGCTCAATCCAGGCTACACCTAGCTACATCTAGCTCGCCCCGGGCGCGGCCGGCGCGAATTTGAGCGCCACGCCGTTCATGCAATAGCGCAAGCCCGTCGGCTTCGGCCCGTCGTTGAAGACATGGCCGAGATGGCCGCCGCAGCGATGGCATGACACCGCCGTGCGCGACATGCCGAACGAGCGGTCGGTGGTCTCGTCGGCGGCTTTGTCGAGCGGCGCCCAAAAGCTCGGCCAGCCGGTGCCGCTTTCGAACTTGGTCTTCGACGAGAACAGCGGCAGGTCGCAGCCGGCGCAGGCGAACGTGCCGTCGCGATGCTCCTTGAGCAGTTCGCTGGTGAACGGCCGCTCGGTGCCTTCCTGGCGCAGCACGTCGTATTGCGCCGGTGTCAAAAGCTTGTGCCATTCGGCGTCGGTGTGGGTGACTTCGTAATTGGTCGTCGCCTTCGCGGCGTGGGGGCTGGCAATGCGGCCGATGGCGAGCGCGGCGAGGCCGGCGCCTCCGGCGTACAAGGCTTGTCGGCGTGTGATCATGTGTCCCTCCCAATCGCGTCCGGCGTTGCGCCGCTGCCCGCAAATAACGTGGTGATGTTGTAGCGTAGTTTCACGCTGACAGTTACGGGCCGAGCGTAAATTGATCCGGCCCAACGCCGATCTCACATAGAGTTGATGGCTGCCGCCGCAAAGCTCGCGGCGGCGTTTCGCAACCGCCCCGAACGGGCTATCGGAGGCCGGTTTTGGCCTTTATGGTGCGGCCCCAATCAGCCTTCAATCACCCGGAAACGCCGACAGGACCGAGCAATGCGAAATCCCGAATCCCCAGACATTTCCGCGCAGGCCTATCTGGCGCGGCTTGCCGAGCGCGGCATCGATTATGTGTTCGCCAATGCCGGCACGGATTTCGCGCCCGTGATCGAATCGCTCGCCATGAACGCCAACGGCCGGCGCAAATTTCCCAAGGTCATCACCGTGCCTCATGAGAACGT
>DATHHM010000017.1:0-14886 GCA_035317145.1 Xanthobacteraceae bacterium | reverse complement strand
CGCGGTCGGCGTGTTCTTTCCAGTCTATCTCGGCCTGATGGGCGCGATTCAATCGGTCGATCGCAAGCTGGTCGAAGTCGGCCGCGCGTTCCGCCTGACCGACGTCGCGATGGTGCGCCGTATCCTGCTGCCGGCGGTGCTGCCGGCCTATGTGCTCTCGTTGCGTTCCGGCCTCGGTCTCGGCTGGATGTTCGTCATCGCCGCCGAGCTGATGGGAGCTTCCGAAGGCCTCGGCTATCTGCTGATCGACGGCCAGCAGCTCGGCAAGCCGGCGGAGATCGTCGCCGCTATCGTCGCCTTCGCCATCGTCGGCAAGGCCACCGATTGGCTGATCGTGCTCGCCGCGGCGCCGTTCCTGCGCTGGGAAGATGTAGTGCGGCAGGACTGATCAAAATGCTTGCACTCGAACGCGTCGGAAAAACTTATCCCAACGGCGTGCATGCGCTCGGCGGCGTGACGCTCGACGTTGAGCTTGGCGAGATCGTTGCCGTGATCGGCGGCTCAGGCTCCGGCAAATCGACATTGCTGCGCGCCATCGGCGGCCTCGATCCGCCGAGCGAAGGCGCCGTGGTGCTCGACGGCGAGCGCATCACCGCGCCGCACGAAAAGATCGGCATCATTTTCCAGGAGCCGCGCTTGCTGCCCTGGCTCAAGGTCGCCGACAATGTCGGCTTCGGGCTCGGCGGCCGGCCGAGGGCGGAACGCGCCGCCCGCGTCGCCACCGCGCTCAAGCGGGTGGGGCTCACCGACAAGGCGGCGATGTGGCCGCGCGAACTCTCCGGCGGCCAGGCGCAGCGTGTTGCCATTGCGCGCGCGCTGGTGCCGCGGCCGGAAGTGCTGCTGCTCGACGAGCCGTTCTCGGCGCTCGATGCGTTTACCCGCGCCGATTTGCAGGACCATCTGCTCGATCTGTGGGCCGACGCCAAGCCGACCTTGATCCTGGTGACCCACGACGTCGACGAATCCATCGTGCTCGCCGACCGGATTGTGGTGCTGTGCCCGCGACCCGGCCGCATCTTCGACGAGATCGACGTCGATCTGCCGCGGCCGCGCGACCGCCAATCCGCCGCCTTCGATTTCGTCAAGCGCCGCGTGCTCGTCGCGCTCGATCGCTCGCTCGATCGCGCCGCCGGGGCCGCCGAGGCCGAGCCGAAAGCGACCGCAGGCGCGGCGCTATGGTGGTGACGGACGACGGAGGGCAGACGACAGGATTGATCGATCCGCCCTCTGTCATCCGTCGTCTGTCGTCTATATTCTCATACGACATTGAACTGGAAGGACTCGCCAATGGACTCCGCCGGGCTGCGCGCGATGCAGGCGCCGATCAAGGACCGCTATAAGGCCGATCCCAAGGCCGGCCTGATCACGCTTCATGCCAAAGGCGCCATCGACGACGCCAACATCGCCTGCAAGGTCGAAACCGGCCGCGCGCTGGCGGTCGCCGGCCTGCATCCGGCCACCGGCGGCTCGGGAATGGAATTGTGCTCGGGCGACATGCTGCTCGAAGCCTTGGTGGCCTGCGCTGGCGTCACGCTCAAGGCGGTTGCCACCGCAATCGATATTCCGCTCAAGTCCGGCACGGTGTCGGCCGAAGGCGATCTCGATTTCCGCGGCACGCTCGGCGTCGCCAAGGAGGCGCCGGTCGGCTTTGCGCAAATCCGCCTCTCCTTCGACGTCGAAACCGACGCCGCGCAGGACAAGCTCGATCAGCTTCTCAAACTCACCGAGCGTTATTGCGTCGTCTATCAGACGCTGAAAAATGGACCTCCGGTCGAGGTAAGCCTGAAACGGAAAAGCTAATCGCTTCTGCTCCGTTTACTGGCCCCGGCCGCTCCTTGTTCAGGCAGCGGCGTATCTCACCTTGGTGCATCCATGTCTCCCGAGCTGATATTTTTGTCCGAGTTGGCGCTGAAGATGGCGCTGACGGCGTTCATCGTCGTCATCGTCTCGGTCACGGTCGAGCGCTCCGGCCCGTTCATCGGCGCGCTGATCGCGGCGCTGCCGACCGCCGCCGGCGCCGCCTATATGATCCTCGCCTTCGAGCATCCGCCGGACTTCATCGCGGCGAGCGCGGTCGGCAGCGCCGCGGCGGCCGCCACCGTTTCGATATTCGCGCTGACCTACACGGTACTGGCGCAGCGCCACGGTCTCATTCTCAGCCTCGGCATTGCCATGGCGATCTGGTTCGTCGGTGCGGCCGCCTTGCGCTTTTTTGACTGGACGCCGCTGACCGCGTTCCTTCTCAATGTCCTGGTGTTCGGCGCCACCATTCCGCTGAGCTGGCGTTACCGCACCTCGGGCCCGGTGCCGAAATTCCTGCGCACCGCCTATGATATTCCGCTCCGCGCCATCACCGCCGCCATCGTGGTCGTCATCGTGACGACGGCGAGCCACAGCATCGGTTCGTTCGTCTCCGGCGTGTTCGCAGTATTCCCGATCGTGATGGCGAGCTCAGTCGTCATCCTGCATCCCCGCGTTGGCGGCAAGGCGACGGCCAGCATGTTTGCCCATTCGCAAATCGCCCTGATCGGCTTGTGGCTCGGATTCCTGGCGCTGCATTATTTGGTCGCGCCGGTTGGCGTGTGGCCGGCTTTGGTGCTGGCGCTCGGCGTCTGCATTGGATGGAGCTTCGCGCTGTGGCTTTTTCGCGCGCGCAAACGCCCGGCCTGAGCGTCAATCTTTTTTCGCCTTGGCGAGCTGCGCCTTGAGCGCGTAGAGCGCTTCGAGCGCATCGCGCGGCGACATTTCGTCGGGGTGCAGTGCTGCGAGCGCTCCGACCAACGCCGTAAGCGCATCGTCGCGTTGCGGCGCTGCGGGTGCGGGCCGCGCCGCGGCGAATAGCGGCAGGTCGTCGATCAGCTTGCGCGCAGGGGAGGTGCGATCCTCGGCTTCGATCTGAGCCAGCACCAGCTTGGCGCGCTCGATGACGCTTGCGGGAAGTCCGGCAAGTTTTGCCACCTGGATGCCGTAGGAACGGTCGGCGGCGCCGGGCACGACCTCATGCAGGAACACCACGTCGCCGTGCCATTCCTTTACCCGCATGGTGGCGTTGTGCAGCCGCTTGAGTTTTGCGGCCAGTGCCGTCATCTCGTGGAAGTGGGTGGCGAACAGCGTGCGGCAGCGGTTGCTTTCGTGCAGGTGCTCGATGGTCGCCCAGGCGATCGACAGGCCGTCGAACGTCGAGGTGCCGCGGCCGATTTCGTCGAGGATCACCAGCGCGCGCTCGCCGGCCTGATTGAGGATCGCCGCGGTCTCGACCATCTCGACCATGAACGTTGAATGCCCGCGCGCCAGATCGTCTGCGGCGCCGACGCGGGAGAACAGCCGGTCGACCACGCCGATATGGGCGGCGCGCGCCGGCACGAAGCTGCCCATTTGGGCGAGCACGACGATCAACGCGTTCTGGCGCAGGAAGGTCGACTTGCCGGCCATGTTCGGGCCGGTGACCAGCCAAATGCGCCCCGCCGTGGCGTCGGCCGGAGGCGACAGATCGCAGTCATTGGCGACGAACGGGCCGCCGTCGGCACCGAGCGCCTGTTCGACAACGGGGTGACGACCACCTTCGATCAAAAACGTAAGACTGCCATCGACGACGGGACGCACATAGTTGCGTTCGACCGCGAGTGCCGCCAGCGCGGTCGTGGCATCGACGGCGGCGAGCGCTTCCGCCGCCTGCTTGATCGCCGCGCTGGCCGCGGTGACGCGCGCCGCCAGCGCATCGAAAATCTCAAGCTCCAGCGCCAGCGCGCGATCGGCCGCATTGGCAATTTTTGCTTCGAGTTCGCCCAGCTCCGTGGTGGTGAAGCGTACTTGTCCGGCGAGCGTCTGGCGATGGATGAAGGTTCCGTTCAGCGGCGCAGTGAGAAGCTTTTCGCCGTGCTGCGCGGTAACGTCGACGAAATAGCCGAGCACATTGTTGTGCCGGATTTTTAGCGTTTTTACCCCTGTGGTCTCGGCGTAGCGCACTTGCAGTGCGGCGATGACGCGGCGCGATTCGTCGCGCAACGCGCGCGCTTCATCGAGCGTCGCGTCGTATCCGGTGCGGACGAAACCGCCGTCGCGTCGGAACGCCGGCAGCTCGTCGGCCAGCGCCCGCGCCAGTTCGGTAGCGATGGCGGCATCGGGGCGGCGTAGCGCCGCGATGGCGTCGGCGATATCGCGCGGCACCTCCGCCAACGCCGAGAGCCGCGTGGAAAATTCTGCCGCGGCGCAAATCCCGTCACGGATCGCGGCAAGATCGCGCGGCCCGCCGCGACCCACCACGATCCGCGCCAGCGCCCGCGCCAGATCGGGCACGGTTTTGAGCGTGCCGCGTAAATCGCTGCGCATGGCGCTGTCATTGACGAAAGCCGCGACCGCATCGAGCCGGTGCGCGATTTCGACAGGATCGGTCAGCGGCGCGGCCAGTCGCTGCGACAGCAAACGCGAGCCGGCTGCCGTCACCGTGCGGTCGATGGCCGCCAACAGCGAGCCGCGCCGCTCGCCGGAGAGCGTGCGAATGAGCTCCAGATTGGCGCGCGTCGCCTGGTCGATGGCGAGCGTGGCGCCGGCGGCCTCACGCACCGGCGGCGACAGCGGCGGCCGCTTGCCGAGCTGGGTGCGCTCGACATAGGTCACCGCGGCGGCCGCTGCGGTCAGCTCGATGCGCGAGAAGGCGCCGAACGACGCCGTGGTCGCCACGCCGAAGAACGACGCGAGCCGCCGCTCGGCGGTGGCGCCGTCGAACACGTCGCGGGTGAGCGGCGTCACCGCCGGCAGCGAGCGCAGATAGGGCGAAAGCTCGATGTCGGAAAAAACTGCGTCGGCGACGATGATCTCGCCGGGCTCGATACGCGCAACCGCGGCGGCTAGTCCGCTGCGCTCGCATTCGGCGACATTGAACTCGCTGGTCGAGATGTCGATCCAGGCCAGCGCGAAACGGTCTTCGGTGGCGGAGGTGCGGGACCGCGCGATTGCCAGCAGGAAATTGTTGCGTCTGGCGTCGAGCAGCGAATCCTCGGTCAGCGTGCCGGACGTGACCAGCCGCACCACGTCGCGGTGCACCACGCTTTTGGCACCGCGCTTTCTGGCTTCCGCCGGATCTTCTAGTTGCTCGCAGACCGCGACCCTATGGCCCTGTGCGATCAGGCGATGCAGATATTCGTCGGAGCGCTCGATCGGCACACCGCACATCGGAATGTCGCGGCCGAGATGCTTGCCGCGCTTGGTCAATACAATGCCGAGCGCGCGGGATGCCACTTCGGCATCGTCAAAAAACAGTTCGTAGAAATCGCCCATCCGGTAGAACAAAAGGCAATCCGGATTGGCGGCCTTGATCTCGATATATTGCTCCATCATCGGAGTGATGCGGGTTTCGTCGGCCGCCTTGGGCGCGCTCGACTGTGCCGCCGCGATCGACGGATCTTCGTCAACTCTCTGCGTTTCGGCTATGGCCATTCCGTGCTCGTTTAGCCTAAGTAGTGCGGCTTAAGCTGATCAATAACGCGAAAGTGCAGGGCACGTCGATGAAGAAAGAAACACATACCGCCACCAAGCAACAGCTCATCATAGCCGGCAAAGTGCTGGTCGCCGAGGGTCAGGACGATTTCACCCGCGGCCACATTTCGGTGCGCGTGCCCGGCAATCCAAAGCTGTTCTTCATGAAGGCGCACAGCCTGGGTCTCGACGAGATCACCATGCAGAACATCCTCACTATCGATCTCGAGGGCAATGTCGTCGCCGGCTCGGCGCGCCGCCACAGCGAGGTCTACATCCATTCCGAGATTTTCAAGGCGCGCGCCGACGTCAACTGCGTTATCCACACGCATCCGACCTATTCGGTGGCGTTTTCCGGCACCGGCCACCCGATGAAAGCCTACAGCCAGCCCGGCGCGATGTTCTCGGACGAAGTCGGCGTTTACACCGACACGATCACGCTGATCCGCAGCCACGCTTTGGGTGCCGGCGTCGCCAAGGCGCTCGGCAGCGGTCGCGCGGTCCTGCTCAAGAACCATGGGCCGGTGGTGACGGGGAAAACCATCGAGGAAGCCGTGGTGTCATCGATCATGCTGGAAAACGCCGCGCAGATTCAGCTCATGGTCGAAGCCGCCGGCACGCCGGCGCCGGAATTCCCACCCGACGATATCGCCAAGTTCAAGAACGAAATCAGCCAGCCCGAGCAGTTCAAGATCAATTTCGATTATCTGGCGCGGCGGGCTAAGCGGCGAGGCTAAGTTCGACGCCTGACGCTTGCGCTGCGCGCAATATCCCTCCCCCTGAAAGGGGGAGGGTAGGGTGGGGGTCCGCGGCCTCGTCGCTTGCGCAAGCGTTGCTGCCGCGGACCCCCACCTGCTCGCTTCGCTCGCTTCCTCCCCCTTTCAGGGGGAGGTCAAGTTACTTAACCAGCGTCTTCCCCGTGACCGCTTCGAGGTTCTTGTAAAAAACCTTGTCGTGGGTCGCCTTGTCCATTCCGAGCTTGTCGAGAATGCGCAGCGTCTCGCGCACGTACATGGTGCCGCCTTCCGGATCGAACGGGCAGTCGGAGGCGAACACGATCTTGTCGATGGGGAAGAACTCCATGCCGCATTTGGTCGCCGGCTCGGCGGTGAACGCGGCGGTGTCCGCCCAAAAATCGTTCTTGAAATAATCGAGCGGCCGCTTCTTGAGGCTTTTGCGCAAGCCGACGTAATCATGATCGGAGGTGCGCTGGCCCATCACGTCGTTGCCCGGGCCAAGCCGGCCTTCCAGCATCGGCACGATGCCGGCGAAATGGTGGGTGATGATTTTGAGGTTCGGATGGGTATCCATGATCTTGGAATAAACCAGCCGCAGCATGGCGGCGGCGGTCTCGTAGGACCAGCCGATGGTCCACCAGATCTCGTAGAGCGACTTGTCTTCGACCGAAGGATAATCCGGCGTCTCGGCGCCGCGCGCCGGATGCAGCCAGATCGGCGCGCCGAGCTCGTTCATTTTTTTCCAGAACGGCGCGTATTCCGGCCGGTCGAGCGGTTTGCCGGCGACGTTGGTGTAGATCTGCACGCCGAGCGCGCCGTTTTTCAGCGCGCGCTCCGCTTCGGCAACACCGGCGTCGGGCGCGGCCAGCGAGACCTGCGCCACCCAGCCGGGGAAGTGATCCTTCTCCTTGGCGCACAATTCGACAAAACCGTCGTTGATGATGCGGCAGAACTCGTCGATGTCCTTCGGCGTCTTGGCGAAGCGCTCGATCGGCGGCTGCGGATAGGACAGGATCTGCTGATAATCCTTGTGGCCGTCGACGATCTTCTTGCGCACGTCGATATCGAACAAAGCCGGCAGTGAGCGGATGCGCTTGCCCATGTCCTTGTAGTCGCCGGCGACTTCATTGAGCTTGTCGAAGAATTTCTTCGGAAAAAAGTGCGTGTACGCGTCGACGCGCATGGGTCGTTTCTCCCTATTGGCCGCAAGGCTTTTAGCACATCCGCGGTCCCCGGCGGCAAGCCGTGGGCGGCGGCCCTCAGGGGCCGCTATGCGTCAAGCGCGCGACAACTTCCGCGGGGATCGGATGCGATTTTATGCGCTTCGGATCGGCGGGGTCGCGGACCACCCAGACCCGCGTCTCGGTGCCCTCGACCGCCAGTGCCCCCGCAAGGGTAAGGCGGTGCTCCAGCTTGAAGCTCGACCGGCCGATGTCGACGAGCTTGGTTTCGATCGACACGTCGTCGCCGAACCGCGTCGGCAAGCGAAACTTCGCCCGCGTCTCCGCCAGCGGATGGCCCATAAAGTCGTAGGCCTTGAGATACTCGATCTTCTTCATGCCGAGCGCGCGTTCGAGCAGCATGGTGGTCGAAACGTCGAAAAAGTCGAAATAGCGCACGTAGAAAATGATGCCGGCCGGGTCGCAGTCGCCCCATTCGACGCGCGCGGTGCGGGTGTTGCTTAGCATGTTCTTTGAGGCGGGCTCACTCACCTAGGGGCCTCGCGACGAGGCCGCGACACTAGAATGGTATCGAACCTCCGAGGGTGTAGACTACATCAAGGATGCTCTCAATTTCGTAGCGGGAGTATGCAAGAACGTGGTCTTGTCCGCTACCCACGAACTCGCTCCCCTTGTTCAGAATGACAATATTTCGGTTGTCCATTTTTTCATCCCTGTGCATAGACGAGTTATAGATCACCGCATCGCAGGCAAAATATTCGCGTAGATATTCCGCCACAATCTGCGTTGCAATATATTCACGTTGCATGGCAAATGGGGATATTGGCCTAGATATCTCTTCTTGCATCTGGTTGATAAAGTCGTAGCGAGTATGTGACACCGCGTCCCTCCATTTGTCTCCAAGACGCAAAGAAAATGCGGTAAAGTCAAATACCCTAATATCCCTCACAAGCACGAACTCGCCAACGGCCACTTCGTCGCCGATACTGGGGCGAATTTCCGCAATCGCCGTTTCCTTGCAAAACGCGCCATAGAAAGCAGGAATGTATTCAACATTCATTCGCCCCGCCCGCGCTTTGTCCTTAGGCGGGGCGCCGAGCTTGCGTGCTGGATTGTCCTTGAGCTGTTCGTCCGTAAAATCATTATCTAAAAGTCTAGATCGATACAATTTCGTGCCCGTCTTCAATGGATAGACCGGCCTGATCGCGCCTTCTTCATATTCGGATTGCGCACCAAAAAGTTGATCCAAGGGCTCCTTTATATTGAAGAGTCGCCTTCTATATTGAACAACTTCGCAAAAATCTCGCCATTGATAACTGAATCTATTTTCATACCAGTGTTCTTTCCAGTCCTCCTCATCACGCTTTTCGGCGTCCGCTATTCGTTCATAGTTCGCAGTGTCATCATAAAATGCCGTGTCGCCTTGTGCGATGTCGTAATGGCTTGCGTCTGGCAGATTTTTTGAAATTGCGTCGACAATCTCAGAATCGCATTCTAACTCTCCAGCTAGGATTTCCTCATATGGTTTACCAAATTGTCGATAGTTCGGTTTTTCTGAGTCCTCGGTTGCGTATGGATACTCTTCGCCGAGTTGAAAATTTTCACGAAAAAAGGCGTCAACCTCAATAGCAAATTGCTCAATACTTACCACTTTATGTGTGCGGCCATGAGACGCTTCGAAGTCACATTTTCCTCTTTTGCCGTTTTCCGCGATCCATTTTGAAAAGTGAGTGGAACCAATGCAATGTGTACAAACCCGCATCTCTCCGGGTTCAAGGGAGTTACTTATTTGAGAGGGTGGCGGATTCATAAAAGGCTATTAAGTGAACTCCAGTTTGCGAATTTAGCTCCAAAGTTTCCGATAACGGCTTTTCACAAAAGGAGAACACCATTACCGCGGCGCCATGCGCAGGGCACCGTCGAGGCGGACGACTTCGCCGTTGAGGTAGCGGTTCTCGATCATGTGGCGGACCAGCGCGGCGTATTGCGGCGGCTGGCCGAGCAGTTTTGGGAACGGCACCGAAGCGGCGAGGCTTTGCTGTGCGGCTTCCGGCAGCGAATGCAGCATCGGCGTGGAGAAAATCCCGGGCGCAATGGCGTTGACGCGGATGCCAAACTGGGCGAATTCGCGCGCCGCCGGCATGACGAGCGCGACGACACCGCCTTTCGATGCCGCGTACGCAGCCTGGCCGATCTGGCCCTCATAGGCGGCGACGGAAGCCGTGCAGACAATGATGCCGCGCTCGCCGTCTTCCAGCGGCTTGAGGTTTTGCATCGCGGCGCCGGCGAGGCGGAGCGCATTGAACGTGCCGATCAAATTGATGGCGATGACGCGCTCGAAATCGGCGAGCGGCATCGGCCCGTCGCGGCCGACGATGCGCTTGGCCGGGCCGATGCCGGCGCAGTTGATCAGGATGCGCGGCGTGCCGTGATCGGCGGCGGCTTTGGCAAAGGCGGCTTCCGTCGCGGCCGCGCTTGTGACGTCGCAGGCAATCGGGACACCGTCGATGTCGCGCGCCACGTCGACGGCGGCCTTCTGGTTGACGTCGAAAATCGCCACCTTGGCGCCGGCTTCGGCCAGCATGCGCGCGGTCGCGGCGCCGAGCCCCGAAGCTCCTCCGGTCACGATTGCAGCATGTCCTCGAATGTCCATGATCGGCTCGTTGGTTCTTTTTTGGCTAGCGGTTGGTGGTGATGACGTGGGTCGGCGGCGGGTCGGCGTACAGGTCTTCGACCAGCGCGGCGCGATTTGCAAGCACCGCACGCTGGTTGATGGAACCCTTGTCGGTCATCTCGCCGATATCGAGCGACGGCAATTCGGCGAGCAGGATGGCGCGGCAGATGCGGCTCGACGTGCCACTGCCCGATTGCAGCAACGTGTCGAGGAGGCGCGTGAATTCGGCGCGCACGCGCTTGTCGGCGAGCAAAGCTGTGACGGCAGCATCGGCGGCGAGATCGGGCACGAGCTTGCGGCACGCATCGCCATCGGGAAACACCAGCGCAGCAATGTCGTCACGGTCGGCGCCGGCCAGCACCAGGTCGCGCACCAGCGGCGCGAAATGGGCGATGAACGCGGCACGCAGCGGCCCGACGCTGACCCAGGTGCCGGTCGCGAGCTTAAAATCTTCGGCGAGGCGACCGTCGAACAGCAGACCCTTTGACGGATCGGCCGGATCGGCGAACTTGACCGCGTCGCCGATCTTGTAAAAGCCTTCGTCGTCGAATGCGTCGGCCGTGAGATGCGGCGCCTTGTAATAGCCGGGCGTGATGTTGACGCCTCTGAGCCGCGCTTCGAGCTTGCCGTCGCGCGGCACGAGCTTGAGCTCAACGCCCGGCAGCGGCAGGCCGATATTGCCGCTGCGCTCGGCTTCCCAACAGCAGGCGACGGCAGCCGGTGCCGTCTCGGTCGAGCCGAGGCTCGCCAGGAACATCACGCGCTCGCCGGTGGTCTCGACCGCGAGCCGCTGGATGGCGTCGGCGACGTGCTGCGACAGGCTGGCGCCGGCGTAGAACATGACTTTCAGACGGCTGAAGAAGTTTTCGCGCAACGCGCGGTCGGCGGCGAGATGCGGCAGCAGCATCTCGAATCCTTTCGGCACGTTGAAATAGATCGTCGGCGCGATGTCGCGCAGATTGCGCGCGGTGGTGTCGATGGCGCCGGGCAGCGGCTTGCCGTCGTCGATATAGAGCGAGCCGCCATTGTGCAGCACGAGGTTGAAATTGTGATTGCTGCCAAAGGTGTGGTTCCACGGCAGCCAGTCGACGATCACTGGCGGCTCGTCGGCGACGAAGGCGAGGCCGCAGCCGATCATCGCCTGGTTGGCGCACAGCATCAGCTGGGTGTTGATGACGCCTTTGGGCTGGCCGGTCGAGCCGGAGGTGAACAGGATTTTGGCGATGGTGTCGGGAGCGATCTTGGCATGCGCCGCTTCGACCGCCGGCGTCGGTTGCATGTTGGTCAATTCAGAAAAGAGCGTCGCCGGCCGATCGCCCGGCGGATTCGCGGTGACCGCGACTTCGACGCCGGGCGGCACTGCGGCGGCAATGGCACGGGCGAAGGCGGTACCGTTGGCGGCGAAGACGAGGCCGGGCTGAAGAACCTCGATGATGGTTTTGAGCTTGCCGAAATCCTTCGACAGCAGCGAGTAAGGCACCGAGATCGGCGCATAGGGAATGCCGACATGCATGGCGGCAAGGCCGATGAGCGCGTGCTCGATATCGTTGCCGGAAAGAATGGCGATGGGGTGCTCCGGCGACAGGCCGCGCGCCAAGAGCGCCGCGGCGATGGCGCGCACTTTCGTCAGTGCGTCCGCATAGGTCAGCGTGCGCCAGGCGCCCGATGCGTCGCGCTGCGCTAAAAACACGCGCTCGGGCGCAACCTTCGCCCAATGAACCAGGCGCTCGGTGAGTTTTTGCGGGAATGCCGGCAGCGGATGCGGCGAGCGCATCAGGATGGCGCCGTCGCTGCGGCGCTCGACCACCACGTCCGGAGGCCCGAGCAAGACTTGCCGCCACGGCGGCTTCGCCGATGTCCCCTGCGTTATTGTGGCGGTGCGCGTCATCGTTCTAGCTGCGCGCGACTTTGGGACCGCGTTTTTCCAAGAAAGCTTTCATCCGCGCCTTGGCTTCGTCGTCGCCTTGCGCGATCGCCGCGGTGAGTGCCTCGGTAGCGAAACCGGTGGCCGGATCGCTGCCGGCGATGCGCGGCAGGATATGCATCACGGCGTAGTTGGTGAACGGCGCGTTGCCGGCGATCTTGTTGGCTAGTTCGAGGCCCTTGGCAAAACCTTCGCCGTTGCCGACCAGATAATGCGTGAGCCCGATCGCTTGGCCTTCCTCGGCGGAGAGCGCGCGGCCGGTAAGCATCATCTCCATCATGCGCGTGGTGCCGATCAGCGGCGGCAGGCGCACCGAGCCGCCGCCGCCGACAAAAATGCCGCGGCTGGTTTCCGGCAGCGCGTAGAACGCCGAGCGCTCGGCAACGCGCACATGGCACGCTGCGGCGATTTCCAGGCCGCCGCCGACCACCGCGCCATGGAGCACGGCGACCACCGGCACCTTGCCGAATTCGATCTTCTCGAAGACGCGATGCCAGAACCGGGAGTGCTCGATGCCGGCAACCACGTCGCGCTCGGTCAACTCGGCGAGATCGAGCCCGGCGCTGAAATTGTCGCCTTCGCCGGCCAGCACCACGGCGCCGATGCCGTCTGGGATCGACGAAAAGAACGCTTCGATGCCGAGCACGGTGGCATCGTCGAGCGCGTTGCGCTTTTCCGGACGCGCCAGCTTGAGCACCGCGACCGCGCCTTGCCGCTCGGCGCGGAGCGTCGGCGGCAGGTGGGCGAATTCGGCGGCTGACGCGGGCTTGTCCATAGGTATTCCAGTGGTCGCGAGGCCATTTGACCCTGTCCGCCGCGCCCCGTAAATAGCCTGAACTAAACGGCTTTGGGGAGCGTCCGATGCGAGAGGTCTTTATCTGCGATGCCGCGCGCACCGCGATCGGCCGTTACGGCGGCGCGCTCGCCAAGGTGCGCACCGACGACCTGGCTGCGGTGCCGATCAGGGCGCTGGTCGCTCGCAACGACAAGGCCGACTGGTCGCGGCTCGACGAAGTCTTTTACGGCTGCGCCAACCAGTCCGGCGAGGACAACCGCAATGTCGCTCGCATGGCGTTGCTGTTGGCCGGGCTGCCGGACAGCATTCCGGGCGTCACCGTCAACCGGCTGTGCGCGTCCGGCCTCAACGCCGTCGGCGATGCCGCGCGCGCGATCCGCTCCGGCGAAATGGAGTTCGCCATCGCCGGCGGCGTCGAGTCGATGACGCGGGCGCCGTTCGTCATGGGCAAGGCCGGCGAGGCGTTTTCGCGCGCGGCCGAAGTCTACGACACCACGCTCGGCTGGCGCTTCATCAATCCGTTGATGAAGGCGCAATACGGCGTCGACGCCATGGCCGAAACCGGCGAGAACGTCGCCGAAGAATTCCAGGTGTCGCGCAAGGATCAGGATGCCTTCGCGTTGCGCTCGCAGCAGCGCGCCGGCAATGCCATCGCCACCGGCTATTTCGCCAAGGAGATCGTTCCGGTGCAGGCGCCCGGCGGCAAGGCGGGGCCGATCGTCGTCAATGAAGACGAGCATCCGCGCCCCGACACCACGATCGAAAACTTGCAAAAGCTCAAACCCATCGTACGCAATCCCGGCACCATCACCGCCGGCAATGCGTCCGGCATCAACGACGGCGCCGCCGCCATCATTCTCGCCAGCGAAGAGGCGGTGAAGGCGCACGGTCTCAAAGCCCGCGCCCGCGTGCTCGGCATGGCTTCCGCCGGGGTGCCGCCGCGCATCATGGGCATCGGCCCGGTGCCGTCGACACGCAAGCTGATGGAACGGCTCGGCTTGAAAATTTCCGATTTCGATCTGATCGAGCTCAACGAAGCGTTCGCCTCGCAGGGCATCGCCGTTCTGCGCCAGCTCGGCGTTCCCGAAGATGCCGAGTACGTCAATCCGCACGGCGGCGCCATCGCGCTCGGCCATCCGCTCGGCATGTCGGGCGCGCGATTGACGCTGACGGCGGTGCACGGCCTAGAAAAGCGCGGCGGCAAACGCGCGCTCGCCACCATGTGCGTCGGCGTCGGCCAGGGTGTGTCGCTGGCGTTGGAGAAAGTCTAACCGTCATTCCGGGGCCGAGCGTAGCGAGGAACCCGGAATCCATAACCCCTGTGTTCAGGGATTGGACTCGGACGGTGCAAACTTCGAATGACTGTGGTTATGGATTCCGGGCTCGCGCCCGCGGCGCGCCCCGGAATGACAATAGGGAGAATTTTCGCAGTGCCGATGAGTCCCGGTTACATCCCGTTCCATCCCAATCCGTCAAAGCCGAAATACAAACCGCCGGCCGGCGCCGTCGATGCGCATTGCCATGTGTTCGGGCCGGAGCACGAGTTTCCCTACGCGCCGGAGCGCAAATACACGCCGTGCGATGCGCCGAAGGAAAAGCTGTTTGCGTTGCGCGATTTCCTGGGCTTCGACAAGAACGTCATCGTCCAGGCGTCGTGTCATTCCAAGGACAACCGCGCCATGGTCGATGCGCTCGATGCGTCCAACGGTCGGGCCAAGGGCGTCGCCTTCGTCGGCGAGGAAGTGACTGACGACGAATTGAAATGGATGGACAAGGCCGGCGTGCGCGGCGTGCGCTTCAATTTCATCAAGCGGCTCGTGGATTTCACCCCGCGCGACGTGCTGCAGCGCATCGCCGCTCGCGTGCACAAGTTCGGCTGGCATATCGTGGTCTATTTCGAGATGCCGGATCTGCCGGAGCTCGAGGATTTCTTCACCGCGCTGCCCACCACCGTGGTGGTCGATCACATGGGCACCCCCGATGTGAAGAAGGGCGTCGATCACCCCGAGAACCAGCGCTTCCACGCGCTGATGGACAAGCACAAGAACTTTTGGGTCAAGGTGACCTGCCCGGAGCGCATGTCGCTCGCCGGCCCGCCC
>DATHHM010000016.1:0-3111 GCA_035317145.1 Xanthobacteraceae bacterium | reverse complement strand
CGATGCTTTGCCGCGATACGATGAGCTTGAGCGCCGCACGCTGGGCCGGATCGGTGGTCAAATCCATGATCAAGGGCACGCGAAGGAGATAAGGATCGTCGTCCTTGTTCAGCGCGATCTGCAGCGCGACGTTGATCTCTTTGCCGGTCAGCATCGCCTTGCTGCGGCTCAATAGGCTGGTCCACGACCAGCCGCAGCGGCCGTCGACTTCGTGGCGCTGCATCGCCAGCGTGATTTCGGTGCCGCCGGGATAGCCGGTGACGATGCGGATCGGCATGTGGAACATGTTGCGCAAGACGGTTGAAAACACGTCGCTCTCGGCGCCGCCGCCCGAGGCGCCGATCACGAACGGCTTGCTCTGCATGTCCGCCAACGAGGCGATGCCGGTCGAGGCCATGAAGGCGCAGACGCTGACCTCTTGTGACACGCTGCCGAGCCAGCCGAATTTAGTGGCGTCGAATTGCGTGCCGTCGCCGTGGCCGAGCAGCGGCTCGGCGATGATGCCCGGCGCGAAAATGCCGATCGCCGTGCCGTCCTTCGGCGCGACGTTGTAGAGGTAGTTGACCAGCTTGAGCGAGCCGGCGCCCGGCATGTTCTGCGGCAGTACTTGCGGATTGCCGGGAATATGGCGGCCCAGATAGCGCGCCAGCGTGCGGCCATAGAGGTCGTAACCGCCGCCGGAGGAGAAGCCGATCAGCATCTGAATGGTTTTGCCGGAATAGAAATCGTCCTCGGCGTAGCCCGGATGCGAGCCGAACATCGCGAGCGAAGCGCAGGCGGCAATCAGGGCGGCGAAGGAAAAACCCCGCATGCTCACGACGCCAGCGCCGGCGCCGTTGCCGCGCCCATGAGCTCCGGCTGCCTGCCATAGAGCCACTCCATTCCGGCCATGGCGTCCTCGGGCGTGCGTGAGCCGAGCATCATGTTGCGCAACTCCTTGGCGACGCCGGCGGCGTGATAGAATTCGCCATAAACGCGCGCCATGATCTGCACGCGGCCGGTGCGCAAATAGCGCGCCTGCTGATAGGCGAGGAACGCCGCCGGATAATCGCCGCGCAGCGCGACGACTTTGTCGGCGAGGCACACCGCATCCTCGATCGACATGCCGGCGCCTTGCGCCAGATATTGCAGCATCGGATGGGCGGCATCGCCGACCAGCGTGATCCGGCCGCGGCTCCAGTCTTTGATCGGCGGCCGGTCGCACAACACCCACATGCGCCAGCTCTCGATCTTGTTGAGCAGCGTGCGAACGGGCTCGCAAGTTTTCGCAAAACGCTCGTGCAGCTCGGCCGGATCGCCGTAACTGTCCCAGCCTTCCTCGTAGCGGTTGGAATGGAACACCGCGACCAGATTGAACAATTCGCCGGTGCGCAGCGGATAGTGCACCAGGTGCACCTTCTCGCCGGCCCACAGCACCATGTCGCGCCAGCGATATTGCTCCGGCATTTCCGACGTCGGCAGCACGGCGCGATAGGTGATGTGGCCCGCGGGTTTCGGCTGGCCGTCGCCGACCACCATCTGCCGGATGGTCGACCACAATCCGTCGGCCCCGATCAGCGCGGCGCCGCGATACTCCTTGCCGCTCTCGGTTTGTACCGTGATGCCATCGGCCGCCTCGTCGACCTTGACGACTTTCTGCGAGGCGTCGAGCCGGATCAGATCGGACTTTTGGCAGGCCTCGAGCAGCATCTTGTGCAAATCGGCGCGATGGATCAGCGCGTAGGGGTGATGGAATTTCTTGCGGAACGTATCGCCGAGCGGAATGCGCGTGACCTCCTGCCCGGTCACCGAATCCATCATGATAAGATTGTTGGGAAACACCGCGAGCGCGCTGATCGGCTCGATCAAGCCGAGCGCCTCGAACATCCAGAATACGTTTGGCCCAAGCTGGATGCCGGCGCCGATTTCCTTGAATTCGGCCGCCTGCTCGATGACCTGCGCGGGAATACCCTTGCGCGACAGCGCCAGCGCCGCCGCTAGCCCACCGATGCCGCCGCCGACGATAAGGACTTGCTGATCTTTCCAATTGCTCATTCCCGCGCCTCCAGCGCGCATTGTAGAAGTCGATGGATTCACGACAAGACTTGCACAGTTGGCGAAGTCTGGCGATGAGATGCAGCCAACTGCTCCCTCCCCCTTGTGGGGAGGGAGGGGTGGGGGTCGGGAGGTGACGATCAGCGTCGACGTCTGCGATTCACCTCCCGACCCCACCCCTACCCCTCCCCACAAGGGGGAGGGGAAAGAAAAAGGAGAGCGCACCATGGCAGCGGGCATGATCGACGTGCACTTCCACCTCATCCCGCAATTCTATCGCGAGGCGGTGTATGAGGCCGGCACCGGGCCGGCGATCGGCCGCTATCCGGATTGGACGCCAGCGCTGGCGCTCGCGCTCATGGACAGGCACGGGATTGCGTTGGCAATGCTGTCGCTGGGGCAACCGGGAGTCGGGTTCTTGCCGCCGGACAAGGCCGCGGCCTTCGGCCGCCGCTGCAACGATTACTCAGCCGAGCTGATCGTGCAGCATCCGAAACGCTTCGGCTGCTTCGGCCTCCTGCCGATGCACGACATCGACGCGGCCATCGCCGAAGCGCGCTATTGTCTCGAGACGTTGCGCTTCGAGGGCATTTCGCTGTTCGCAAGCTACGGCGAGAAATTCCTCGGCGACGCCGCGTTCGATCCGCTGCTGCGCTATCTCGATAGCCGTCACGCCGTGGTCCACGTCCATCCGAGCCTGCATCCGTCGAGCAAGTCGCTCGATCTGCCGTGGCCGGGCTTCATGATCGAATACCCGTTCGATACGACACGCGCGGCGGTCAATCTTTTGTTCTCCGGCGCACTCGATCGCTTTCCGAACATTCGCTTCATTTTATCTCACGCCGGCGGCACCCTGCCCTTCCTCGCCTGGCGGCTGTCGGTGGCGCCGATGATCGATAAACGGCTCAAGCAAAGAACTCGCGAAGAGATTTTCGCCGGGCTAAAAACGTTCTGGTACGACAACGCGCTGGCGTCCGGCGCGGCGCCGATGGGCGCGCTGTCGCACATCGCAGCCAAGGAGCGCATCGTCTTCGGCAGCGATTGGCCGTTCTGCAACGATAGCGTGGTGGCGGAAGA
>DATHHM010000015.1:0-12509 GCA_035317145.1 Xanthobacteraceae bacterium | reverse complement strand
GAAATTGGTCGGCGACGGACGCGTGCCGCAACAGCTCCTGGAACGGCTTATTCTCGGTGCCGTCCGATAGGGGCATGACGGTTCCGTCACGCCAGCGCAGCACTTTATCGTCGTGCCCGGCGAGCGCGTTCGGATAAGCGGCGACCAGGTTGTCGAGCGCCGTGCGAAGCTGGTCATCCTGCGCGAGCAGAGGAGTTCCGCCTACGAGCATGGCGAGTCCGATGACCAGGCAGACCTTCGTCATCATTCGGCAAACGTAGCCCGGATGAGCGAAGCGACATCCGGGATTCTTTCTCGAATAATTACGGCTGTCCCGCATATCGCTGCGCTCATGCGGGCTACGCGCGGCCGCCGCTCAAGCATGCGGCCAGTGCCGCTCGCGGAACCAGGCGCGGTAGTCCGTCATCTTGGCGCGCTGCGCCGCCGGCGCGTGCCGCTTGCAGGTCGACGCTTCGTCGCTCTTGTCCGGCGCGCCCCAGCGCAGCTCGACGCAGTCATTCAAATTGTATCCCATCTCGAGATCCGCCGCGCGGTTGATCACGTCTTGCAGCGTAAGCGTCCACGCCGAACCGTCGCTGCGCGTATAGGTGACCTTGCGCGCCGCGAGCTCCGCCGCCAGCACGCTCTGTAATTCGGCCCTCACCTGCGCGACGCTTTCGCCGCGCGGCATGGCGTAGCGCTCGGGCTGCCGCGCCACCTTGTCCGGATAGCCGCGCACCACGTCGATCGCGATCAGCAGACGAAAGTCTCGCGCCGGCGTTGCGAAATCTTCCCAGGCGCCGTTGGTGGCGAAGATCGCCGGCCCGTTCGGCATGGTCGCTTCGCCCTTGCCGCTGTTCTGGAATTTCCGCCCGTTCTCGACCGAGCCGACGCGCGTCCTCACTTGCTCTTCGAGCGAGTCGATCGCTCCCTTCATCGCGCGCACCGGGTCGAGCGGCTCGGGCGACATTACATCGTCCATGTGATCGTAAAAATCCTCGACGCCGAGCTGCGATTGCTCCAGCGAAAAATCGCCGTACTGCGGATTTTTGGCAATTTCGGCATTGGTCAGCCTCCGCAAGCTGCCGCTGGTGTCGCGCATGATCGGCCGGAAGCGCTTAAAACCCGGGCTGCCGAGCGTGGGTTCGTGGGCAAACAGGAAACTGCCGCGCCAAAAACGCTTGCGCGCCACCGTGCCGTCGGGCTCGCCGTCAACGGCGAGGAAAACCCCGGCCGCGCCGCCTGACTCCGGCACGCGCCGCACCAGCATCAGAACGTGGCCGTAGGGATCGGCGTAGACGGTGCCCGGGCGCAACGCCTGCTGGTTCAATGGCACGGTATAAAAATCGGTGTTGTCGTCGGTCGCCAGCACGCGCACGGCGCCGGACTGCACGGCGTCGGCGACCACCGGCAAATAAGCGCCGAAACCCGCCGCCAATCCGTCGCGCTGCGCCGCCGCGGGAGGATTGAGATTGGTCAGCCAAGAGTAGCACTTCGGCGCGTGGCCGCCGCCACCGCGCGAGCAATTGGAGTAGCCGAACGGAAGCCCCATCTTGAATGCGAAATAGGCGCGCAAGAAATAAACCAGATCGGCGCAGTCGGGGCTGATCGGCGCCGCCACTTCGTCTTCGCCGGCACCCAGATAGTTGAACAGGATATTGCGCGATCGATCGCGCAGCACGGCGCGCAGCGTCGGCCATGACGGTTCGGCATCGAGCGGCGCGTCGAACAGTTTTTGGATCCACGCTGAATATAAATTTTCCGTGGCCCGGTTCCACGACGCGCGCACCGGCCAGACCGCGCCCGGCGTTGCGGCCGGCGGCGGTGCTGGGGCGTCGCGCACGGCGATGTCGCGGGTGATGGTGCCGCAGCCGGCCGCCGCGAGCGCCGCGTGCCAGGTCCCCACGGCCGGCGATGCCACCTCGGCGAACCAGAAATACGGCGGCCCGCCTTGGCGGTCGCGCGATTTGGCCAAAACCCTGCCATCGGGGGCGATCAGGGAGAGCTCACCGTCGAGCGGCTTCTCGGCCGCGAACACGACGCGCAACGGCGCGCCCTTCCACGGCGCCATCGGCGTGGACAGCACCGTGACTTCGGCCGCGCCTTCTTCGCAGTTGCCGGATGGATTTTGGGCGCGCGAGTCCGTTGCTGAAAATAGCAGGACGAAAAACGCACCCGCGATCGGCAGCAATGCCGTCATCGCAGCAGCAAGCCGGCGTGTTGCAAACAAGTGAATCCCCTTCGTGGAACGCCCTAAAACTGCATCCGATCCCGGCAGCCAGGGGCCGCCATGGAGGATACCGAATTGGTGAGGATCAGTCAGCGGGCATGAAGGCGATTTTGCGGCCAGCGGGCCGTTTGTGAAGCAAATGCGGCTAAATGCGTCCGGTCCCGTTCACACTTTCAGGCAATGGCGTAGGATAAGCCATCGACGGTTGCGCACCCATGGGGCGCGGCGGCGGCCCGTCCGACAAAGACTATGACAACGACAAGGAGAGGAAGATGAGCTCGATCTCGAATTCCATTTCGCGTCGCGACATGTTGGCGGTCGCGGCGGCCGGCGGTGCGCTCTCGGCGGCGACGGTGGCGCAGGCGCAAACCGGTCCAGCCATGCCGCAACCGACGCGCCCCGGCCGCGGCGGCACCAACCCGGGTCCGAGGAATCCGATCCGTGGCAGCCAGAACCCGGACATCATCTCGCCGCCGGCCGCCGACCACGGCACGCTGCCGAATTTGCGCTTTTCGTTCGATGACTCGCACATGCGTCTGGAGTCGGGCGGCTGGACCCGGCAGGTGACGGTGCGCGAGCTCGGCATCTCCAAGAACATCGCCGGCGTCAACATGCGGCTCAATTCCGGCGGCGTGCGCGAGCTGCATTGGCACAAGGCCGCCGAATGGTCCTACATGCTCTACGGCTCTGCGCGCATCACCGCGATCGATCCGCAAGGGCGCAATTTCGTCGACGACGTCGGCGTCGGCGACCTGTGGTATTTCCCGCCGGGTATCCCGCATTCGATCCAGGGCCTCGGGCCCGACGGCGCCGAGTTTCTGCTGGTGTTCGACGACGGGGATTTCGACGAGGACAACACGTTTTTGCTCAGCGACTGGATCAAGCACGTGCCGCCCGACGTGCTGGCGAAGAATTTCGGCATGGAGGCTTCCGCGTTCGCCAACGTGCCCGATCCGAGCCAGCTCTACATCTTCCCGGCGCCGCTGCCGGGACCGCTCGATTCCGACAAGATCGCGGGCGCGACGCCGGTGCCGCAGAGTTTCAGCCATCGCATGCTGGCGCAGACGCCGATCAAGACCAAAAGCGGTTCGGTGCGCATTACCGACACCAAACTCTTCCCGGCCTCCAAGACCATCGCCGCGGCGTTGGTCGAGGTCGAGCCGGGCGGCATGCGCGAATTGCATTGGCATCCCAACACCGACGAGTGGCAATACTATATCTCCGGCCAAGCGCGCATGGGCGTGTTCGCGGCGTCAGGCCAGGCGCGCACCTTCGATTTCTTCGAGAACGACGTCGGGTTCGTGCCCTTTGCCATGGGGCATTACATCGAGAACACCGGCACCACGACGTTGAAGTTTCTGGAAATCTTCAAGAGCGACTATTACGCCGACGTGTCGCTCGACCAGTGGCTGGCGCTCACGCCGCCGGAACTGGTCACCGCGCATCTGCACAACGATCCGCAATTCATCGCCAAGCTACGCAAGGACAAGGTGCCGGTCGTGCCGGCTTGATCTCGTCGGGCTTCAAAACAAAAACCCCGAAGCTTTCGCCCCGGGGTTTATTGCATCACGTAGAGCATGATCCCGAAAAGTGGATGCCGGTTTTCGGATAAGATCATGCTCAAACGAAAATTCTAGACTATGATCCGATTCAGTTGAATTGGATCATAGTCTAGTGCAGCGATCAGAAACGGTAGTTGACGCCGGCGCGAACGATGTTGGTGGTGAACGACACGTTGTCGGTCACAAGGGCGCCGCAGGAGATGCCGCAATTGAACTTGCCGAGGTTGACGTAGAGATATTCAGCCTTGGCGGTCCAGTTGCCGGCGATGGCGAATTCGAGACCCGCACCCACCGTCCAGCCGGCATTGGTTTGGTTGGCGCCGGCGAAGCCCGGGGTCGAGGCGCGAATATCGCCGAACGCGGCGCCGCCGGTGACGAAGGGCATGAAGCGGTCGGCGGCGTAACCGAGCCGGCCGCGCACGGTGGAGAGCCAGTGGTCGCTGGTCTTGCAGCCGAAAGCGCAGAAGGTGTTGGTGGTGCCGTTGATGTTGGCCCAGTCGATGTCGCCTTCGAGGCCGACGACGCCTTGGCCGAACTGATAGTTGTAGCCAACGGTGCCGCCGACCAGGCCGCCGGAGGTGTTGAAGCTGCCGGTCGAATCCCACTGCGAACGGCCGAAGCCGCCGCCGCCGTTGATACCGATGTAGAAGCCGGTCCAGTTATAGACCTGCATGGCAACCGGAGCCTTGTAATAAGGCTGCGGCGCCGGACGCGGGAGATCGGCCGCCGCTGCCGTGCCCATCAGTGCCGCCAGGCTGGCGAGGGCGAAAAATACACGCTTCATTACGAGCCTCCATTGAAAGTAGGTGGCTGCATAGTATTCGCGTGGATTTTTGCGTCTAGTGCAGGGAAGACACAGTGGATTTGTCTATCTAGACCGCAATATGGCAAGATGTGAGTGAGTATTGCCACGATTAAAGGGAACAATGTCTTAACGCTGGCGGCATAATGGTAAAAGAAGTGTTAATCGCGGCGAAAACCGCGCGACGGGAACTATCGCGGTTCGTGGAACCTACTTGCGCTATGGAACCCGCTACCTCCAGGTATGGAACCCGGCCACGGGCTAGAAATGATAATTCACGCCCAGGCGCAGCAGGTTGGCGGTCAGCCCATTGGTGGTGCCGGTGACCGAGAAGGACCGGTCCGACAGATCGAGGTAGAGCCATTCGGCCTTGGCCGACCAATGCGGCGTCAGGCCGACTTCGCCGCCGAGGCCAGCCGCCCAGCCCAGCGTGGTCCTGGTCTCCGACAGGTTGCCCGGGCTGTCCACGGTCAGGCTGCCATAGGCGAGGCCTGCGGTGCCGAACAGCAGCACATTGCCGATGGCGACGCCGGCGCGGCCGCGCAAGGTGCCGAACCACGGATTGGAAAACTGCCACGGCGCGAACGTGTCGCTCGCCGCCGAGGCCTGGATGTCGGTTTCGACACCGGTGACGAATTGGCCGAATTGCCAGTTGTAGCCGGCCTCGATACCGCCGGCGATGCCGGACGGCTTGGTCGGATTGTTGCTCACGGAGCCCCATTCGTAGCCGATATTGGCGCCGAGATAGGGACCCATCCAGCTGAAGCCGGAAAGCGGCGCGGGGGCGCTGTAGTAGCCTGCGGCCGGCAGGTCGGCGGCAAGCGCCGGGCCGGCCATGGCCGCCGTTGCGACCAGGAGAGCTGCGCCAAAAAGTGTTTTCATTTGTGACCTCCGCAACCGCATCGGACGGACCGCTGCGCAACGCCGACACGCAGCGGCCTCGGATGCCTATATTGAGGCTCGAAGTAGGGCGCCAAGATAAGGCAACGAGACCGTCTACCCGGCCTATAGAATTTATCGCGATGTTTCAGTTAAGCGGTGATGAACCTGTAAGTAGTTCCAAGATGTCATCGTTAAGAAAGCCTATATTCGGGACCTAACCTGGCTCGAAACCGAACAGCTTAAGCCGCCTGCACGCATGAGCGATCCGAAGAAAGACGTCGCGCCGGAGCCCGATCTCGTCGAAGAGGACGACGAAGAGGCGCTGCCGGAAGCCGACGAGGCCGCGGCAATCCAGCTCAATGACGAGGAGGCGGGTTCGCTCGCCGCCGGCCGCGACGCCATCGTCCACGCCATCAAAGAGGCGCCGTCGCGGCCCGGGGTCTATCGCATGATCGATGGCCGCGGCGACGTGCTCTATGTCGGCAAGGCCAAGAACATCAAGAAACGCATCGGCGCCTATGCGCGGCCGACCGGCCTCGATACCCGCATCGAGCGCATGATCGCGCAGACCCGCACGCTGGAATTCGTCGTCACCCGCACCGAGACCGAGGCGCTGCTGCTCGAAGCCAACCTGATCAAGCGGCTCCGCCCGCGTTTCAACGTCACGCTGCGCGACGATAAATCGTTTCCCTATATCCTGATCACCTCGGACCACTGGGCGCCGCAAATCCTAAAACATCGCGGCGCGCGGTCGCGGCTCGGCCAGTATTACGGGCCATTCGCCTCGGTGTGGGCGGTCAACCGCACCGTCAACGCCTTGCAGCGCGCATTCCTGTTGCGCTCGTGCAGCGATCCGTTCTTCGAAAGCCGCACCCGGCCGTGTTTGCTCTACCAGATCAAGCGCTGCTCGGCGCCGTGCACCAAGCAGATCGAGTTCGGCGATTATGCGGCTTTGGTGCGCGAGGCCAACGCGTTCCTCTCCGGCCGCAGCAAGACGGTCAAGGATCAGCTCGCCACCGCCATGGACGAAGCGTCCACGGCGCTCGACTTCGAACACGCCGCGATCTATCGCGACCGTCTGGCGGCGCTGTCGGCGATCCAATCGCAGCAGGGCATCAATCCACGCACCGTCGAGGAGGCCGACGTCTTTGCCGTGCATCAGCAGGGCGGCTTCACCTGCGTCGAAGTGTTCTTCTTCCGCACCGGGCAGAACTGGGGCAACCGCGCCTATTTTCCCAAAGCCGACAAATCGCTTGGGCCGGGCGAAGTGCTTTCGGCCTTCCTGGCGCAGTTTTACGACGACAAGCCGCCGCCGCGCCTGATCCTGATCTCGCACGCCATCGAGGACCAGGCGCTGCTCGCCGAAGCGCTCGCCACCAAGAGCGGCCACAAAGTCGAAATCTCTCTGCCGCAGCGCGGCGAGAAGACGGACTTGATCGCGCACGCGCTCGCCAATGCGCGCGAGGCGCTTGGCCGCAAGCTTGCCGAGACCTCGTCGCAGCAGAAGCTGCTCAATCAACTCGCCGAGACTTTCGGCCTGCCGCGTCCGCCACGCCGCATCGAGGTTTACGACAACAGCCACATCCAGGGCACCAACGCCGTCGGCGCCATGATCGTCGCCGGGCCGGAAGGCTTTCGCAAAAAGGACTATCGCAAGTTCAACATCCGCTCGACCGAGCTCACCCCCGGCGACGATTTCGGCATGATGCGCGAAGTCTTGGAGCGCCGCTTCAAGCGGCTGATGGCCGAAGCGCCACCGCAGCCCATCCCGCCGGTCGATCCGGCGGTGGCGCTGACGCTGCCGATCGCGTTGCCGGTGGAGGAGGGCGACGAGTCGCCGTGGCCGGACCTCGTCGTGATCGATGGCGGGCTCGGGCAGCTTAACGCGGCGCGCGAGGTGCTCGCCAGTGTGGGCGCCGAGGTTCCCCTGGTCGCCATCGCCAAGGGGCCGGACCGCGATGCCGGCCGCGAAACCTTCTTCCTCCCGGGCCGCGACTCATTCAAGCTGCCGCCGCGCGACCCGGTGCTCTATTTCGTCGAGCGGCTGCGCGATGAGGCCCATCGTTTTGCCGTCGGCTCGCACCGGACGCGCCGGGCGCGCGATATGCGCGAGGCCGGTCTGCAGGAGATCGCCGGCATCGGACCGACGCGTAAACGCGCGCTGTTGCATCACTTCGGCACGCTCAAAGCCATCGAGCGCGCCGCGGTCACCGACCTGATGCAGGTCGAAGGCATCAGTGCCGAAACGGCGCGACGGATTTACGAATTTTTCCACGAGGGGGCGGGGGCGGCTTAAAAATCGGACGGCGGCCATGCGGACAGGTAATGTTCCATTAGGGGCGTCGCGCAGCGACGCGCTGACATGCGCGCCTTGGGTCTCGCAGCCGTCATCGGGCGGCGCTATGGTGCGGCCATGAATTCGACGACCACGCCGGCACGGTTGCGTGGGCACGCCAGCGCGCTGCCCAACATCCTCACCTATGCCCGGATCGCCGCCGTGCCCGTCGTGGTCGGCTGCATGTATTGGCAGAGCATTCTCGAGGGCGGGCTGTGGCTGCGCTGGGTGGCGCTGACGATTTTCATCGCCGCCGGCGTCACCGACTTTTTGGACGGCTATTTCGCCCGCATCTGGGGCCAGCAATCCTCGCTCGGCCGCATGCTCGATCCGATCGCCGACAAGCTTCTGGTGGCGTCGTGCTTGTTGATGCTGGCGGCGGAAACCACCATCCACGGCTGGGCGCTGCTCGCCGCCGTGGTCATTCTCTGCCGCGAGGTGCTGGTCTCGGGCCTTCGCGAATATTTGGCCGAGCTGCGCGTGAGCGTGCCGGTGACGCGGCTCGCCAAATGGAAGACCACGCTGCAGCTCGTCGCCGTCGGCTTTCTGATCTGCGGCGAGGCCGGCGACGCCATCGTGCCGGTGGTCACCCGGATCGGCATCACGCTGCTGTGGCTCTCGGCCATACTGACGCTCTATACGGGTTGGGATTATCTGCAGGCCGGGGTGCACCACCTCACCCGGGAGGATGCGTGAAGCTTTTGTATTTCGCCTGGGTGCGTGAGCGCATAGGCTTGACGGAGGAGGAGATCGATCCGCCGGCAGGCGTAGCGACCGTCGGCGAACTGGTCGCTTGGCTGACCCAGCGCGGCGAGGGTTACGCCTACGCCTTCGAAAATCCGAGAGTGATCCGCACCGCAATCGATCGCAACCACGTGCGCGCCGACACCCGGATCGAAGGCGCCCACGAGATCGCCTTCTTTCCGCCGATGACCGGCGGGTGATACAGCGTCGTCATGACCACCACCATCCGCTTGCAAGGTGAAGCCTTCGACGCTGGCGCCGAAGCGGCGCTGCTGACGCGCGGCCGCACCGATATTGGCGCCGTGGTGACTTTCACGGGCCTGTGCCGCGCCGACGAGAACGGCGAGCCGATCGCGGCGCTGACTTTGGAGCACTATCCCGACATGGCGGAAGCCGAGATCGCCCGCCATGTCGAGGAAGCGCGCGCCCGCTGGCCGCTCCTTGGCGTCACCGTGATCCATCGCTACGGCCGGATCGCGCCGGGCGAGGTCATCGTGCTGGTAGTGACCGCCTCGAGCCATCGCGAGGCGGCCTTCGCGGCGGCGTCATTCCTGATGGATTATCTAAAAACCCGCGCGCCGTTCTGGAAGCAGGTCGAGAAGGTCTCGGGCAAAACATCGATCGAGAAGACCTGGGTCGACGCCAAGGCCACCGACGATGCCGCCGCCGAGCGCTGGTCGGCGCCGCCGCCACGGCGCGAAGCGGCGAAATAACGCGCGCGACGCCCGGCGGGCCTATGGAATCCAGAACAGCTTGGCGGCCCCAGATCGCTCATGGCCGCGCGACAGGCCGATATCCTGCAAAGTGCGGTCGGTGAGGCTCGTGAGCTCGATGCGCGCATTGGCGCGATCCTGCCAAGCGGTAAAACTCTGCCTCACACGGCGCCACAGGCGAAGCGAAAAACGGTTCCTCGTGTCCATGGCTCTCTCCAAAGTTCGTAACTTACCCTTTCGTATAAGTCTTCGATGCCGCGGCGCATGTGATCGGCAGCACGAAATGGCGCCTGTTCAGCCGCACCTGTGACGTACGTCACAGGTTATCTGCTTTTGATTTCTCGCTGACTGCCGAGATCGAGCGGGGAGGGGCTGCGCCTACCGCCGGCTTTGATCGGCCGCGCTTGCGGTTACGCCGCCGCGGCCTTGCGCTTGGGCTGCACCTCGGCGGTGTAGTCGCTCATCAAGGTCTGCGTGATGCGCCCCGGCGTGAATTTCCAGTCGGCGATCTCGGACACCGCGGTGACTTCAGCGGCGGTGCCGGTGATGAAGCACTCGGAGAAGCCGGAGAGCTCCTCGGGCATGATGCGGCGCTCGATCACTTCGATGCCGTGGCGGTGCGCGATCGCGATCGCCGTGGCCCGTGTGATGCCGGCAAGGAAGCAGTCGGCGATCGGGGTGTGGATCTTGCCGTCCTTGATGAAGAAAATGTTGGCGCCGGTGCATTCGGCGACGCGGCCCTGCCAGTCGAGCATCATGGCGTCGGCATAGCCGCGCTTTTCGGCGCGATGCTTTGAGACGGTACAGATCATGTAAAGGCCCGCGGCCTTGGCCATGCACGGCGCGGTCTTTGGATCGGGCCGCCGGTATTCGGCGAGGTCGAGCCGGATGCCCTTCAAGCGCTGCGCCGGGTCGAAATAGCTCGGCCATTCCCAGGTGGCGATGGCGAGGTGGATCTTGTTATTCTGCGCCGAGACGCCGAGCTGCTCCGAGCCGCGCCAGGCGATCGGCCGCACATAGGCTTCCTTCTGATTGTTCTTTTCCAGAACCAGCCGCTTGGCGGCATCGATCTCGGCCACCGAATAGGGGATTTCGAAATCGAGGATTTCGGCCGAGCGTTTCAGCCGCTCGGAGTGTTTGGTGCCCTCGAAAATCTGGCCGCCATAGGCGCGTTCGCCCTCGAACACGCAGCTCGCATAATGCAGGCCGTGGGTGAGAACGCTGATCTTGCAATCGGCCGTCGGGATGAGCTCGCCGTCGAACCAGATGAGGTCGGAGCGTTGGTCGAAGGGCACTGCCATGGCATTGCCTCCCTTACGTAAATTTCTCTCCCCACCCGAAACTTGCCGCAACTTATGCGCGGCCGGCTTTTGCTTCGGGGCGGGACTCCCGTTATGGTCGCAGCCGCTCTATAGGAGCGCCCTTTATAGCCCGGCGCAACGTTTGGCCGGAACGGCGCGGTCCGATGTCGCGGTCGCAGCTTTAGAGCATGATCCGGAAAAGTGGATGCCGGTTTTCCGAAAAGATCATGCTCCAACGAAAAAACTAGACCATGATCCGATTCAACTCGATCGGATCATGGTCTAGCTTAACAAGCCGCCCGAAATATGTCAATAGTGCTTACCTAAATGGCTGACATCAGCATCACCACGGCCAGGAAGCTCCGCTCCACCGCCGAACCGGTGGAGGCGGCGCCGCAAGAGCCGTGCTGGGATCTCATCGAGCTTCTGTTCTTTGCCTATCGCGATTTCGTCGGCGATCCCGATGAGGTGCTGGCAAAACTCGGCTTCGGCCGCGCCCACCATCGCGTGCTGCACTTCGTCAACCGCAATCCGGGCATCAAAGTCGCCGACCTGCTCGATATCCTGAAGATCACCAAGCAATCGCTCGGCCGCGTGCTCAAGCAGCTCATCGACCAGGGTTATGTCGTGCAGCGCGAGGGCGCCCACGACCGCCGCCAGCGGCTCCTCCATGTCAGCCCCGCCGGTGAGGCGCTGGCGCTGCAGCTTGCCGGCCTGCAGACCGAGCGCATCGCCAGCGTGCTCGCCGAGCTCGGCCCCAGCGCGCGCGAGGCGGCGCGGCGCTTTCTCGCCGGCATGATCGACGCCGACGACCGCGACCACGTGCTGCGCCTGATCGCCGATGCCGACCGGGCGCGGCCGCGCGGCCGGGACCGCGGCTCATGACGGCGCCGGCGCCCGCTCCGGCAATCCCCTCTGACGACGCGCCGCATCTGCTCGTCGTCGACGACGATCGCCGCATCCGCGCGCTGCTGCTGCGTTTTCTGGTCGCCGAAGGCTACCGCGTCTCCACCGCCGAGACCGCGCAGGAGGCGCGCGCCAAGCTTTTGGGCCTGAAATTCGATCTCCTCATCCTCGACGTCATGATGCCGGGCGAGAACGGATTCGATCTCGTCAAAGCCATCCGCACTTCGTCCACGGTGCCGATCCTGATGCTGACCGCGCGCGACGAGAAGGAGAGCCGCATCATGGGGCTCGAAATCGGCGCGGATGATTATCTGGCAAAGCCGTTCGAGCCGCGCGAGCTCTCGCTGCGCATCGCCAATATTTTGAAACGCGCCCGGCCGCCGGTGGCGGCGCCGGTGGAATCGGTGCGCTTCGGCCAATTCGTGTTCCATCTCACCAGCGGCGAGTTGCGCCGCGGCGAGGAGGCGATCCGGCTCACCGACCGCGAGCGCGACATGCTGCGCGTCTTGACCGCGAGCGTCGGCGAGACCGTGCCGCGCCAGGCGCTCGCCGGTAACGGCGACAATGTCAGCGAGCGCACCGTCGACGTGCAGGTCAACCGGCTGCGCCGCAAGATCGAGCGCGATCCGGGCAATCCGCTGATCGTTCAGACCGTGCGCGGCGTGGGCTACCGATTAGTCGCGGCGCTTTGAGCCATGGCCAGTTTCGACGATGGCATGGGACGTCTACGGGTCGCGGCAGGGCACGTGGTGACCGCCGCCAACGCGGTCGTCGGCGCCGCGGGCTACATCACCGGGCCGTGGGACCGCTTCACCCGCTGGCTGCGCTCGGTGATGCCGCACGGCCTTTATGCCCGCGCGCTCCTGATCGTCATCATGCCGCTCGTGGTGCTGCAATCGATCGTCGCGTTCCTGTTCGTCGAGCGGCAGTCGAGCGTGGTCAACTACTATCTGTCGTCGGCGGTGACCCAGGAGATCGCCACTCTCATCGACGTCTACAAAACCTTCCCGCCGGGCGCCAATCGCACCCAGTTGCGCCGCATCGCCCAGGATCGG
>DATHHM010000014.1:0-28555 GCA_035317145.1 Xanthobacteraceae bacterium | reverse complement strand
GCGGCGCTGACCACGCGTGGCTTCGCCGAGCTCACGCGTTTCGGCAAGGCGTTCGGCGCAAAACCGCAGACCATGATGGGGCTATCCGGCCTCGGCGATTTGCTATTGACCTGCTCCAGCCCGCAGTCGCGCAATTTCCAGTTCGGCGTCAGTCTCGGCCAGGGCCAAAAACCCGGCACGATCAGCACCGGCCTCGCCGAAGGCGCCTTCACCGCGCCGGTGCTGCTCGACATGGCGCGCGAGCGCTCGGTCGACATGCCGATCGCGGCGGCCGTCGCTGCACTCCTCGCCGAGACGATGACATTGGACGAGGCGATAAAATCTTTGCTGACGCGGCCGCTCAAAGCCGAGGAATAAGACACCGGGGAGATTGATCGCAATGCAGCAGCCCTTCGCGCTCTTCGGTCTCTATTTGCTGGCGGCCGGCGCCGGCGTCAGTTTCGTATTCCAGCAGGCCGTGAACGCCAATCTGCGCGCCGAAATCGGCTCGCCGTGGTGGGCGGGTTTCATCAGTTATCTCGGCGGAACGCTGGCGATGCTGGCCATGGTCGTGGCGCTGCGCGAGCCGTGGCTCACAGGATCGACGATAGCGCGCACGTCCTGGATGTCTTGGACCGGCGGCATATTCGGCGCGATCTATATTGCGATCTCGATCCTGCTGCTGCCGCGACTCGGCGCCGCGATGGTCGTCGCGCTGATCGTGCTCGGCCAGATGATCGGCGCGCTGGCGTTCGATCACTTCGGCCTGCTCGGCGTGCCCGAGAATCCCATCAGCGCGGCGCGCCTAGCCGGAGCAGCGTTGCTGGTGGCTGGCGTTGTTCTCATTCGACTCTGACGCAGACGCGATCAAGGCGGAGGAATTGTCATGGCGTACTGGCTGTCGATATGCCGATCTGCACCGCCGTCGCCGCGTTGCTGGACGAGAAAATGAACGTCGAAGCGGCGATCGAATCGTTGCTGACGCGGCCCTTGAAGGCGGAGGGCTGACCGTGCGGCGCATCGTCGGCGCGCTCGCTGGTGCGCTCGCGCTCGTCCTCATGGTCCTCGTCGCCTGGGATTTCATCAAGCCGCTGCGTCACGTGCCGCCGCTCGGTCCCGCCGATAGCCGTGCGACGTCGATCTTGATGGAAAAGCAAGCGCGGCAGCTCACGCTGTTTCACGGCGACAAGATTATCAAGACCTTTCGTGTGGCGCTCGGCGGCGACCCGATCGGAACCAAACAGCGCGAAGGCGACGGCCGCACGCCGGAGGGCGACTACAGCATCGATAGCAAGAATCCCCGCAGCCACTTTCATTTGGCCCTGCACATTTCCTATCCTGATGCCGATGACCGTGTCCGCGCCGCCGGCCGCGGCGTGCCGCCCGGAGGCGATATCATGATCCACGGCCTGCCGAATGGACTGGGCTGGCTCGGCGGCTTGCACTTGTGGCGCGATTGGACTGACGGCTGCATCGCCGTTACCGACCCGGAGATCGAGGAAATCTGGACTCTGGTCGACACCGGCACGCCGATAAAAATCAGACCCTGAGCGGAGACACGAAATGGCATATTGGCTGATGAAGACCGAACCCGAGGAGTTTTCCTGGGGCGATCAGTTAAAGCGCGGCAAGAAGGGCGAGCCGTGGAGCGGCGTGCGTAATTTCGCCGCGCGCAAGCATCTCCAGGCGATGAAGCCGGGCGAGAAATTTTTCTTCTATCACACCGGCGACGAGAAGCAGGTCGTCGGTATCGGCGAAATTCTCCGCGAGGCCTATCCCGATCCGACCGCCAAAAAAGACGAGCCCTGGGTCGCCGTGACCACGGTCGCGGTGGAGCCGCTGCCGACGCCGGTGACGCTCGCTGCGATCAAGGCGGAGCCGAAGCTCAAAGACATGGTGCTGGTGAAACAAGGCCGCCTGTCGGTGCAACCGGTGACCGCCGACGAATGGAAGCTCGTCTGCAAGATGGGCGGCATGAAGGGGGCGTGACTTAAACCGGTTCAGGCCGCCGATCCGCCATCTGGGCGGCGACCTTGGCCAGGATCTGTTCGCCGCGTGCGGTGGAGCGCGACGCGCGCAGCGTCTCGGCAAACTGTTCCAGCACGCCGTCCTCGAAGGCATTCACCACCGTCTCGTGCACATAGCTCTTGCGGCAGATCGCAGGCGTATTGCCGAGCTCGGCTGCGGCCTCGCAGATGGCGTCGACGACTTGCCGCCGCCGCGCCCGCTCGGTGGTTGCCGGCTCGGCGCGCGCCAGCGCTTCGAGCACCGACACGGAAGCGAGCAGCGTGCGGAAATCCTTCAATGAAATCTCGACGCCCGCGATCTCGCGCAAGAACAGGTTGACGTCCTGTGCGCTCACCGCGCGCAAGTCGCCGGCGTCGCTACGGTATTGAAACAGGCGCCGTCCCGGCAGTTGCCGCAGCACGTCGATGGCAGCGGCGAGTTTCGGCGCGTGGATATCCTTGTCGATCTGCTTGGCGCCCTTGGCGCGGAAACGCAGGTTCACCGTCTCGCCATAGACCGTGACATTCGATTTCAACAGCGTCGCCGCGCCGCGCGTTCCGCGCAGTTTTGCATATTGCTCGGTGCCGGGACGAATGGCGCTGCGGGCGACCAATTCGATGACCGCCGACAAGGTGAAGGACCGCGTCGGCTCTTTGCCGGCGAGATGGTGGCCGATGCTGCGGCGGATCTTCGGCAGCGCTTCGGCGAGGCGCGCGAGGCGGCGGGCTTTGCGGGTTTCGCGCACGTGCTGCCATCCGGGGTGATAACGATATTGCAGCCGTCCGGCGGCATCGCGGCCGGTGGCCTGGATGTGCGCCGTGGGATCGGCCGCATAGAGCACGTCGTCATAGGCCGGCGGCACGGCGAGCGAGGCCAGGCGCTTTGCCTCCGCGGCACGGACCGTTTTGCCGCTCGGGGCGAGATAGCGAAAACCACGGCCGTGGCGTTGGCGCTTTATCGTTAATGCGGCGGTGTCGATGTAGGTCAGCCCGAGCCGCTTGACGAGCCGCATCGTCGATGCGGGCAGCGCCGGACGGTCGCGCGGCGCCGTTGTGCGGCTTTTCTCCTCAGATCCATGATCTTGAAGCGACATGATGCGACTGCTTTCGCTACGGCAATCGCGCGCCCTGGGCATTTGTTCCCATCGCCGGTCAAGATGTCTCCCGAAGCGCGCCGTTCCGCGCTAGGCTTGACGTCCAACGCTGGGAGAAACGCCATGATATTTGCCGGAATCAATTTTCTCGCCGTCCTCATCGCCGCCGTGGTCGCTTGGCTCGCCAGTGCCGCCTGGTACATGAGCCTGGGCCAAATCTACCAGGCGGCGCAGGGCAAGACGCCGGAACAGTGCAAGGAGGAGATGAAGAAGCCCGGCGCGTTCCTGCCGTTCCTCTACGCCTTCATCGGCAACCTCGTCATCGCCTGGATGTTGGCCGGCGTGCTCGGCCATCTCGGCCCAGGCGAGGTGACGCTGAAGAACGGCGTCATCACCGGCGCGTTTTTGTGGTTCGGTTTCATCCTCACCACCATGGTGGTCAATTTCTGCTTCTCCGGCCGCGACAAGCGCTTGCTGCTGATCGATCTTGGCAATTGGCTGATCGCGCTGGTGTTGATGGGCGCGGTGATCGGATGGTTCGGGGTGTGAGGCGCGTCATGACCATTCGCATCGCGCGCATCGTCGTCCTGGCCGCGCTGTCGCTTGCCGGCGCGGCCGGCGTCGCCTCTTCGCAGACTGCGCCGCCGGCGAATACCGGGCCGGTGCCTTATGTCATGGGCATGGGCGACCTGATGAATACGCTCATTCAGCCGCGCCACGCCAAGCTCGGCCTTGCCGGCCGCGCGGAAAATTGGCCACTCGCCAACTATGCGCTCTCCGAGCTCCGCCAGGGCTTCGCCGGCATCGTCAAGGCGGTGCCGAAATTCCGCGGCATGCCGGTCGGCGATCTGGTCGACTTGGCGCTGACTCAGCCACTCAACGCCGTCGAAGCGGCCATCAAGCAGCAAGACGCGCAAAAATTCTCAGTCGCCTATGACCAGATCACCCAGGGCTGCAATGCCTGCCACATGGAGCTCGATCACCCCTACGTGGTGATCAAAACGCCCGACGCCTCGGCGTTTCCGAACCAGGAATTCAAGGCGCAGCGGTAGCCACTTGAGACTTTTGGCCCGCTTGTCCGCCGCGGCAGCGGCGCCGATAATGGGCGCAAATTTGAAGAATATGCGCGCAACAGCGCGCTCCGTGGAGGACTGTATGTCGGATAAGATCTACGAAATTCCCGCCGAGTGGACCAAGCGCGCCTTCATCGGCGAGGCCGAATACAAGAAAATGTACGAAAGCTCGCTCGCCGATCCCAACGGCTTTTGGGCCGAGCAAGCCAAGCGCATCCACTGGACGAAGCATTTCAGCAAGGTCAAGAACACCTCGTTCGCCAAAGAGAACGTCTCGATCAAATGGTTCGAGGACGGCGCCACCAACGTCGCCTACAACTGCATCGACCGTCACCTGCACACCAGAGGCAATCAGACCGCCATCATCTGGGAAGGCGACGATCCCAAAGACTCAAAGCACATCACCTATAAGCAATTGCACGACGAGGTCTGCCGCTTCGCCAATATCTTGCGCAACCGCAACGTCAAGAAAGGCGACAGGGTCACCATCTACCTGCCGATGATTCCGGAAGCGGCCTACGCCATGCTGGCTTGCGCGCGCATCGGCGCCATCCATTCCGTGGTGTTCGGCGGCTTCTCGCCGGACTCACTCGCCGGCCGCATCGAGGATTGCCAATCGAAAGTCGTCATCACCGCCGACGAAGGCTTGCGCGGCGGCCGCAAGGTGCCGCTCAAAGCCAATACCGATGCGGCGATCGCCAAGGCCGCAGCATCAGGACATTCGGTCGACTTCGTCGTCGTCGTCAAACGCACCGGCGCGCCCGTCGACATGGATCCGGTGCGCGACGTCTGGTACCACGAGGCCGCCGACGTGGTGACGGCGGAATGCCCATGCGCCGAAATGAACGCGGAGGATCCGCTGTTCATTCTCTACACCTCGGGCTCGACCGGGCGGCCGAAGGGCGTGCTGCACACCACCGCCGGCTATCTGGTTTTCGTGTCGATGACGCACCAATACGTTTTCGACTATCACGACGGCGACATCTATTGGTGCACCGCCGACGTCGGCTGGGTCACCGGCCACAGCTACATCGTCTATGGCCCGCTGGCGAACGGCGCCACCACCTTGATGTTCGAGGGCGTGCCGAACTATCCGTCGATGTCGCGGTTCTGGGAAGTGATCGACAAGCACAAGGTCAACATCTTCTACACCGCCCCGACGGCGATCCGCGCGCTGATGCAGGCCGGCGACGCGCCGGTGACGAAAACCTCGCGCGCCTCGTTGCGGCTCCTCGGCTCCGTCGGCGAGCCGATCAATCCGGAAGCCTGGGAATGGTATCACAGGGTCGTCGGCGACGGCCGCTGCCCGATCGTCGATACCTGGTGGCAGACCGAAACCGGCGGCATTCTGATCACGCCGCTGCCGGGCGCCACGCGACTGAAACCGGGCTCGGCGACGCGGCCGTTCTTCGGTGTCGTGCCCCAAATCGTCGACGCCGAAGGCAAGGTGCAGGAGGGCGCCACCAGCGGCAATCTGTGCATCGCCGATTCCTGGCCCGGCCAGATGCGCACCGTCTATGGCGATCACGCGCGCTTCGTCGAAACCTATTTCAGCACCTATCCGGGCAAATATTTCACCGGCGACGGCTGCCGGCGCGACGAGGACGGTTATTACTGGATCACCGGGCGCGTCGACGACGTGATCAACGTCGCCGGCCATCGCCTCGGCACCGCCGAGGTCGAGTCGGCGCTGGTCGCGCATCCAAAGGTGTCGGAGGCCGCGGTGGTGGGCTATCCGCACAACATCAAGGGCCAGGGCATCTACGCCTATGTCACCCTGATGAACGGCGTGCAGCCGACCGAGGATTTGCGCAAGGAACTGGTGCAATGGGTGCGCACGGAGATCGGCCCGATCGCCTCGCCCGATCTCATCCAATTCGCTCCGAGCCTGCCGAAAACGCGATCGGGAAAAATCATGCGCCGCATCCTGCGCAAGATCGCCGAGGACGAGTTCGGCAATCTCGGCGACACCTCGACGCTGGCCGATCCCGCCGTGGTCGACGATCTGGTCAACAATAGGCAGAACAAGAGCAAGGAGGGCGCGTAAGCTATAGAACTTGGAACGCACTCCGATACGCTAGTGCGTTCGGGTCTACAATTATGTCTTCCGAACGGAGCGGTCGAGCAAGGGCAAGGCCGTTCATCGAACGACACCTGCTAAGCGCGACGTAAGTTTGGCCGTGCGCAAAGGCGCCTCGAGCGAGGTCTAGGTACACCTTGTCGAGGGTCATTCCTTGACTTTTGTGGATTGTCAGCGCCCACGCGAGTCGGATAGGAAATTGTTTGAAAGACCCTATTACATTCTCCACAAGGTGCCTTTTTTCGGAGTTGTATTCGTACTTGATCTTTTCCCAAACGTGCTTTTCCAGCTCGTGCTCTTTTCCTCCGACCTCGATCCAAACACTTTCGCCACTGAGCTTGGAAATCAAGGCACTCGTGCCGTTTACCCAGCGCTTTTGAGGATCATTTCTCAGCAAGACGACCTTCGCGCCGATCTTCAATCGAAGAGTTTCGTCGGTCGGGAAGCTGGATGGATCAAACTGGCCGCTGATAACCGCATCCGAAGCCCACTCTTCACCCTTCAGCGCATTCAAGAAACGCATGTTAAGGTCAAAAACGGTCTGATTATCGGGCGCCAGGATGATGTATTTGCTACGATCCGGTAGGTCATCGAATCGCACGACATGCCGATTAAACGGGGCTAAGTCCTCGGCCCGGATGTTGCCGTCCGCCACACAATCCAACATCTTGCCAAATAGTGGGTCGGTCTGACGGAACTTCTTGGTAAGCTCCAGAAATCTAGGCTGCGAGTCACGAAATACTTTGGCGTTGAAAAAATAAATTCCACCGAATTCATGTAGCAAGTAACGCCGGACTTCGGTGTCTGCTACCACAGGCGGCAACTGATGGATGTCACCCATGAAAATTATTCTCACCCCGCCAAAAGGCTCATTCGGTCTTCCTCTGTTCAATCTCAGAAAGCGATCGATGCCCTCCATTAGGTCCGCGCGCACCATCGAAATTTCGTCGATAATTATAGTATCTAAATTGCGATAAAGCGTTGCGTGGCGACTTGCCCGAATGTTTTCTGACTTAATCAGCTTAGGCGGAAATCTGAAGAACGAATGAATGGTTTGCCCGCCCACGTTGATGGCCGCCAGTCCGGTAGGAGCAAGGACAACCACCTTTCCTCGTGCGGCTTGCTGAATACAACGAAGAAGCGTCGATTTGCCGGTGCCGGCTCTGCCGGTCACAAATAGATTTTGTCTTCCGCTCTGAATGAGTGCGAGCGCCTTGGAAAACTCATCTGTAATTTCGATATCCGCAGGTAATGTCGCCGGCGTCTTCGGTTGCGATTCCGTGGAACGAATACCCGTTGTGATCAAATTGCGCTCGGGGTTGAAAACGAGTCCCGTTCCGACAGGAGCGGGCTAGGCTGCACGGCCGAAGGGCGATTTTGGCCTAGAAAAGGTGTTAGCTTCATTAGGCCGCAAATGAGAAAGATTTGCGGGTCTGACGCGCTCACTTTACGCACCCACAGCCAATACCTCTCAAACAGCATAGTGACTCTTGTTATAAGAGCAACTTCTGATTGGTGTGCCCCGGTTTTACCGAGGACGAATTCGGCAATCTCGGCGACACTTCGACCTTGGCCGATCGCGCCGTGGTCGACGATCTGGTGATCAACCGGCAGAACAAGAGCAGGGAGAGCGCGTAGCGCTTTCCATTCCCCTTTCTTTCCCCTCCCCCTTGTGGGGAGGGGTAGGGGTGGGGTCGTGAGGTAGAGCAAAAGCCTGGACGCCTCGCGCCGTGCTCGCCTCAACGCACGCGCAGCACCTCCCGACCCCCACCCCACCCCACCCCACCCTCCCCACAAGGGGGAGGGAGGAGCGAGCCTGCGCTTCCTGCGGAAATTTAGAGAAACTTCACCGTAAATCCGCGCCGTTGCTGAGCAGCAACGCGGTTTCGACTATGGTGGTTTACCTTAATGGTCTGTTGCGTGTGCGTGAGGAATTCGACGATGCGAGGGAAACTCCTGCTTTCGGCCGCACTGGCGGCCGCTGTCGTCTGGGCCACCTTCGCGATCCAGCCGGCGCGCGCGAACGGCGATCTGGTGGCTTTGCCGGCAGCTTATGCGCCCGGCACCATCGTGGTGAAAACCAGCGAGCGGCATCTTTATCTGGTCGTCGGTCCCGGCCAGGCAATCCGTTATCCGGTCGGCGTCGGCCGCGCCGGGCAGCAATGGTCCGGCACGTCGGTGATCGAAGCCAAATATGTCAGCCCGGACTGGGCGCCGCCGCCGGACATCAGGCGCGAGAATCCAAAACTGCCGCTGCTCATTCCCGGCGGCTCGCCGCACAATCCGATGGGCGTCGCGGCGATGACGCTGGCCGGCCTCGACTACGCCATCCACGGCACCAACCAGCCGAGCTCGATCGGCCATTTCGTCTCGCACGGCTGCATCCGCATGTTCAACGAAGACGTGACGGATTTGTTTGGTCGGGTTGGAGTGGGGACGCCGGTGGTGGTGATCCGGTAATCGTCTGCTTCAGCACCAACTGCCGCACCGCCTGCCGTCATAACTGCGCGCGCAGCCGCCGTTGAGCAAAGCCGCCGAAACGTCTGCAGTGCTGCGCGTCGAGGCGGCGGTAAGCTTTGCAATCCGCGTCTACCCTTTAGAGATCGGGCTAGATTGGCCTTGAAAGCTATCAGTTGGTCGCGTGCCATACGCAATCTCTTCAGGCACTTCGCTGGTGAGCAGGAAAAACGTTAATTGACAGGGTCTATCCAGCGTCGGTGTTAGTTCAATCGTCAGCGGGCCGGCATTGAAAATTTCGAGAGTCAGCAAACCGTTCCAACCAGGCTGAAGCCACGGTGCCGTCAAATGCATTGAAAGGCCGGCGCGGGCGTAAGAGCTTCGGCCTTCAACCCCGGCAATAAGACGCCGTGGAATCCAGATTCTTTCATAGGTTTGAGCAAGGATAAATTCGCCAGGTTCAACACTGTAGGTCTCTGGCTTTCCAAATTCGTCTTCGCGTCTTAGCGTTTTTTCTTTCCAAAGACCCGCGTCAGCAATGGCACTCAGCCCATAGGCTAAGGATACCTTTAATCCGCGCTTGGCGACCAATTTAGTGAATTTGAAGCCGAGCCTCAGATCAACCGAAGCCTCGTGCCACTGAGTATCTTCCAGCGGTGGATCGAATCTAATTTCGTCCTTCGCAACCGCTTCGCGAATCTCAGCTTGCGCCAGAATCATTTGCTGCCGCCGTTAGGCGGCCATTGCCAATCCCGTGGGAACATTGGCCAGCCCATTCGTTGTAAAGAACGACCCCTTAATCCAAACTTTTATGTAGTCTCTTTCGATACTGCGTACGATTCCACGAACCGATGTTTGACCGCCGATTTCCTTCAACTCATCGCTATCGATAAAACCTGTCACTGGGCCATCGGTGCTTTCAAATGTCACGAGCGGCTCTTCGGAAAACGGTCCCGGCTGAACCTTGCAGGGAATCCAAACTTGCTGCCCGACCATTAGAGCCATCGTATCCTCTTGCTTGTTTATATTGCCCCAGACCCCGTGCCGTGATTCGCGACACATCGTCTTACCTTACTGTCCGCTCAGATAAACGGTTGGTTAATGAGCTCGAACATACCGAGAACATTTACTTACGGGAATTCTTCCTGTATGCAAGATAAAACTCCATTATCAAATCTGCCCTGCTTAATTTTCATAGCTTAAGTACTTGTGGTATAAGAGCTATTCGACATTATCTGTTTGCGGGCCGACCTCGCAAGGCGTGCATGACTGTCTATCTGCGCCTCAAAAATCAGACGTCAGCCCGTTCACTTCCCAATCGCCGTAGCGGGTCGGATCGAGCCCGATGCGACCGCCGGTTTCCTTGGCCTCATCGGCGTTGCGGTCGCGTTCGGCGCGGCGCGCCGCCGCTTCGGCGAGGGCGCGTTCAGCCGCCGGCGGCAGCGGGCGCTTCTCGGGCCCCTGGCCCTCGGCGGCTTCAGGCCCCGTAGGGCTTTGCGATTGCGGGTCGGTTGGCATCGCCTCTGACTTGGCGTAGCCGTGGCAAATCTACAAGTAGCCCGCCGCAAGGAGGAATTTTTGGCGAAAAATGCGCGCAAGAAGAAGCCTCGCTCCGGCGAGCGCGACGACGCGCCCGGGCTGGCGGTGCGGCGCGTCGCCGCCGATATCCTCGAGGGCGTCCTGGGCCGGCACCGGGCGCTCGACGAGATGCTCGAAGGGTCCGATGCGCGCGCCGCAACTGCGGCGCTTGTCGCGCTCCCCGATCGCGACCGCGGGCTGACGCGGGCGATCGTTGCCGTCGTGCTGCGGCGGCTCGGCACCTTGCGCCATCTGCTTGGGTCTTTTCTTGAGGAGGGGCTGCCGGGGCAGGCGCCGCGGGTCGAGACCGCGCTCCTGATCGGCTCGGCCCAAATTCTGTTTCTCGAAGTGCCCGACCACGCCGCCGTCGATCTCGCGGTGCGGCTCGTGCGCGAGGATCGTAAAGCGTCGTTCTTTGCCGGCCTGGTCAATGCGGTGCTGCGGCGGATCGCGCGCGAAGGCAAGGAGCGGATCGCGGTGCTCGATGCGCCAGTGCTCGACACGCCGGAATGGTTGATGGCGCGCTGGATCAAGACCTACGGCGAGGCGACCGCGCATGCCATTGCCGCCGCCAATGGCCGCGAGCCGGCGCTCGATCTGACGGTGAAATCGGATGCCGAAACTTGGGCGGCAAAACTCGACGGCCGCGTGCTGCCGACCGGTTCGGTGCGCACCATCGTGCATGGCGCCGTGACGGCGTTGCCGGGTTTCGACGACGGCGCATGGTGGGTGCAGGACGCTGCGGCGTCGATACCGGCGCGGCTTCTCGGCAATGTCGCCGGGCTGCGCGTCGCCGATCTGTGCGCCGCGCCCGGCGGCAAGACGGCGCAGCTTGTCGTCGCCGGCGCCAAGGTGACGGCGGTCGATCGCGCGCCGGCGCGGCTCAAGCGGCTCCAGGAAAATCTCACCCGATTGTCGCTCGAAGCCGAGCTTGTCTGCGCCGATGTCGCGGAGTGGACGGCGGAGCAACCATTCGATGCCGTCTTGCTCGATGCGCCGTGCACCTCGACCGGCACCATCCGCCGTCACCCCGACGTGCCGTGGCTCAAGCGTGCCGCCGACATCACGTCACTCGCCGCGTCGCAGCGCCGCTTGCTGGATCGCGCGATCACGCTGATCAAGCCGGGCGGCACGCTGGTGTACTGCACGTGCTCGCTCGAGCCCGAAGAGGGCACCGACATCGTCGCTGATCTCTTGGCGCGCGAAGGAAGCGTGCGGCGCGTACCGATCACAGCCGCGGAGGTGTTTGGCGAAACCGAACTCATCAACCCGGACGGCGATCTGCGCACGCTGCCGTGCCATTTTACCGCTGCTGATTCGCGCTTCGCAGGCGTCGATGGGTTCTACGCGGCGCGACTTGAAAAACTATAGAATTTCATAGGCTTAAGGGTTTATTCCCCGTCCGTATGACGTTTCGTTATGGTGCGGCAACCCTCCGCATCCTCGCCGCAAGCGGGCGAGGGTAGGAGAGGGCGCAGTTCCAGGAGGGGCGAGCGCGGCGATGGCGCGCGGTTCAGTGGCAAATTATGTGAAGCTGACATGGCTGTTGCTGCGCGGAGGCTTGCGGCAAGCCGCCGGGCGGCTCAACGGCCATCCGCTGCTGCGCTGGCCGCTGCCGCAGCTCAAGGCCGACCGCCTGCTGATCTCCCCGCAGGACCTGCGCACGGCCGACGCCACGCTTGCCACCGAAATCTATTCCGGCCGCTTCGCCTTTGCCGGCAAGGTCGTGGTCTGCGACGGCCGTTCGATCTTCGAGATGGAGCCGCCGTCGGCCGAATGGGCCACCGCGCTGTTGGGTTTTGGCTGGCTGCGCCATCTGCGCGCCGCCGAATCCGGCATCACGCGGGCCAACGCGCGCGCGCTGGTCGACGAATGGATCACGCTGCAGGGCTCGTGGCATCCGGTCGCCTGGCGGCCCGACGTGCTGTCGCGGCGCATTATCTCCTGGCTCAGCCAGGCGCCACTGGTTTTGCAGGACGCCGATGCGCGTTTCTACCGGCGCTTCCTGCGCAGCCTGGTGCGGCAGGTGCGCTATCTGCGCCATACCGCGGGCGACGCGCGCCGCGGCGTGGCGCGCATGCAGGCGGAGATGGCGCTGACCTACGCGGCGCTGTGCATCGCCGGCCAGGCGCGCCACATCAAGGGCGCGACCGAGCGGTTGCGCCACGAGATCGGGGTGCAAATCCTGCCCGACGGCGGCCATGCCGGCCGCGATCCCGGCGCGATCATCGAGGTGCTTTTGGAACTGTTGCCGCTCGGCCAGGCGTTTTCGTCGCGCAACATCGCGCCGCCGCAGGCGCTGCTCAACGCCATCGACCGCATGATGCCGATGCTGCGCTTCTTCCGCCATTCCGAAGGCACCTTCGCGCATTTCAACGGCATGGGCGCGACGCCGGCCGAGCTGTTGCTGACCTTGCTGGCCTACGACGAGATCCACGGCGCGCCGCTGTCGAACGCACCGCATTCGGCCTATCAGCGGCTCGAAGCGGGCGGCGGCGTGCTGATCATGGATACCGGCCGCGCGCCGCCGATCGAGATGAGCCTGGAAGCCCATGCCGGCTTTTTGTCGTTCGAATTCTCCACGCCCAAGGGCTGCCTCATGGTGGTGAATTGCGGCATGCCGCAGACCGCGCGCGAGGACTGGCGGCCGTTTGCCCGCGGCACGCCAGCGCATTCGACAGTGACGTTCAACGAAACCTCCTCGGCGCGATTTGTCGAGACTCCGGCGTTCCGGCGCGTGCTCGGCGGCTCGCCGATGCTTGGCGGTCCGAGCAACGTCGCCGTGAGCCGCGAGGATCGCGCCGACGGCATCGTCTTGCGCGCCGCCCATGACGGCTATGCCGGCCGCTACGGCATCCTGCACGAGCGCACCATCCTGCTTGCGGCCGACGGCTTGCGGTTCGAAGGTGAGGACATGTTCCTTGCGGCCGACGGCAGCGCGCAATTGCGCGCGAGCGAAGACCGCTTCGCGCTCCGCTTCCACCTGCATCCCTCGGTCAAGGCGACGCGGCTGACCGACGGCCATGGCGTCATGCTGATGACCGCGAACAAGGAGGTGTGGACGTTCACCGCCCCCGACGCCCGCGTCGAGCTCGAAGACTCGGTCTATCTCGCCGGCACCGGCCCGCGCCGCGCCTCGCAGCTGGTCATCCGCGGCAATGCCGGCGCCACGCCGCGCGTGCTGTGGACCTTCCAGCAGACCACGTCCGCAGCCCTCGCCACCGCGGCCACAGGGCGCCGGATGCGCGAAGAGGAGCCACGGCTGCCGTTGTGAACTATTTACATTTTCGCCTCCCCCGCGCGCGAGGGAGGGAGTAGAAAAAGGCGATGACCGAGCAGCTCCGCCGCGTAACGCGTGCCCTCATCTCCGTCTCCGACAAAACCGGCGTCGTCGACTTCGCCCGCGCGCTTGCCGGCTACGGCATCGAGCTGGTGTCCACCGGCGGCACGCGCAAGACCTTGAGCGACGCCGGGCTCAACGTGCTCGACGTGAGCGATCTCACCGGTTTTCCCGAGATGATGGACGGCCGGGTCAAGACGCTGCATCCGGCGGTTCATGGCGGCTTGCTGGCGATGCGCGGCAACGCCGCGCACACGGACGCAATGCGCGCGCACAACATCCGGCCGATCGATCTTCTGGTGGTCAATCTCTATCCGTTCGAAGCCACGACTGCGCGCGGCGCCGATTTTGCCACCTGCATCGAGAACATCGACATCGGCGGCCCGGCGATGATCCGCGCTGCGGCGAAGAACCACGACGACGTCGCCGTGGTGGTCGAGGCGAGCGATTACGCCGCGGTGCTGGCCGAGCTTGCGCAGCACGCCGGTGCGACGACGCTTGCGCTCCGCCGCCGGCTCGCCGCGAAGGCCTATGCGCGCACGGCGGCTTATGACGCGGCGATTTCGAATTGGTTCGCCAACGCGCTTGCCGACATCGCGCCGGACTATCGCGCCTTCGGCGGCCGGCTGATCGAGAAACTGCGCTACGGCGAGAACCCGCACCAGGCGGCGGCGTTCTATCGCACGCCGGACCCGCGCTTCGGCGTCTCGACCGCGCGGCAGGCGCAGGGCAAGCAACTCTCCTACAACAACATCAACGACACCGATGCCGCTTACGAATGCGTCGCCGAGTTCGATCCGGCGCGCACGCCGGCGTGCGCGATCATCAAACACGCCAATCCGTGCGGCGTGGCGGAAGGCGAAAATTTGCTCGATGCCTATCGCAAGGCACTGGCCTGCGATCCGGTGTCGGCGTTCGGCGGTGTCGTCGCGCTCAACCGCACGCTCGACGCCGCAGCGGCGCGCGCCATCACCGAAATATTCACCGAAGTCATCATCGCGCCGGACGCAACGCCGGAGGCCATCGCGATCGTCGGCGCGAAAAAGAATTTGCGGCTGTTGCTCGCCGGCGGCTTGCCCGATCCGCGCGCTGCCGGCCTCACCGCCAAAACTGTCGCCGGCGGGCTCCTGGTGCAATCGCGTGACAGTGCCGTGGTCGACGACATGGAGTTGAAGCCGGTGACCAAGCGCGCTCCGACCAATGCCGAACTGCGCGACCTGCGTTTTGCCTTCCGCGTCGCCAAGCACGTCAAGTCGAACACCATCGTCTATGCCAAGGATTTGGCGACGGTCGGCATCGGCGCCGGGCAGATGAGCCGGGTCGATGCCGCGCGCATCGCCGCGCGCAAGGCGATGGATGCCGCGGAAGCCGCCGGCCTCAAGGAGCCTGCGACCAAAGGCTCGGTGGTCGCGTCCGACGCATTCTTTCCGTTCGCCGACGGATTGTTGGTCGCCATCGAAGCCGGCGCCACCGCGGTGATCCAGCCCGGCGGCTCAATGCGCGACGACGAAGTGATCAAAGCCGCCGACGACCACGGCATCGCCATGGTGGTGACGGGGACGCGGCATTTTCGGCATTAGCGTCATTCCGGGGCGCCACGAAGTGGCGAGCCCGGAATCCATAACCACGGACAGTGCAGAACATGCACCGACAGTGATTATGGATTCCGGGCTCTTCGCTTCGCTCAGCCCCGGAATGACGAAATCACACCGAAGCGGTGATCCACTGCTCGAGCTTCTGCTTCGGCGCGGCGCCGACTTGGCGGGAGGCGAGCTCGCCGTTCTTGAACAGCATCAGCGTCGGGATCGACTGGATGCCGAATTTTGCCGCCGTGCCCGGGTTCTCGTCGACATTGAGCTTGACGATCTTGACCTTGCCGTTGAGCGACTTGGAAATCTCTTCCAGCGCCGGCGCGATCATGCGGCACGGGCCGCACCACTCCGCCCAGAAATCGACGACCACGGGCCCGCTCGCCTTGAGCACGTCCTGTTCGAACGTCGCGTCGGTTGTTTGATCGACCATGAAAAACCTCACTTTTTTGCAAGAATCGGCAGGGCTTTTTTGAAGAATCGGCAGGCCTTGGGCGATGAACCTATGAACCGCCTCCTTGGGCGTCAAGGGAGCTTCACCGCAGCGTGACCCTCATGTCATGCGCCCAGTGAAAGCTTGGTCAACGCTGCGTCCATGACCGCGGCGGGCACTTCCATGAGCTTTGGCCCGTCGGTGAACAGCAGCGCCGCGCGCACGGTTTTTCCCGGGAATACGCGGGCCAGCACCGCGTGGTAGAGCGCGAGCTGGGTGACGTAGGGCGCCACCGCGTCGAGCCGGTCCGGAACGATCCGGTCGGTCTTGTAGTCGGCGATCAGCACCGTATCGCCGGTAACGGCGAGGCGGTCCACCTGCCCGGCGACCGCAATCGGGCCTCTTCCCGCGCGCGCGATGCGGCCGACGACCGGCACCTCGGCGCGGCTTCCCGGCGCAAAAATTTCGGCAAAGGTCTTGTCGTCGAGGATCGCGAGCACTTGTCGCGCCATCGCGGCGCGTTCGTCCGCGGCAAAGTCCGCGGCAGCGTGGGCGAGATAGCGTTCTGCGGCATCCTCGCGGCGCAGGTGCGGAATATCGGGCAGCGCTTGCATCAGCCGATGCACCAGCCGTCCGCGATCGAGCGCTTTTTGCCGATCGGCCGCGGAGCCGGCGCTGGGCGCGATCGGCGAAATGTCTTCGTCGAAAGCCGATGACGGCGACAGCGGCGCGGCAAGCGGCGCTGCGGCGGGCGCATTCTGCCGCAGCCACGCCGGCGGCGCCGGACGGATGACATTCTCTTCACTCGCAGCCGCTGCGCGCGCCGCTATGGACGGCACTTTGCGATAACGGAAAACGGTTTCGCCGTTGTCGTCTTCCTTGACCAGCAACGTTTCGAGCGGCTCGCGCACCAGATCGTACCAGCAGCGTTTCGGCCGCGCGCGCGCGCCCTCCGCGCCGGCGACGATCAGCCGATCGGCGGCGCGCGTCATGGCGACATACAGGAGACGCCGATATTCATTCTCGGCTTCGCTCCGCGCCGCATTGCGCGCCGTCGCCATGCTGGGCACATCGTCGGCGCTACGGCCCGCCCAGATCACCGGGCCGCCGGCGAGTTCGAGCAGCCGCGGCGGGCGCGGCCCGGCGGGCGGCGCCATGGTGTCGGCGAGAATGACGATCGGCGCTTCGAGACCCTTTGCGCCGTGCACGGTCATGACGCGGACCTCGTCGCGCGCGATCTCCATGTCGCGTTTGACCTCGGCACGCGCGTCGCGCAGGCAGGCGACAAAGCCCTGCAGCGATGGCGCCTCGCGCCGCTCGTAGTCGAGCGCGAGATTGAGAAATTCGTCGAGCGCATCATTGGCCTCCGGGCCGAACCGCGCCAGGAAGCGCTTGCGTCCGGCACCGGCGCCAAGAACGCCGGCGAAGAACGCGAATGGCGTTTCGCGCCGCGCCGCCTGCTCCAACTCACCGAGGCGGGCGTCGGCGTCGGCGAACTTTTTGCTGTCGCCGGCTTTTTGCGCCAGTGCCGTACGCAGCGAGGCGTCACGCTTCCAGGCGACGGCAAATAATTCTTCGTCGGAAAAACCGAACAATGGGCTGCGCAGCACCGTCGCCAGCGCAAGATCGTCCTGCGGCAACAGCAGTGCATCGGCGAGCGCCATCAAATCCATCACCGCGATGTGCTCGGCGAGCACCAGCCGGTCGGCGCCGGCGACATCGACGTTCTCGTTCTTCAGCGCGCGGATGACGGCTTCGAACAGCGGACCGCGCTGGCGCACCAGGACCAGGATATCGCCGAAGCGCGCCGCCCGCCGGTCCATGCCGACCGCTTCGCGGTTCTCGACCATGCGCCGCACCGTGCGCGCGATCCGCCGCGCCAGCTTTTCGCGCGGGCTGGTCTCGTTCACGGTATCGAACGGCGCCTGCCAGGGCTCCACCTCGCGCGGCGGGTCCGGTTTCTCCGGCTCCCAGATCTCGACCACGCCGGGCGGCGCGTCGTCCAGCGCGATATGCGGCGGGATTTCGCCGTCGACCGCGGCGACGCTCGCCGTCATCTCCGGACTTTTGAACACCTCGTCGACCGCGGCGAGGATATTGGTGCCGGACCGGAACGAGTGTTTGAGCTCGCAGATGATGAATTCGAGCTGTGCGTCGGTATGCTCGCGCCAGAAGACACGACCGACATCGGCGAACTCCTTCGGCGCCGCGTCCTGGAACGAATAGATCGACTGCTTCTCGTCGCCGACGGCGAAGATGGTGCGTCTGACGGTGCGCGCGCCGGCACCGGCGGCAAATTCGGCGACCAGCCGGCGCACGATCTCCCACTGCTTGCGGCTGGTGTCCTGCGCCTCGTCGATCAGCAGATGGTCGATGCCGAGATCGAGCTTGTAGTGCACCCAGGCGGCATCGACGTTGCCGAGCAGTTCCAGCGCCTTGTCGATGAGGTCGTCGTAATCGAGCAGGCCGCGGCGGTCCTTTTCCCGCTGGTAACGGCTCAAGACCTCATAGGCGATGGTGAGCAGCGCTGAGCTGCGCTCGCGGCAGATCGCGGCGTTGCGCTGTTCGCGCAGCCGCAACACGCGGGACTGTTCGTCGATCAGCCGCTGCGCCAGCGCGGGATGCTTCTTGGCCAGCGGCTTGGTGAGCAAATTCCCGCGCGGCTGCGATTTGGTGTCGATGAAGACCTTCACATAAGCATCGATCCTTTCGGCGCCGGTGGCGCGCGCGGCAAGCGTGAGCCGCTCGCACTGCTCCTGATCGCGCGCTGAGCTTTCGCGGCAAACGGCGGCCAGCGCGGCCCAGTCCGACCGCGGCAGAATCGGGCCATTGACGATTTGATCCTCGATGTCCGCCAGGGTCGTATCCGGATCGACGCCGAGTATCTTCGATAGATTGGCAACCGCTGCCGCCACGCCGCCATCGGCGACCCACCGCACGATGCTGTCGCGTTGACCGATCGCTTCGCGCACCACGTCGCGAAAAGTCTGATCGGCCGCCGCGACCATCGCGGTGGTGAGCGCGCGACCGAGCGGACCGTCGGGCGCCGCGGCGCCCTGCAGCAGCACGGCGAGCGTCAATTGCTCGAGCAGCTGCGTGTGCTCGGCCTCATCGAGCACGGTGAAGCGCGCGACGACATTGGCCTCGAACGGAAATTGATGCAGCAACTGCGTGCAAAAAGCGTGGATGGTCTGCACCTTCAGGCCGCCCGGCGTCTCCAGGGCGCGGGCAAACAGTTTCCGCGCCAGCGCCCGGCGCTGCGGATCGGGCGGCGTCAGCGATTCCTCGCGGATCGCGTCGTCCAGCGCGGCGTCGTCGAGCGTGGTCCAGGCGGCGAGCTTGTCGAACACGCGCTTGGCCATGTTGGCGGCGGCGGCCTTGGTGAAGGTGATGCAGAGGATTTTCTCCGGCTCGACGCCGTCGAGCAGGAGATTGATGACACGCTGCACCAGCACGTGGGTCTTGCCGGAACCGGCATTGGCGGCGACCCAGGCCGAAATGTCCGGGTTCGATACGCGCCGCTGCAGCTCGCGCACCTGCGGCGGAATGGTGTGCGGCTTTCTCATCCGCCGCTCCCGGAATCGTCGCCGGCGCCGCCAGTGCTGGACCATTCCTTGACGCGGGCGAGGTGATCGTAGGCGCCGTAATAGGTCTTCCACATCGGGTGCACGAGCGAGCGATAGGGCACGCTGTCGTCGTCGAAACGCCGCGCCAGCTCGGCGAGCTTTTCATAGGCACGGTCGGCGTGCTCGTCAGGCGTGCCGCTCTCGAATGCGATCGGCTCGTCCTCGCCGGGCGGCTCGCCGCCTCTGAGCAGCACATAACCGACCGCGGCGACCGAAGCGCCGGCGGAAATATCCTTGAACCCGCCCCGGCGCAGGATCGCGGCTTCCAATGTGAGCTGTGGCGCAAGCCCAGTGCGGATCTGCTTTTCGCTCCGCGCCGCGCCGGTCTTGTAGTCGAGGATGACGTAGCGGCCGTCGGCGCCACGCTCGATCCGGTCGGCAATGCCGGTCAGCGTGAACGCGCCGTCGGCGAGCGGGATTTCGGTCTTGCCGCGTATTTCGGCGATGATTTCGGCGATGCCGCCGCGGCGCGCGCGCTCCCAGTTGGCGAACCAATGCGCGACGCGCCGGAACCGGGGCCACCAGAACGCCCGCGCCTCGGGAAAATCCTCGAGCGATGCGAAATGCGGCTCGCCGAGCGCGATCAGCTCGGCCGCCGGATCGGCGGGCAGCGCCTTGGCGAAGCGCTTGGTGAAATCGCCGATGGCGGCGTGGATGATCGTGCCGCGCGCGGCCGCGCCCGGGTCGGTGTCGACCGCATCGAGCGGCATGAGTTTCAAAATGTGCTTGGCATAGATCGTGTACGGATCGCGCAGCCAATGCTCGATCTCCGTGACCGACAGGCTTTGCGGTCGTGCCGCGCGCGGCGGCGTCGGTGCCGGCCGCTCCGCCGGTTGCGGCGGTTGCTCGGGCCGGTCGAGCTCGCGCGCCCAGGCGAGATGATTTTCGCCGCGCGCCTTAGCCGCGTCCCAGCGCTTGCCGGCAACGGCGGCGAGACGCTGGATGAAGCGCGAAGGGACGGTCGGCGAGCCCGCGACCTTGGCGGCGTGGCTGAGGAACACCTCGCGCGCGCCGAGGAGCTGGGCGAAATCGTGCGCCGAGAGGCCGATGCGGCGTTCCGGCAGATCGAGACCGAGGTCGAGCCGCATCGGGCGGCTGAGCCAGGCATCGGTCCGGCTCTCCGGCGGCCAAGTGCCTTCGACCAGGCCGCCGAGCACGACCCGATCGCTCTCGGTGAGCCGCGCTTCAAGCGGCCCAAGGATGCGCACGCGCACATTAGGCCGTGGCGGCCGGCGCAGGACGCGGTCGGCCAGCGCGGCTGCGAACAATTCGACATAATCGTTCGTTGCCACAAGCAGTCCGGCCGCGGCCTCGCTGGCCGCCAGCTCATCGAGCGCGTCGGCGAGCTTCACGCCGGCGGGGCCGGCGAACGCGATCTCTTGTCCGTCTTCGCCAGACAGCGCGGCGACGACGGCGCGATGCCGTCCGGCGAGCTCGCTGAGCGGCAGCGATTTATGGCCGATGCTTTCCAGCGGTTCGAGCGCAACGGCGAGGCGGTCGACGAGATCGGTCGCGGCGGCAAGCTCGCCGGCGGTCAAATCTTTTCGCGGATCGGACCGATGCAATTTTTCTCTGCCGGCGCCAAATGTCTTGAGCGCGTGGGCAAGGCCGTGGCTCCCGGAGCGCGGACGTGGCCCGCGCAGCACCGCGCGCTCCAGCGTCGTGATCGCGCGCTCGCCGCCGCCGCCGAGCCGCAGCAGCGGATGCTTGAGCAACGCCAACAGCGTGGTCGGCTCCAATCCATGCATCGCGGCCGCGGCGGCGAGACGGGCGAAAACGCCGGCCGGGGTGTCGGCAAGCGCTTCGCCGCCGGAATCTTCCGCCTCGATGTTCCAACGCTTGAGCGCGGCCAATACGCGGTGGCCGAGCGTGCGGTCCGGCGTCACCAGCGCGGCAGTCTTGCCGTCGTGCACGGCCTCGCGCAGCGCCACGGCGATCGCCAGCGCTTCTTCCTCGGCGTTGGCCGCTTCGATCACCGTGAGCGTCTGGAGCGCCGTTTCGACGTGCGCCGCAAAAGTTTGATCGGTGGTTTTTTGCCGCCACATATCCGTCGTGGACGCCGGCCGCAGCGCCTCCGACAGCAATCGGTCGCGGCTGCGTGGCGCGGCCAGGTTTTCGACCGCGTCGCGCGCGATGCCGATGCGCGCCAAGAGCGCATGCATGGCGAATTGCGGGTGTCCCGGCGCGGGCGCGATTTTCTTTTTCGCATCGCCCGCGATCAGCCGCCACGATTCCTCGTCGAGATCGGTGTCAAGACCGGGCAGCACCACCGCGCCGTGTGGCAGGCGGGCGATGGTCGCAATCAATTCGGCCGTCGACGGGATCGAGCCGGTCGAGCCTGCGGCGATCACCGGGGCGTCGGTCTGGCGCGCCAGCCGCGCCGCCTCCGCCTTGATCAAGGCGTCGCGTCGCTTGGTGGGCTCTATGCGATTGCGATCCTGCAGAACCGCCGGCCAGTGCCTGCGGGCGATCTGCAGGAATTCCAACGTGAGCTGCCAGTACTTGTCGTGTTCCTGGGGCACGAGTTTGTCGAGCCCTTCCCAGGGCACGCCGCGCGTCGTCATGTCGTCGATCAGCCGCGCCAGATCGTCGGCGAGCGCGCAGGCCGCCGCCGGTGTCTGGACGACCAGCGGCGCGCCGCTGGTGCCGTGAAGTTCCGGCGACATCGCCCACTTGCTGATGAGCTGCGCCAGCAACAGACGCCGTTCCATGCCGCCGAGCGCTTCCGGCAGCGCCAGCGCGTCCACGGCGATGTCGCCGGTCGCCGCTTCGGCGAACGCGATCTCGTCCTCGTCGATGTCGCCAAGCGCGACGATGCGCGGCAGGATCGCCGCGTCGTCTTTGAGCACATCGAGAAAGGCGTCGCGCGCCAGCCGGCAGGCGCGGCGCGTCGGCAGATAGAGCGTGGCCGCGGCAAGCGCCAACGGATCGCGCGCGGCGGCAAAGCCGAGCTTGCCGCCGATCAACGCCTCGATCAGCGTCGGCAGAAATGGCGCCGACGCCGGAATGGTGAAAACGCGCGGTGCCATTTTGGGTTCGCGGAAAATCGCTGCGCCGGTCTAGCAGATTTTAGGGGCAGGCTGCGAGTTCTAATGCGCCGCAGCGAGCGTTGCCTCGGCCGCTGTAACGGCGTCCGGGGTGCCGACATGCATCCAAATGCCTTCCAGGCGCAGCCCGAATAGACGGCCGTTGTCGCCGGCACGATCAAATAGGCGTGTCAGCGGGAACGCACCAGAGGGCGCATCGGCGAACAGCGCCGGCGCGAGAATAGCCGCGCCGGTGTAGACGAAGGGAACCACGTCGCGCTCGGCGCGCCGTTGCAGCCGGCCGTCGGGCGCCATGGCGAAGTCGCCGCGGCCCTCATAGCCGACACTGCCGGTGATGGGCGCCAGCAGCAACAGGGCATCCATGGTAGCAGCGTCGAAGGCGTCGGCGAGCCGGACGAAATTAGGTTTGACGCCGTCGAGCCATAGCGTGTCGGAATTGACCAGGAAGAACGGCGCGTTGCCCAATTGCGGCAGCGCCTTGGCGATGCCACCGCCAGTTCCGAGCAGGCTGCCGCGTTCGTCGGAAATGATAATTTCCGGCCGCTGCCGCGACGCCAGATGCCGCTCCAGCGCGTCGGCGAGATAATGCACGTTGACCACGGCGCGCGCGACATTGGCTTCGGCCAGGCGGTCGAGCGAATAATCGATCAGCGATTTGCCGGCGACGGCGACCAGCGGTTTTGGAATGCTGCCGTTGAATGGCCGCATGCGCGTGCCGAGCCCCGCTGCCAACACGAACGCGCTGTTCGGCATCATCGCGCCTGATCCCGCCGCTGCCCGATTCGCCCCATCATACATCGCGGGCGGGCACATTGGTGGCATACCAATCGGCAAGCATGCCGAGCGCCGGATGCGCCAGCGCGCGCTGCAGGTAATTCCATATGCGCGGCATGTGGCGCAAATATTGCGGCTTGCCGTCGCGGCGGTCGAGGCGGGCAAAGATGCCGAGGATTTTTGTCGCCCGCTGCGCCGCCAGCGTCGCATAAAGCTGGGTGAAGCCGGCGGTGTCGAATTTCGCATCGTCCTTGAGCCGGGCGCGGACGTAGCGGCTGAGCAGCGCCACTTCCAGCGCTTCGGGCACGTCGACACGTGCATCCTGGAGGATCGAGGCGACGTCATAGGCTCCCGGCCCGATCACGGCGTCCTGGAAATCGAGCACGCCGATGCGAGCGACGTCGTCGCGGTCGGCAAGCCACAACAGATTGGGCGAGTGATAATCGCGCAGCACCCAGGTCGGTGGCGCTTCGAGCGCCGGGCGCAAGGCGTTGCGCCACAGTGCGGCGAAGGCGTCGCGCGCATCGGCGGTCGGCGGCGCATTGACGCTCGGCAGATACCAATCAAGCAGCAACTCGGCTTCGATCAAAAACGCATCCGCGTCATAGCGCGGCAGGCGATATTCGAAATGCGGCGCGATCGGCAAAGTCTCCGGCAATCTTCGCCGATGCGCGCCTCGCCGAGATCCTCCATGACGATGAGCCCGCGCGCCGGATCGGCGTGCAAAATCTCCGGCGCCGAGAGGTTGCGGTCGCGCAAGCCGCGCGCCAGCGCCACATAGGGAATCGTATCCTCGGCGAGATGGGCGATGGCGCTGTAGGGCTTGCCGTCGCGCACCGGCGGGCCGTCGGGCCGCGGCGGCGCGTTCATCAGGATCATGGTTTGGTTGTCGAGCGTCAGCCTTTCGAAGATGCGGGTCGAGGCGTCGCCCTGCATGCGTTGGCGCCGCGCCGCGCCGACGCCGGATTCGTCGAGGAAGGCGCGCACCAGCGCGATGCGCTCGGCGCGCGGCGCAAAGGCGCCATAGCCGACATAGCGGACATGGCGGGCCTCGGCGCCGAGGTCCGGCGCCAGCGTAAAGGTGATGTCGAAACGATTGGGCGGCAGGAAACCCGCGGCGCGGTCGGGCCATTCCAACAGCACCACGGCGCCGTCCGGTAAATCGTCGAAGCCGAGCTCGGCCAGTTCCGCCGTGCCCGACAGCCGGTACAGATCGGCGTGCACCAGCGGGAAGCGCGACAGTTCGTAAGTCTGGACGAAGGTGAAGGTCGGGCTCGGCACTTCGATGGTGTCGTCGTCGGCCAGATAGCGGATCAGCGCGCGGGCAAAGGTGGTCTTGCCGGCGCCGAGATCGCCGGACAGCGTCACCAGGTCGCCGGGCTCGAGCGCGCCGGCGATGTCGGTCATGAAGGCGACCATCGCCGCTTCGTTCGGGATGGTCACAGTGAAGCTTGCGCCACCCGTGGTCGTCAGCAGCATCGTGATTTAGGCCGCCGTCAGCGTGGCGGCTTCTCCGGTCGGGAACGTACATGTCACAGTCGTGCCCTCGCCGACAACCGAGGTGATGCTGACCGTACCGCCATGCAGCTCCACGAACGAGCGCACCAGGGAGAGGCCAAGCCCCGGGCCGCGATGCTGCGAGCCGAGCGGATGGGACTCGAACCAGTCGAACACCTTTTCCAGCACCTCGGACGGAATGCCCGGCCCGCGGTCGGTCACCGCGAAAATCACCGCGTCGGCGCGCCGCTCGGCCCGCAACGCGATCTTGGCGCCGGGCGGCGAGAAGCTCACGGCATTGGCCAACAGGTTGAACAGGATTTGCCGCAGGCGCCGTTCGTCGGCGGTGAACGCGCCGATGTCCTTTGGCGCGCTGATGTCGAGCGTGAGGCCGGGACCGACCAGGCGATCCTGCACGCCCTCGGCGGCGGCCGCCATGGCGGCGCGGATATCGACGGCACCGAGATTGAGTTGCATCCGGCCGGCATCGATGGTGGCAAGGTCGAGGATGTTGTTGATCAGCGCCAACAGCGTGTCGGTGGAGATGGTGATGAAGTCGAGATATTCGCGCTGCTTTGGTGCCAGCGGCCCGGTCGAGGGATCGCCGAGCAAGTGCACGAAGCCGATGATGTTGGTGAGCGGCGAGCGCAATTCGTAGGACACGTGGTGGACGAAATCGATCTTGATCTTGTCGGCGTCTACCAGCGCCTCGTTGCGTTCGCGCAGCGCGCGCTCGACGTTCACCGAATCGGTCACGTCGTGGAACGTCACCAGCGTCGCACCATTTGGCAGCGGCACCGTCGTGCAATCGACCACGGTGCCGTCGCGGCGCTCGAGTCGCGCCTCGATCGGCTCGCGGCTGTCGATCGCGGTGACGAATTCGCGCAGCTTCTGCCACGTGGTGCCGTCGCCATGCAGCGGGCGGCACAGTGCCGTGATCGTCTCGATATGCGGCCGCTCCGCCAGCGCCTGCGGCGCGAGGTGCCACATGCGGGCGAAGGCCGAATTATGCAGGCGCAAGCGCCCGTCGCTTGCGAACACGGCGACGCCCTCGGCCAGATTGTCGAGCGTCTCGCCTTGCACGCGGATCATTTCCTCGAAGCGGCGGTCGAGGTCGAGCCGCTCGGTGACGTCGTGGAACAGATAGGTGACGCCGCCGTCCGGATTGGGCGTGGTGACGACGCGCACGGTGCGCCCGTCCGGAAGGTGCCACATGTATTCTTTGGCCTCGACCGCGCGGTAGGCTTCGAACAGCTCCGCCTTCCATTGCCGGAAATCTTGTTCCTCCGGCAGCTTGCGGGTGCTGCGCAGCGCCTCGATCACCGCCGAGTCGGTCGGCCCCTGGTCGAGATAGGCGGGGTCGAGATCCCAGAGCGCGCGATAGGCGGCGTTGTAGAACGTCAGCCGGTGATCGGCGTCGAACATGGCGACGCCGGTGGACAGCTGATCCAGCGTGCGGCGGTGCGCATCGACCATGCGGGCGAGCGCGACACGCATGGTTTCCGCTTCGGTGGCATCGAGCCCAATGCCGGCGCTGCCGGTCTCGGTGCGGAAATCGAGCACATCGAAGGTGCGCCGTGAGCCGGCGACCACGGCCGGCAGCCGCCCGGCATAGGAACCGTTGGCCGCGAGCGCCCGCAAAATGTTGTCGCGCGCGGGGCTGTCGAGAAGCTCGAGGCGGCGCGTGACGGCGTCAGCTGAGCCCTTGGCTTCGACCGCGCGGGCATAGGCGGCGTTGGCGAAGGTCAATTGGCCTGCCGCGTCGCGCGTCCACACCGGCGACGGCAGGTTTTCGATCAAGGCGCGCAGCGAAGCGACTTCGCTCAGCAAGCTCTCGTGCCGCGACAAAAGCTCGACGAGGTCGCGCTTGACGCCGCTGGCATCTTTCAGGCGCAGCACGGCGCGGCCGCCGATGGCGCGGCCCTGCACTTCGATCGGATGGCCGTGCAGCGTGGTCAGCGTCAGCGAAAAACCTTCGCCGCGGCCGCGCAGGCTTTCGACCGCCTGCTCCATGGCATAGGCCTTGCCGGCTTTGAGCCAGCTGCCGAAGGCGAGCACGCGATGGGGCGCGGCGACGCCGACGATGCCGGGATCGCCGTCGATGCGGGGCTCGTCGGAGCCTGCCGGCCAATCCACCATCACCTGCGGCTCGGAAAACAGCAGCGCATTGGCGCGATCGAGGTCGCTGCGCAGCGCGGCTATCTCGTCACGCGACGACGTCTCCAGCCGCGTCCAGCGTGTGCGCGCGCGTACCAGCATGATCGCGGTGACGACGGCGAACAGCACAAGGCCGAGCACCACGACCAGCACAGCGATTTCATGCCGGTCGACGCTGTCTTGCGCGCTCGCCACAAGCTCGTGGAGCGCGAGAACCGGTTGTTGCTCGGCGCTGGCGGGGAAGGGAAAGACGGCGCCAACAATGGCGGTCAAGAATCCGCGTCGCCACGGATGCGCGCAGCTGCCGCTGATCCGGATCGTGTCCGGCATGCCCCTTCGCCTCTGCTGGCTGCCACCACCGCCCATTGCCAGCGGATCATCGCGGGGAAAAGCCCCGCGAATCATTCGACTTTACTCTCAAGCGGAATCGCGCCGAAAGAGTCCAGATCGTGAACGTGAATGCGATGGAACCGGGCTCAAGCCCGCGCGGTCGCAGCGCGGCCGAATAATGACGTGTTGAGTGCCTCGGCGTCGCGCGCCATGTCTTCCAGATTGATGCGGCTCAAGGCTATGCCGAATTCCTGCTCCGCGCTCGACAAAGCCGGCAGCACCACTTTGCTGAGCAGCTCGGAGCCGACCGGTTCATTGTCGGCTTCGTCGACCGTTCCGGCGGCGCGCAAAATATCGTTGGCGGTCACCCGACGCGCTTCACGCGCCAATTCGTAGCCGCCGCGCGGGCCGCGGATGCCTTTCAAAATTCCTTCGCGCACCAGGCTTTGCAGCACGGACTCCAGGTGTCGCGGCGGCAAACCATGGCGGGCCGCAAGCGTTTTTGCCGAGATCGGACAGCCCGGTGCCTGCACAGTCACGTCGATGACCGCTGCAATCGCGAGGAGCCCTTTGCGGGGGAGTAGAGGCATGTAGGAGGAAAACGTCGCTGGCGGGGAATAGTTCGTGAGGAGGTAACATACTACATCCGGAACGAATTCCTAGCAGTTTGGCTAATTTAGCAGCAGATTTATCCAGTCTTCGATCCAAATCCAGTAGAGCCAAGCCCGCCTGAGGCGCGCTCGGTCTCATCTAGACTGTTCCATTCAACAAGTTTTGCATGTTGAATTGGCGCGATTACTAACTGGGCGATGCGCATGCCGCGCGAAACGACGAATAATTCGGAACCAATATTGACAAGGATAACCTGCAATTCTCCGCGGTAGTCTGCGTCGATCGTTCCGGGCGTGTTGAGGACGGTGACGCCGTGGCGGGCGGCCAAACCCGAGCGCGGCCGGATCTGGCCTTCGCTGCCGGGTGGCAATGCGATCGCGACTCCGGTCGGGATCACGGCGCGGCCGCCGGGCGGAATGTCGACCGGCGTGTCGGCCGGCACCGCGGCCATGAGATCGAGGCCGGCGGCGAGCGCGCTTTGATATTGCGGCAACGGCAGATCGCGCGCGTGGGGCAGGCGGACGATGCGCACCTCGATGGGCGTTTCGCTGCTCATTGTTTCGACTCCTTAGAGCGAAATCGCTTTTGAAGCGATTTGCGCTCTAACATTTTAGTGGAGCATGATCTTTTCGGAAAACCGGTTTCCACTTTTCCGGATCATGCTCTAAGCGCCGCGGCGATCCGCGCGATCAAGGCGCGCGCGACGTCGTCCTTCGATTGCGGCGGCCAGGATTCGACGCCGCTTGTAGTGATCAGATCGATCTTGTTGACGTCGCCGCCCATGATGCCGGTCGCGGGCGAGACATCGTTGGCCAGAATCCAGTCGCAGCCTTTTTTGGCGAGTTTTGCCTGGGCATTGGCGATGACGTTGTCGGTCTCGGCG
>DATHHM010000013.1:0-12357 GCA_035317145.1 Xanthobacteraceae bacterium | reverse complement strand
CGGAACACGCGATCGAGCCCCGCCGCTTCCGCCTCGCGCTTCACCGTCGACGAGCCCGGCACCACCATCGCAACAACGCCCTCGGCAACCTTACGGCCGCGCACCACGGCGGCGGCGACTTCAAGATCCGGCAGCCGGCTGTTGGTGCATGAGCCGATGAAGACGCGATTGACGGGAAGCCCGGCGAGCGGCGTGCCGGGATCAAGCCCCATATAGGCGAACGCGCCTTCCGCGGCGGCGCGGCGGCTCGGATCCATCGCCGCGGTCGCGGGCACGCGGCCGGAAATGCCGACCACCTGGCTCGGATCGGTGCCCCAGGTGATTTGCGGCTCCAGCGTGCCGCAGTCGAGTGTGACGTCGCGGTCGAATTCGGCGTCGTCGTCGGTCGCAAGCGAGCGCCAATAGTCCAGCGCGCGATCCCACATCGCGCCTTGCGGCAGATAAGGACGTCCGGCGAGCCAGGTGAAGGTCGCGTCATCGGGCGCAACGAAACCCGAGCGTCCCCCCATCTCGATATTGAGGTTGCATAGCGTCATGCGCTGCTCGATCGGCATGGCGCGAACGGCGGAGCCGGCATATTCGACGACGTAACCGCGGCCGCCGGCGACACCGAGCTCGGCGATCAGCCGCAACGCCACGTCCTTGGCGCTGACATGGGCGCCGAGCCTGCCGTCGAGGCGCGCGCGCATGCGCTTCGGCCGCTTCAACGCCATCACCTGCGTGGCGAGGATGTGCGTCATCTCGCTGGTGCCGCAGCCGAAGGCCAGCGCGCCGACGCCGCCGACCGTGCTGGCATGGCTGTCTGGCACCGCGTGCGTCGCGCCCGGCAGCACGATGCCGAGTTCCGGCGCCACCACGTGAGAGATGCCCTGCTCCGGATCGTCGATATCGAAAAGTCTTATGCCGTTCTTGCGCGTGCCGTCGCGCATCGCCCGCAGGAACGCGGTGCCCGATGGATTGGTGTCGTCATCGCGGCCGGACTTGGTGGCGACGGTGTGATCTTGCACGGCGAAAGTCAGATCGGGCCGGTGGATCGGCCGGCCCTGCTTCTCCAGCGCGGTAAATGCATGGTGCGCATGCAATTCGTGCAGCACGTGCCGATCGATATAGAGCAGGTCGCGGCCGTCGGCGCGCTGTCCGACGAGGTGCGAATCCCAGATTTTGTCGAACAAAGTGCGCGGCATGGCGTTGGTCCCGGGGGCGGATCGCTTGTGCTATCTTGCGGGCGCCAGAGGTTCAAGGCAAGCGGCGCACCGCCGTTGGAACGACCCCATGCCTCGCATCGTCGGCATCGATCATCTCGTTCTCAGCGTCGGCGATTTCGCGCGCTCGAAGGCGTTTTACGACAATCTCTTAAAATTTCTCGGCTTCAAATTAAAACACGAATACGGCGACATGGCCGGCTGGAGCAACGGCAAGACCTTGTTCTGGATCGCCGCCGCCGATGCGCAGGGCAGGAAGCACAAATATCGCAAGGGCGATATCGGCTTCCATCACTACGCGTTCGAACTGGCCAGCCGCAAGGCGGTGGACGATCTCGGCGCTTTTCTCGAAAAGAACGGCATGACCGTGCTTGATCCGCCGGGCGAGTACTACGGCGATAGCTATTACGCGGTCTATTTCGCCGATCCCGACGGCATGAAGCTCGAAGCCATGATCTGGGCGCCGCCGAAGCCGCCGAAGAAGCCCAAGCGCCGTTGAGACTAGCCGCTAAGCCACCAGCGGCGGCGACTCGTAAACGGTTCGTGGCGCCGGCTCCGAAGTGCTTACCAATGTCGGACCATTGGCGTCCACGCGGTTGCGGCCGCGCCGCTTGGCGGCATAGAGCGCGCGGTCCGCGGCCTCGACCAGATCGGCGGCATTCTGGCCCGGCCGCGGCACTATCGCCTCGACGCCGATGCTGATGGTGACATGGCCGCACGGCGCCTCGGCGTGCGTGATCAGGAGATCTTCGATCGACCGGCGCGCCTCCTCGGCGAGCGAAGCGATCCGCGGCAGGTCGAGGCCGGGCAAGAGCAGCGCAAATTCCTCGCCGCCATAGCGGGCGACGAGCACGCAGTTTTCCAACGTCACCAGCGACAGGGTTTCGCCGACCGAACGCAGGCAAGTATCGCCCGAGACGTGGCCATAACGGTCGTTGTAGAGCTTGAAGTGATCGATATCGATCATCATCAGCGCCACCGGCTCATTGATCTCGCCGGCGCGCCGCCATTCCTGCTCGAGCTGGCGGTCAAAACCGCGGCGGTTGGCCAGCCCGGTCAGGCCGTCGAGGCTCGCCAGCTCGTCGAGGTGCTCGTTGGCGATGCGTAATTCCTCCTCGCGTTCGGCAAGCTTCTTCGCCATGTCGTCGAGCGCTGAGGCAAGCGGCTCGAACTCCGCGATCCAGCTCTCCTGCGTCGTGCGCACATGGAAATCGCCGCGCCCGATGCGGGTTGCGGTCCGCACCAAAGAACGGATCGGCCTGACGATGAGCTGCTCGCCGCCGAACCACGCCACCAGCAGAATGAATATGCTGAACAGCGCCAGTTGTAGGTAGGCGACGGTCGTTTCACGAGCGATGTCGGCCTGCACGGCGCGCTCGTCGAGGCCGACGGCGAGACGCGCTTGCGTCCATGGCACGCGCGCGTAGGCGAAGATACGCCGAACGCCATCAAGACCTTCGGTCGCCACCGTGCCCTCGTCGCTCGTGAGCATGTCGTGCGCCAAGCTCTGTGCGGCGAACGGCTTGCCAATGAGATTGTCCAGATCGGCCGAGCCGGCGACCAGCGTGCCGCTGCCGTCGAGGAGGAGGACCGAGGCGCCCGAGCGCTGCATGGCGGTCGTTACCAGTTCGCCGACCCATTGCAGGTTGATCACCGCAAGCACGACGCCGTCGACGGCGTCGTCGTCGCCGATCACGGGAAACGTGGCGATCAGGCTCGGCCACTGATGAACCCGGTGGATCAGATAATCGCTCAACGCGAAGTCACGGGAATGCAGCGCATTCTGAAAATGCGGACGATCGGACACGTTCAATCCGATGACGTCGGACTCGGTCGAGCATTTGATACGGCCGTCGGCACCGGCGACCGACAAGCCGCGAATCCACGGTACGTTGCCGGTGAGCGCCGTCAGGTACTGATTGCAGTTTGCCGCCTCGGCCGGCACCTTGGCATAGGCGCGGGCTACGATCTGCAGGAGCGCGCGAACGGAATAGATGATCTCGCGCTGCGATTCCGTGCCGCGCCGCGCCAGATCGATCACTTCGGTGCGGGCACGATCGATGCGATGGCCGCGGGCCAATTCCAGTCCGTGAACGCGGTCGAACACCAGCGGCGCGATGGCCAAAAGCGCGAGCACGAGCAAGCGGGCGCGGATGCTCAAAATGGGCTTGCTCCGCCACGATGACGGCTTGCGCGCCTTTGTGTGATTGTCCAGCATCACGCACCCTCGACCGCGAGTTCCACAGTACGGGACACACGTAAAAGTGGTCTTCGCGGTTTTGCTAAAATTTGAATCATTCGATGCAGCGTTGACCAGATGGAAACCATGAATCGACCGGAAGGCATCACCGGCGTGCGCGAGCAGATCGCGGCGGCCTGCCGCGATGCCGGGCGCGACCCTTCGGCGGTCACGCTGGTTGCGATCTCGAAGACCTTCGGTGCCGAGGCGATCGAGCCGGTGATCGCTGCCGGGCAGCGCGTGTTCGGCGAAAATCGCGTCCAGGAGGCCAAGGCCAAATGGCCGCCGCTCATCGCCGGTCACGGGGCGCGCGATGGCGGTTTCGAGCTGCATCTCGTCGGCCCGTTGCAGTCGAACAAGGCCAAGGAAGCGGTGGCCTTGTTCGACGCCATCCATTCGGTCGATCGGCCAAGCCTTGCCGAGGCGCTGGCCAAGGAGATCGCCAAGCAGGCACGGCGCCCGGTCCTGTTCGCCGAGATCAATACCGGCGCCGAGCCGCAAAAGGCCGGCGTGCTGCCGCAGGACGCCGACGGCTTCCTCGCCGCCTGTCGCGACGGCTACGGGCTGACGATTGCGGGCCTGATGTGCATCCCGCCCGCGGACGAGGCCCCGGCGCCGCATTTCGCCCTGACGGCAAAGATCGCCGGCCGTAATGGGCTAAAGCTGCTCTCGATGGGCATGAGCGCGGACTTCCACACCGCGATCGCGTTCGGCGCTACCCATGTGCGGGTCGGCTCCGCAATTTTCGGGATGCGAAGTTCAGGCCACTAAGACTGAATCAATATTCGGGTCTTCGAATTCATCCGGCTCAATAGCATTTTGAGGTCCCGCGGCCGCAACGCGACGCAGCCTGCGGTCGGCGCGAAACTCGGCCGGGCCACGTGGATGAAAACGGCGCTGCCGCGGCCGGCGACGCGCGGCCGGGTATTGTGGTCGATTTCGATGATCATGTCGTAGAGGCCGTCGTCGCGGCGGAGCCGGTCGCCTGGTTCATTGGCCGAGCGCAGCAAGGCCTGGTTGTAGCGCCGGTCGTGCGGGTCCTCGCACCAGGCATCGTCCGGGCCGATGCGGCGGATGGGCAGCAATGTCCGCGGCCGCGGCAGGCGATCGGCGCGCCACCACAGCCGCAGCGGGCGAAATCGGCCGCGCGGGGTGCCGCCGTCGCCTTCGCGCTTATCGGCCTTGATGCCGGTGCGGCCGAGCGCCACAGGTACCGACAAAGGCCCTGCAAACAGCCAGCCCTGCGATTTCCGGCCCGGCCGGGTGCTGACGCGGATCGAGCTAAGCGCGGTCCGTCGCTTGGTCCGTTTCATGGGCTGATCGCCGATTCCCAACTCGCGATTGCTCTTGTATCTTGCCCTTCTACTTCGCGCCGTCAGGCGCGGCAAAGCGGCTGCGGGGGTCCGACTGAATGCCCAATACGCGCAAGATCCTGATCGTCGACGACGATGCCGAACTGCGCGAGGGGCTGACCGAGCAGCTTTCGCTGCACGAGGAGTTCGAAGCCGTAGGCGCCGAGAACGGCAGCAAGGGCGTGCAAGCTGCCAAGGCCGGCCAGATCGACCTGGTGATCATGGACGTCGGCCTGCCCGATATCGACGGCCGTGAAGCTGTGCGCATCCTGCGCAAGAACGGGTTCAAGGCGCCGATCATCATGCTCACCGGCCACGACACCGATTCCGACACCATCCTGGGGCTGGAATCCGGCGCCAACGATTACGTCACAAAACCGTTCCGCTTTGCCGTGCTGCTGGCCCGCATCCGGGCGCAGCTTCGTCAGCATGAGGCGAGCGAGGACGCGGTCTTCACCATCGGCCCCTATACGTTCCGGCCAAGCTCAAAAATCCTGCTCAATCCCAAGGGCAACAAGGTCCGCCTGACCGAGAAGGAGACCGCGATCCTGCGCTATCTCTATCGCGCCGGGCAGCGGCCGGTGTCGCGCGAGACGCTGCTGCAGGAGGTTTGGGGCTACAATTCCGGCGTGACCACCCACACGCTCGAAACCCACATTTACCGGTTGCGACAGAAGATCGAGAAGGACGCCGCCGCGCCCTCAATCCTGGTCACCGAAGCCGGCGGCTACAAATTGGTGCCGTAGGTAGCGGCCATCATGACGATCGAAGACGACATCGCGTTCCTGGAACGGATTCCGATTTTCCGCCGGCTCGGTTCCGGCGCGCTGCGCATCGTCGCTATCGGCGCCGAAAGCTACAGCGTGGAAGCCGGCCAGGTATTGTTCACCGTCGGCGAGGCCGCCGACGGCGGCTATATCATCCAACGCGGCTCGTTCAGTCTTTCGACCGAACGGGGCAACGAAGCCGAAGTCGTCGCCGGCCCAGGCACGCTGCTCGGCGAATCCGCCCTGATCGCGGAAACCAAACGGCCGGCGACCGCCAGAGCCCGCGAAGACTCGGTCGTGCTGCGCATCTCGCGCTCGATGTTTCTGCGCATGCTTGAAGGCTATCCGGATGCCGCGCAGCGCCTGCGCGATCTGCTCGCGTCGCGGGCCGATCAATGGGCGCGCGAGATCGAGAATGTCCGCGCCGCGCTGGCGGGCGATGCCGAGCGTAGCCCGGATTGAGCGCAGCTCAATCCGGAAACGACCGACGGCGCACGTCGATCCCGGATTTCGGAACCCGGATTTCGCTACCGATCAATCCGGGCTACGTCCAAGATAGTCCCGCACCAGCTCCGCCGTGAGCACCACTTTCGGATCGTATTCCGGCGCGGTCTCGATCTGCACAAGATCGTTGAGGCCGGAATTCTTGTAGATGCGGTTGGTGCAGGAGATCAGCCGCGCCGGCCGTGCCGGATCGCCGTTGAAGTGCTGATGGATGGTGCAAGGCGGGATATAGATGACGTCGCCGGCTTCCCAGTCGTAGCGCTTGATCTCGTCTTGCGGCTTCCATTCGTAGGTATCGGTGATCTCGACGTCGCAATCCTGGTGCAAGTCGTAGCCGACACCCTCGACCACATAGAGGCATTCCTCGGCGAGATGCCGATGCTTGCCGGAACGGCTGCCGGGCGGGATCACCTGCATATAGGCATCGACGGTTTCCATGCGGGTGTTCATTTGCTCGTTGAGCAGATGCTTGAGCAAGCCCTGCCGCGACATTTCCCACGGCATCTCGTCCGGACGCACGATCTTCTTGCGCAGCGCAACGCGGGACGGCCGCGTCGTCGCGTCGTCAAGCAGGTTTTGATAGAGCGCCTTGTTGGCGGCGCCGGCGAGCCAGGCGTTTGCTTCGTCCCACGCCATGTCAGACCTCTTCCTCGACCTTGCCGGAGGGATGATTGAAATCCTCCTCGTCGTCGCGCGGCACGAAATTGCCTTGCGTCGGTGACGGCGTCTTCGGCCGTTTGATCACCGTGTGCTGGAACAGCATGTTCATGAACAGATACATCGGCTTGGTCTTGATGACCAAGGCGCGGGCCGGCTCGTGGGCGCTGGCATTGAAGTGCTGGTGGACGCAGTTGTTGTGCACGATGGCAACGTCGCCGGCCTTCCAGTCGTAGCGCACGCCGTCGTGGATCTCGTAGCCGGCACCGTCGAGAATATAGAACGCCGCCTCATTGACGTGGCCGTGCTTTTGGGTGGTGCCGCCCGGCGCATATTCCTCGAGATGGATGTGCAGCGTCTGGCACAGGCCATCCTCGGGCTCGACATAATGGCGGCTGAAATGCTGCGGGCCGCCGTCGAGCTTGGTTTCCTTGCCTTTGATCACCCGCGGCATCGCGCGCAGGCGCTTGAGCTCGTCGGTGAGGCTATAGGCACCGGTGATGGGACGAACGAAGACCCGTTCCTTGTCCGGGTCGTGCTGGCGCTTGCCCATGTCACCTCCTGTTCCGCTTGCGTCGTGCAGACAACCTAATGCACTGGACGGGTTACGATATCGCGGTAGTACTTACTCCATTTCTGGCTTTGATCCAGGGCTTTTGCCGGATCGAGGAACGTCAGCCCCGCCGGCATCGGTTTGACCCTGACGTCGGCCGGGAAAAAATTGCGCTTGGCCAAAATATCCTGCGCCTCGGTCAGCATGAACTCCATGAACAGCACGGCGGCGTAAGGATGCGGCGCACGGCGGGCGACGCCGGCGCCTTCGAAGCGGGCCACCACGGGCGCGATCGCCAGCGCATCGATCGGAGCGCCGCGGTCCTTCAATTGCGCCACTTTGTAGAAATAGGCCGAGATCGCCAGCGGCACCTCGCCGGAAACCACCAGATTGGCCAACAGCGTATGGCCCTTGCGCACCGACATGCCATTGGTCGCCACGATGTCGCGGAACAGTTTTAGGCCGCGCTCCTCGCCCAATGCGGCGATCACCGCGCCGAACCAGTCGCTGTCATCGGCCTCGATCCCGAGTTTTCCCTTCCATTTGGCATCGGCCAGATCATCGTAACCCTTTGGCAGCGCGCTGCCGGCAATGAGCCGCGTATTATAGGCGGCGACAAAAATGTTGTAGCGCGTGCCGATCCATTCATGATGCGGCTGGATCGCCTCGGACGCCAGATCGGCGGCTGCCGGCAAATCGACCTGCTGCAGCAAGCGTTCCCGATGCAGCGATTCCATCGCCGTCGCGCCGGTCTCGAAGACATCGGCATCGAACCGGCCGCCGCGCGCCTCGACGACGACGCGTTGCAGAATATCCTCCGAGCTGCCGCGCCAAACGTTCAGTTTGACGCCGTATTTGGCCTCGAACGCCAAGCTGAGCGCGCCGATGTCCTCGACCGTTTCGGAGGTGTAGACATTGACCGTTCCCTCCTTTCTCGCCCCGGCGACGAGCTTTGCGATGCGGTCGGGGCCGCTGTAGGCGGCAATTTCAGCCAGCGTCGAATTCGTCCCTTGGGCGAAAGCGGATGTTGCGGCGAGCAGTCCGCACAGCAAAGCCAATGCCGCGGCACGGTCCGACAAAGCCCGTTTGCCCGGCTGCGCCAGCATCGCCACGCCGCTCAACCGCTCTTCGATTGCCGGCGGTGCTCGATCTCGAGGCTGACCAGCCGCGCCAACAGCGTTGCGGGAAACAGCTGGCCGATCACCGCTTCAAGATTGGCAAGGTTGCGTGCCAGCGGATAGACCGGCGTGATGTCGCCGTAACCGACGGTGGTCAGCGTCGAGAAGCTGAAATAAAGCAGCGCCGCGCCGGAACCGTGTTCTGCGCCGCTTTGCGGCAGGCCGTGAAACGCATCCGGCACCAGCGTGTTCAAAAATCGATAGAGGGTGAAGAAGAACAGCGCGAAATTCATGTAGAGCACGATCGCGCCCTGGACCCGATGCCAGGTCACGCGCCCGGGTCCGAAGACCGCCCGTGCGATCACCACGCTCAAGGCCGAGAGCGCGAGCAGGCGCGCTCCGAGATTCAGCGATTCGGTGAACACCGTCGGGTGCTCGGCGTGAACGAATGCGCCGACCGGGCTCAGCAACACGGCAATCGCCACGACGCCGGCGGCCCAGCGACTGCGCGACGTCACCACCAGCGTGGCGAGCACGAGCAAAATGAACATGGCCGCCAGAACGAATCCCGGCATCAAGCCGACGCTGGCGAGCGGAATGATGACGAAGATCAGCGTTCCTTCGATGAACATCAGCACGCTGAGACCGGGTTCGCGCGAGCGCTCCTGCAACTTGAGAAAGTGAATCCAGGATTTCTTCAAGCTCATCATCGATGAACGCATCGGGAGGGCCTCGCGTTATTGCCGCATCCTAGAGCATGATCCCGAATAGTGGATACCGGTTTTCGGAAAAGATCATGCTCCAGCAAAATGCCAACGCGCGGCGCGGCGGCCGCAACTTACACTTCGATGGTCGCGGTTACCGGCACGTGATCGGACGGCCGCTCGGCGCCGCGATAAGTCCTTGAAATGCTAATGCCGGAGACGCGATCGGCCAGCATCGGCGAAGTCCAGATGTGATCGAGGCGGCGGCCCTTGTCGGCGGTCGCCCAATCCGGCGCGCGATAGCTCCACCAGGTGTAAAGCTTCGCCGGCTCCGGCGTGTGCTGCCGCATGCTGTCGATCCAGCCGCCTGCATTCTGCGCCGCGACGAGCTTTTCGCATTCGATCGGGGTATGCGACACCACGCGCAGCATCTGCTTGTGGCTCCAGACGTCGTGCTCGAGCGGCGCCACATTGAGATCGCCGACCAGGATCGAACGCTCGGAGGCTGCCGGCTTGAGCATGTTGTGATCGCGCATCTCGTCGAGGAAGGCGAGCTTGTGGGCGAATTTCGGATTGACCGCAGGATCCGGAATATCGCCGCCGGCGGGAACGTAAAAATTGTGCACCGTGATCGGGTCGCGAAAGCCGGCGCGCTCGCCGAACACCGCGGAAACATGCCGGCAGTCGATCTTGCCGCAAAAGCTCTGGATGTTGAAGCTGTCGAACGGCAGGCGCGAGAGCACGACGACGCCGTGATAGCCCTTCTGGCCGTTGAGCGCGACGCTCTCGTAACCGAGCCGCTTGAAGCGCTTGAGCGGGAACGCGTCGTCGGGACACTTGGTCTCTTGCAGGCAAAGAATGTCGGGGCGAACCGCCTTGATGAATTTGGCGACCAGATTGATGCGCAGCCGCACCGAATTGATGTTCCAGGTCGTGAGTTTGAGGCGCACGGGGGTTCAGAGGTCAGAGGACGGACGACAGAGGGCGGACGACGGAGGACAGAAATAGCAACTCATTTGTTGGTTCGCCAAGTATATGGATGTCGCGCTCTCAATCTGCCATCCGTCCTCTGTCCTCCGTCGTCCGTCTCCTAGTTCGCTCCGGTATTACGCTGATAATTGATCACGAACAGGTTCGGGTCGGGCTTCTTCGTCGCGTCGAGATTGAACACGGCGACGGTGGTGTCGAGGCCTTGCGGATCGGTGACGGTCCACTGCTTGAGCGCCAAATCCTTGGCGTCGAACATGATCATCAGCCGGCTGGTGCCGACCACCAATTGCTTTTCCTCGATGACCACGGTGACGAACGTGTCGTCGGACGCCACGCTGACGACGTCGGTGTCACGCAGAACATCGATGCGGTCGGCGAGCAGGTAGCGCAGCGGCGTCTGCGACAGCGGATAAAGATCCTGGGTCGCCAGGTTGCGGTCGCGCACCACCACCGAGGAGCCGTCGGCGATGATGTCGATGGGCGTCGGCGGATTGTATTCGAACCGCACCTTGCCGGGTTTTTGAATGTAGAAGGTGCCTTGGGTCTTGCCGCCATCGGGCCCGACCTGGACGAAATTGCCGACCATGGTCTGCACGCTCGACAGATAAAGGCTGATCCGGTCCAGCGTCGCGCGTTGCTTGGCGTCGAAGGCGGTCGTCGTCTTCGGCGCCGGGCTGCCCTTGTCCATGAACGAGAATGGGAAGAAGCCCGGGCGCGACGGCGCGGCTTCGCTCGCCGGCGGCGGGCCCGGATTGGCCGCGGACGGCGGCGGTGCGCTGCCAGTCTTGGGCTGCGGCGCCGGCGTCGGCAGTGGCACGTTCTCGGCAGACGCCGAGGCAAGAGCAAGCACGGTGCATAGTGTCGCCGCGAGGATCGTCGTCGCGCGCCGTCCCGCCATATTTTTCTCCTGCCGTACCCGATACGCCCCGCAGCAATCCGCTAATCGCGCGATATGGCGAATTCGCGGCTACCCGTTCCGAATAACGGCCAATGCGTCGATTCTCAATAGGCATCCTCGTCGGCGCCTTCGACGAGGATTTCGCGCTTGCCGGCGTGATTGGGCTGGCCGACGATGCCTTCCTGCTCCATGCGCTCCATCAGCGAGGCGGCGCGATTGTAGCCGATCGACAGCCGGCGCTGAATGTAGCTGGTCGAGGCCTTGCGGTCGCGGACCACGACCTGCACCGCCTGCTGGTAGAGATCGCCGCCTTCGCCGCCGCCCATGGCGGTAGCGTCGAAGATCGGGTTGCCGTCCGCGTCCTGCGGGTCCTCGGCGGTGACCGCTTCGAGATATTCCGGCGTGCCCTGCGTCTTGAGATGCCGCACGACCTTCTCGACTTCTTCGTCGGACACGAACGGCCCGTGCACGCGGCTGATGCGGCCGCCGCCGGCCATATAGAGCATGTCGCCTTGGCCGAGCAGTTGCTCGGCGCCCTGCTCACCCAAAATGGTGCGGCTGTCGATCTTCGAGGTGACCTGGAACGAAATGCGGGTCGGGAAATTCGCCTTGATGGTGCCGGTGATGACGTCGACCGACGGCCGCTGCGTCGCCAGGATCACGTGCAGGCCGGCGGCGCGCGCCATTTGTGCCAAGCGCTGTACCGCGCCTTCGATGTCCTTGCCGGCGACCATCATCAGGTCGGCCATCTCGTCGACGATGACGACGATATAGGGCAGCGGCTCGAGATCGAGATCCTCGTGCTCGTAGATCGCTTCGCCGGTGTCGCGGTTGTAACCAGTGTGCACCGTGCGGGTGAGCTTTTCGCCCTTGCCGTTGGCCTCGACGACGCGCGCATTGTAGCCGTCGATATTGCGCACGCCGAGCTTCGACATTTTCTTGTAGCGCTCCTCCATCTCGCGCACCGCCCATTTGAGCGCGACCACCGCCTTTTTCGGATCGGTGACGACGGGGGTGAGCAGATGCGGAATGCCGTCGTAGACGGAGAGCTCCAGCATTTTCGGATCGACCATGATCAGCCGGCACTGGTCGGGATGCAGCCGATAGAGCAGGCTCAGGATCATGGTGTTGATGGCGACCGATTTGCCCGAGCCGGTGGTGCCGGCGATCAGCAGATGCGGCATGCGCGCCAGATCGACCAGCACGGATTCGCCGCCGATCGATTTGCCGAGGCAGAGCGGCAGGCGCGCCTGGCTGTCGGCATAGTCGCTGGCAGCCAGCAGCTCGCGCAGCAGCACCTTCTCGCGCTTCGGGTTGGGCAGCTCGATGCCGATGGCGTTACGCCCCGGCACCACGGCAACGCGCGCCGAAAC
>DATHHM010000012.1:0-5638 GCA_035317145.1 Xanthobacteraceae bacterium | reverse complement strand
ATCCGCGCGGCCCGCTCGATAAGCCACCGGCCGTCGATGTCGATCCGGGCCGCTTCCGCAGCACCGCCTTCTTCACCAAAATGTACGGCGATTGCCAAAGGGGCGAAGTGTCACCGCGCCTTGTTTCGCTGACCTGGCTTCCAAAGACCTTGGACAACAAGACCTTGGACAACAAGACTTGGGGCAAAGCGATCCGCATCACGTCGGTGAACGGCGTCGACGCGCAGTTGCGCGCCGTTTCAGCGGAGATCGACGCGCTGCCGGAAAAAATCAAACACGCCGCCTACCCGATCGCCGGCACCTACAATTGCCGCGCCGTGGCCGACACCGGCCAGCCGAGCCCGCACGGCTATGGTATCGCCATCGATCTCAACACCGCGGTTTCGGATTATTGGTACTGGCAGCCCCATGACGGCGCCATCGTCTATCGCAACCGCATGCCCGAGGAGATCGTCGCGATCTTCGAAAAGCACGGTTTTATCTGGGGTGGCAAATGGTACCACTTCGATACCATGCATTTCGAATTCCGGCCCGAGCTGCTTGTTGCGAAGTGAGGCGCGAGTTCGCTCTCGGTCGCCGCGCGCGAATTATTCCGCCTTGATGTTGGCGGCGCGAATCACCCTGCCCCATTTCTCGGTCTGCTCGACGACGAGCTTGTCGAGCGCGGCGGGCGAAGCAACAAACGCGGTGGCGCCGAAGTCGGCGAGCCGCGCCAGGATTTTCGGATCGGCGAGCCCGGCATTGATCTCGGTGTTGAGCTTGTCGACGATGTCGCGGGGCGTCGCTTTCGGCACCGCGATCGCGGCCCAGGCGCTGGCCTCAAAGCCCGGCAGGACGTCGGCAACGGTCGGCAGATCGGGCAGCGCCGGCGAACGCGCTGCGGTCGTCACCGCGAGCGCGCGCAGCCGGCCGGCGCGGATATGCTCGATGGACGGCGGCATGTTGTCGAAGGCGACTTGCACCTGGCCGCCGAGGAGATCGACCACCAACGGCGCCGAGCCGCGATAGGGCACGTGCACCATGTCGGTGCCGGTCGTCATCTTGAACAATTCGCCGGCGATGTGAGAAATGCTGCCCGTTCCGAACGAGCCGATGGCGAGCTTGCCGGGATTGGCCTTGGCATAGGCGATCAGCTCAGGGACGGTTTTGACCGGCACCGACGGATTGACCTCGAGCACCAGCGGCGTGCGCAAAATGCCGCCGACCATGGCAAAATCGCGGATGAAATTGAAATTGAGATTGTCATAGAGCGCCGGGTTGATGGTGTTGGTGCCGACCGCGACCAGAAGCGTATAGCCGTCGGGTGCCGCGCGGGCCACCGCTTCGGTCGCGAGATTGGCGGCGGCGCCGGGCCGGCTCTCGATGACGAACGGCTGGCCGAGCCGCTCCGACAGCCACTGCCCGATCAGGCGCGCGGCGATGTCGGTGGCGCCGCCCGGCGGAAAGCCGATAATCATGCGCACCGGCCGCGCCGGATAGGTTTCGGCGCGCGCAACACGCGGCAGCGCCGCGGCGCCGGCGGCGATTTGCAAAAAATGTCTACGAGAAAATTTCATCGCGACATTATTATCCGTCATCCTGAGGTGCGAGCGAAGCGAGCCTCGAAGGATGCACGGCCCGGGCCGTCGCCCTTCGAGGGCCGCTGCGCGGCCACCTCAGGGTGACGGATCGTTGTCATTGGATCACGACAGCCGATACAGCGCCCTGGCGTTGTCGCGCAAAATGCCGGCGCGTTGCGCTTCGGTCATCTTGAAGCTGAGCGCCTGCCGTGGATCGTCAAAATCCCAGTGCGGATAGTCGCTGGAGAACATCAGCCGGTCCCAGCCGATCCAGTCGAGCACGTCGTAAAGATGCGCGGGCTCTTCCGGGTCTTCCATCGGCTGGGTGCAGAACCAGAAATGCTCGCGCAAGTATTCCGACGGCGAGCGTTTGAGATGCGGCGTTTCCTTGCGCATGTGCGCCCATTGCTTGTCCATGCGCCAGCCGAGCGACGGCGCCCAGGAGAAACCGGATTCGATCAGCGCCACTTTCAAGTTCGGGAAGCGCTCGAACACGCCTTCGGTGATCAGGCTGACGACGTTGCCGGAGATGCTGGTGCCGAAGGTGTAATGCTCCTGCATGTAATAAGTGCCCCAGCCGGTGCCGCTGGAGGAATGGCCGCCCGGCGCGCCAGCCGGATGCAGGCCGAGCACGAGATTGTTGCGCGCGATGGCCTCGTAGATCGGCCAATATTTGCGCCGGCCGAGCGGCTCGCTCGATCGCGGCGAGATGATCACCTGGCGGAACGCCTCGCTCTGCGCGGCGCGGGCGTCGATCTCGCGCACGGCGAATTCGGGATATTCTTGCGGCACCACGATGCCGGCCTTGAGGCGGCGATCCTTTTCGACCCAATCGTGAATCTGCCAGTCGTTGACCGCATGCGACAACGCCGCGCCGAATTCGAGATTGCGCTCCTCCATGCCGCCGCGCGACAGGCACACCATCATGCCGGTGTCGCAGCCGTTGAGATCGAGATGCTGGCGCTGCATCAGTTCGAGATCGCAGCCGGGCGGGCCGCCGTTGGACGGATAGGCGTCGGCGCGCATGCCGCTCGCCATCATGCGCGGAAACGACAGTTGCCCGCTCAAGCCCTGACAAAGATGGCCGCCAAAAGTTTCGCTGTGCTCGCGCCAGCGCGCCTCGAGGTAAGGATAAAGATCCTTCGGCGTGCGCTGCACCGGATGGATGTCGCAATCGACAAAGCCCAGCCGCTGCGCGGCCTTGGTTTCGCTCTCAGGCACCGGCTTGTTCATCGCGCCATCTCCTCGCGCATCGGAATTCTTTTCTCGCCCGCGCCGGCCACCGCGCGCAAGCGCGGATAGGTCGCCAGCGGATTGTCGATCAGAATCTTGCGCAGCATCGTATCAGATAACCCATCCGGCAACGCGTCCTCGCCGTCGAACTGCCAATGCGGATAATCGGTCGAGAACACGATCAGCTCATCGGAGCGCACGTGATCGATAATGCGATTGAGCACGTCGCCGTTCGGCACGTCGAGCGGCTGCAAGGTAAAACGCACGTGATCGCGCACGATCTCGGCCGGCGCCCGATCGATCCACGGCACCTCGGTGCGCACGCCGCGCCAGCTGCGGTTGGTGCGCCACAACAGCGTCGGCAGCCAGGCGAAGCCGGATTCCATCAGCACCAATTTGGTGCCGGGAAATTTTTGCAACACGCCTTCGGCCAAGAAACTCACCAGCGTGTCCTCGAAGGCGGATGCCTGGAGCACGCTGTCCTCGAGATGATAAGACGGCCAGCCCGAACCGGTCGGCGCGTGGCGGAAAGTGGAGCCGGCGTGAATCCCGATCGGCAGGCCATGCTGCTCCGCGGCGCGATAGATCGGCCAAAAACTGCGATGGCCGAGCGGGCGATCGCCCATCACCAGCAGCAGCACCTGCACGAAGCGTGGATCACCCGCGCAGCGCTCGATCTCGGCGACGGCAAGCTCGACGTCCTGCGGCGGCACCAGGATCGAAGCGCGCAGCCGCGGTTCGCGATCCAGCCATTCATGGACGATCCAGCTGTTCACCGCCTTGCACAAAGCCGCCGCCATGTCGGCGTTGTAGAGCGCCACCGCGCCGTGCAACACGTTGGCGATGGCAAAGCGCGTGCCGAAAGCATCGAGCGCATCGCGGCGCAAGGCAGCGAGATCGGCCCCCGGCACGCCCTGTTTCGGCCGCCAATCCGCCCGCGCCGATTGCGGCAGGTTTTGCGCGTAACTTGCGAGCACGAACGGCGAGTGGTCGATATAGCGCTCGGTCAGATGTTCGCGCCAGAAATCGTCGAGATACGGCATCAGCGCCGCGACGTCGGGCACGGCGGGATGCAGGTCGCAATCGATTGCGCCGGCGAAGGGAAGCTTCATCGCATGCCTTTTAGGCCGCGGCCTGATGAACGCCTGGTATTATACGCCTTGGCTTGCTTGCGCGCCAATCACCGCGGCTTGTTCGGGGCAATGCGCACCGTCCGCCCGTCGATTGTCACGTTGAAGCGGGACAGGAAGCTCAAGCCCAAAAGGCCATCGACCCCGTCGCCATAGGTCGCGGCGCTGTCGGCCTCGACCACGACCGGCACGCTCGTGGCCTTGAGCGAGCGTAACTGGACGGTATCGGCGCGGCCGCGTTGGCCCTCGGCAATGCCGTTGGCGGTGTGAAGGTGCACCGCCGAGCCTGGCTCGATCTCGACCTTGGCCTTCTTGGCAAAACTGTCTTTGAGCGAAACGAAGGCCGCGCCGGTATCCAGGATGAAAATGGCAGGCACGTTGTTGACGACGACCGGCACCTTGACCACGCCGCCGGGGCGCGCCGCTGGAAATCGCTCTTCGCTGCCGCTCGTCGCCGCGGCGCAGCCGCCTTTGGCGGCGTAGTCCGACAGCATGGCCTGCACCTGGCTGGTGTCGTGCCGCGACGGATCGAGCGCCACCCAGCGCTGCAGCGGCAGCATGGCGTCGCAGAACTGGCCGAGCTTCTCGTAGTCGCGCGCCATCCTGTAGTAACTGACGCTGCTGATGCCGTCCTTGTTGCCGAACAGCTCGATCGCCGTGACGTAATCGTCGATCGCCCCTTTGAACGATTTGTTGCCGTCGCGGGCGACCGCGCGCAGGAAATAGCCGTTGTCGTTGAACGGATCGAGCCGGATCAGATCCGTGGCAATGGTTTCGGCGGTCGTATAGTCGGACAGCTTGAGCAGCGTGTTGACGGCACCGCGCAGTGCCAGCGCATAGCCGCCGCACTGCGAGGAGAAGTTGACTTGCGCAATCGCTGACTCGCGCCGGTAGCCGGCGGTGTCCAGCGCACTGCCGAGATGCAAGATGGCGTCCTGGTCGCACTTCTCGCGCGTCAGCTGTTCGAGCGGACCGCGCACCGACTCGGCCGCGATAACGGTCGCCGGCAGGTCGATACTGAGCCGCGCCAACGTCCCGGCAACGTCGCCGGCCGCCGGCGATTGGGCTGAACACAACGCCAGCAGCAAAACCTGCAGTCCGGCGGTCACGGCCAGTGCCTTGCCAACACCACGCATCGCCCAGCCCCCCAAAGCCACGGCAAGCGAATATCATCGATTGTAACGAGAAACCGCCGTGAGGGAAGCTAAGCCTAGGCGTCGAGCACTTTTCGTACCGTAGCCGCCAGTTGCTCGCTGGTCAGCGGCTTTTGCAAAAGCTCGACGCCGGGGTCGAGGCGGCCCTGATGCACGATGGCGTTGCGCGAATAGCCGGTCATGTACAACACCTTCAAGGACGCCTGACGCGCCCGCGCGGCTTCCGCGAGCTTGCGCCCGTTCTGCCCCGGCATGACGACGTCGGTCAGCAGCAGACTGATGGTTTTGTGCCGGTCCAGCAGCGCCAGCGCCTCCTCGGCGCCCGGCGCCTCGAGCACGTCATAGCCGAGCCCGCGCAACGTCTCGACCACATAAGCGCGCACGTCAGCATCGTCCTCGACGACAAGAATGCACTCATCCGGACGGCCGCGACGCGGTTCGCTCTTGGTTTCGACGGGTGGCGAATTCTTTCCAGCAAAGCGCGGCAGATACATTTTGATCGCGGTGCCCTCGCCGGCCTCGCTGTAGATCTTGACGTGGCCGCCGGACTGCTTGACGAAGC
>DATHHM010000011.1:0-2147 GCA_035317145.1 Xanthobacteraceae bacterium | reverse complement strand
CCGGCATGGTTGCCGTAGGCGCCGGTATTCGAGAGCACGTCGAGCTGCAATGCCGTCAGTTTGCCATTGCCGTCGGCGCCCGCCTTTACGGTGATCCGCATCGGATGCCGCGTCGAGGTCGAGATGAATTGTTCTTCGCGGGTCAGTTCAAGCTTGACCGGGCGGCCGGTCTTGATGGCGGCGAGCGCCAGGATATCCTCAACGAACATCTCCTGCTTGCCGCCGAAGCCGCCGCCAACGCGTTCGCAAAACACCCGGACCCGGTCCGGCGCGAGACCAAAAAGTTCCGCCAGCGCGCGCCGCGTCAGGAACGGCACTTGCGTGCTGGAGCGTACGTTCAGGATACCGGCGGGATCGATCCAGGCGAGGCCGCCATGGGTTTCCAAAGCGGCATGCTGGACACGCTGCGTGGTGAACGTTCCCTCGTAGGTAACAGCGGCTTGCGCGAGGGCGGCAGCGACATCGCCGAACTCACCGTGGGTCTCCGCCACGATGTTGCGCTGTCCGTTTGCGACCCGCTGCTCCGGCGTCTTGTCGCCGTGGATCAGGGGCGCGCCTGGTGCAATCGCCGAGGCCGGATCGAACACATCAGGCAGAATGTCGTAGTCGACCTTGAGGCGGCGGCAGCCTTCTTCTGCAGCGGCTTCGGTTTCGGCGACGACGGCGGCTACCTTCTGTCCGATGAAACGGACGACATTGTCCAGCACGCGGGTGTCGTCCGGGTCCATCCAGGCCCTCTCGTGCCGCGCCGTGGAGAACAGCCGATCCGGCGCGTCTTCGAAGCTCAGCACCGCATGCACGCCTGGGGCGCTCAATGCCGCCGTCTTGTCGATCGAGATAATTCTTGCGTGCGGATGCGGCGAGCGCAGCATCTTGATGTGCAGCAAGCCTTCGATCGCCGTATCGAAGGTGTAGCGCGCCGTACCCCGCACCACCTGCGGTCCGGCGGGAGCCGGCAGGCTGCGGCCGAAGGCGGTGCCGGCGGTAGCATCTTCGATATTGGTCGTGCCATTGAGTGCGTCTTCGATCGCGCGGTAGCCGGTGCAGCGGCACAGATTACCTTTCAGCGCCGCGCCGAGGTCCTGCCGCTGCGCTTGGTTGAGCGATGCGCAGGTCAGGATCATGCCGGAGGTGCAGAAGCCGCACTGAAAGGCCTGCGCATCGAGAAACGCCTGCTGCATCGGGTGGGTGCCGCCGTCGGGTGCGAGGCCTTCGATGGTGGTGACGGCGTGACCGTCGGCGCGGAAGGCCGGGACGATGCAGCTATGTACCGGCTCGCCATCGATCAGCACCGTGCAGGCGCCGCAGTCGCCGGCGTCGCAGCCTTTCTTGACCCCGAAATGCCCGAGTTCGCGCAAAAAAGTCCGCAGGCATTGGCCGGCGTGCGGACTTTCCGAGAACTCCTTGCCGTTGACCTGATAGCTCATGGCCGCGCCGCGCCCTGCAATTCGCAGCGAATTTCCTCGGCAAGGCGCAGCGTCATGTGCTTGCGCCAATCCGGCTTGCCGTGGACATCGTTGTGGTAGAGCGCGTCGGGGATGCGCTGCAGGATCATTTCGCGCAGTGCACTCGCTTGTGGAATCCCGGCAAAGGACAATCGAACCGGCCGAGTCGTGGACGCCGTTACCGTCAAGTCCATGGCGCCCGCGCTGCTGATGCTGCCGATCAACAATGCCGCCGACCGGCCGACCGGCGTTAGTGAAATCTGGCGAAAAGTGGCGCGGCGCTTCAACGCCGCGAGCGGAATATCGATCTGCCGCAAGAGGTCGCCCGGCGCGAGCGCGTTGCGCTGGTTGCCGGTGACAAACTCGGCGACGGCGATCTTCTGCTCGTTGCCATCGGCCTTCCAGACCGTGCAGACGCCATCAAGTGCGGCGGTCAGCGCAATCATCGGACCGGCCGGCAACGACATGCAGAGATTGCCGCCGACGGTGGCGGTCTTCCAGATCTTGAACGAGGCCAAAAACGCGCGGCAGCATTGGTTGATGAGGGGGGCGGCGAGCCAATCGGGCGGGCAGGCCAGCGCGTCAAGCTGCGCCACCGTGCAGGTCGCCGCGATCGTCAACTCGGTCTCGCCGATCGTCAGCGCCGGCCATCTGAAATCGGTGAGATCGATCAGCCGGGTCAGATGGACCTGGGGCTCGGAG
>DATHHM010000010.1:0-5334 GCA_035317145.1 Xanthobacteraceae bacterium | reverse complement strand
GTCGGAAAATTCTGCACCCCGGCAAAACCGAGCGCCTTCAGCTGATCGAGGAAAACGTCCATATCGCGGAAGGGGTCGGTGCCGTTGACGCCCGCAAGCACCGGCGTGTTCTTGACGACGGGCAGCACTTCGCCCGCCATTTCGACAACGATCGCGTTGGCATCGCCATACGGCATCAGTCCTGCGAGCGAGCCGCGCCCGGCCATCCGGTAACGGCCCGAATTATAGATCACGATCAGATCGATGCCGCCGGCTTCCTCGCATTTGGCGGAGAGTCCAGTGCCGGCGCCGCCGCCAACGATCGGCTCGCCGCGCGCGACCATGGCGCGGAATTTCCTCAGGAGGTCGGCGCGTTCAAATCGGGGCATCGATCACCTCACCACCCGCCGGCGCGTGCTCGTGCGTCCGATCAACGAGCGGAACGCGGCGACGGTCGCCGCCGCGAATTCGGGTTCGTTGATGTTGCACCTCAGTCGGATGAGCTGCCGATTGCTGGTCTGGCGTACCGTCCGATCGAGCGCGCGGAACAGCGCGGCGTCGGCTTCGGGATCCCAGAATGGTTGCCCCGGCGCATCGAGCGCGGAGACGCCGCCTTCAGGCAGGAAGAACCGCACCGGCCCGTCCATCGCGTTGAGGCGCTCGCCGATCCAGCGGCCGATGCGTTCGTTCTCTTCGGCGGTCGTGCGCATTAGCGTGACCTGTGGATTGTGAACGTGCAGCTTGCGGCCACGGTAGCGCTCGGGGATGGTGTCGGGCGTTCCGAAATTGACCATATCGAGCGCGCCGACCGCACCGATGTAGGGGACGCGGGTGCGAATGATGGCGCCGAAACGATCCTCGGTCGCCGGGAACACGCCGCCCATCAGTAGATCGCAGACTTCCGTGGTCGTAATGTCGATCACCCCCGCCAGGAGGCCGGAATCGACCAACTTCTCCATCGAGCGGCCGCCGACGCCGGTGGCATGGAAGACGAGGCATTCGTAATCGCCGCGCAGTGCTGCCGCGATATGCTGCACGGCGGGCGTTGTGACGCCGAACATCGTCAGGCCGACCGCCGGCAGGTTGGGGCTCAGCTCGCGCGCATTCGCCGCGCGCGCGTCGAGCCGTGCCTTCACCATGCCGACGAGTGCGTTGGCGCCGTTGGCAAGCACCTGGCGCGAGATCGAGTTCAGCCCCTGCACATCGGTGACCGAGTACATCATGGTGATGTCGGCGTGTCCGACATAGGGCGCAACGTCGCCCGAGGCGACCGAGGAGATGATGAGCTTGGGCACGCCGATTGGCAGCGCGCGCATGCCCGGCGCCACCAGCGAAGCGCCGCCCGACCCGCCGGCGGAGATCACGCCGACGATGTCGGCCTGGCGACGCAGCCAGTTGGCGAAGGCCTCGGCCATCGCGGTTACCGAGGTGCCGCGATCCGGGCCGAACACGGCGCCGCCCCCGCGCGCGTGGTTGAGGGCTATTTCCTGGGCGGAGACGTCGCAGGACGAGGGCTTGCCACTGGTCGAGACGTCGACGAGGCGCGCACGTAACCCGCTGCCGCCGACGATGTCGCGGATGAATCTGAGTTCCTCGCCCTTGGTATCCAGCGTGCCGACGATGAGCACGGTCGGCGGTCCGGAGCTTGGCGCCGCTTCCGCGCCGCGCCGCGGCCGCGCGGCCTCCTGCAGCCGCAGCACGCCGCTCGCGAGCGTCCGCGCGCTCGACTCGATGCGCGCGATGGGCGCGGGCTGCGACCACCTGGTCGGCAGCGTCGGATTGGAAATATAGACGCGCCGCGGCGCCAAGCTCAGCGGGCGCGGGGAGGCCGAGCCTGCCGCGACGTCGTCTTTCGCCTCGGCATCGATCTCGAGCTCGGCTTGCGAATGACGTCCGACGCCAAGCAGACGCTGTTGCAAGTCGCGGTCGGCGGCAAGGCGCGAGGATTCGATGAGGCGATTGACGCGGCCATTGACCATGATTGCGACGGTCTTCGAGACCGCCGTCGCCACCCCGATATTCTGCTCGATGACGAGCACCGAAATGTCACCGTCCTCGCCGAGGCCCGCCAGCATCTCCTCTACCTGGGCAACGATGACGGGCGCGAGCCCTTCGGTCGGCTCGTCCATGATCAGGAGCCGTGGATTGGTCACCAGCGCGCGCGCGATCGCCAGCATCTGCTGCTCGCCGCCGGACAGCTGGGCGCCGCCATTGTTCTTGCGCTCGGCTAACCGTGGGAACGTGTCGTAGATGCGCTCGACGGTCCAGGCGCCGCGCCGCATGCCCGCGGTCATGCGCAGATGCTCGTCGACGGTGAGCGAGCGCCACAGGCGCCGCCCTTGCGGCACGTAACCAACGCCAAGCCGGGCGACCTGCGCAGGTTGCAACGACAACAACTCCTCGCCGCGCATGCGCACGGAACCGCCGGTCGCGCGCACGAGCCCCATGATCGTCTTGCAGAGTGTCGTCTTGCCCATGCCGTTACGGCCGACGACGGCAAGCACACCGGAGTCGAGCGTCAGGTCGACGCCCTGCAGCGCGTGGGAGCGACCGTAATAGACGTCGAGGCCCCTGACCTCGAGGATCGGTGCGGTGCGGCGGGGTTCAGCCATATCTTGCTCCAAGATCATGGCCGCCTCCGAGATAAAGCTGCTGAACCTCGGGATCGGATTCGATTTCCTGCGGCGGCCCCTCCTTGAAGATGCGGCCATTGTGCATCATCGTCACGCTCTCGACGACGCGCAGTGCGACGTCCATGTCGTGCTCGATGATGATATAGCCGATATGGCCGGGCAGAGCCGCCAGGATTTCCACGAGTTCACCGCGCTCGGTCGGTGACAGACCGGCGGCCGGTTCGTCGAACAGGACGAGGCGCGGCGCCCCGGCGAGTGCGAGCGCGATTTCCAGCTGGCGCTGCTGACCGTAGGCGAGTTCGGCAACGCGCCGCTGCTTCACCGCCGTCAGATGCACCGCCTGGACGAGATCGTCGGCCGCTTGCATCAGCGCGTCGTTGATGCGCGGCCGGATCGGCGAGAAGCGGCTGCGCGAAACGCCACAGCAGGCAAGGTAGACGTTGTCGTGAACGCTGAGCCCCGGGAACAGCGCGGAAATCTGATAGGTACGCCGAAGGCCGCGGCGGATGCGCTCGAAGGGCGGAAAGTTGGTCACGTCCTCGCCGAAAAAACGGATCGTGCCGGAGGTCGGTGGAAAATCGCCGGTGATGCAGTTGAACAGCGTGGTTTTTCCGGCACCGTTGGAGCCGAGTACCGCGCGCCGCTCGCCGGGGCGCACCGTCAGCGTGACGTCCGTCAGCGCCGCGAGCGCACCGAAAAGCCGCGTCACGCCGCGCAATTCGAGCGCGGCTCCGGCGCCGACGGTTGAAAGGCGGTGCGCGACGCTATCCATGGCCTTGGTCTCCGCCCGGCTGCGACTGTCCTGACCCGGCTCGGCGGCGCCAGCGCTCCCAAAGCCCGACAATGCCGTCCGGGGAGAACAGCACGATGACGAGGAAGCCGAGACCAATGAGCAGGCGGAAGCGATTGCCGTCGAGCCCGATCGCAACCAGAAAATCCAGCGTGAAGGTGCGCAGCAGGACAAAAACCAGGGCGCCGATGAATGGACCGATCGGACGGGTGACGCCGCCGACGACGGCGATGATGAGAATGTCGATTGCCCGCTCGACGCCGATCGAACCCGGCGAGATCTGCCGGTAGTTCCAGACCTGCAAAACGCCGCCGAGCGCAGCAACGAAGGAGGCGAACGCATAGGCGGCGATGCGGTGCGCGTTGACGTTGAACCCAAGTGCTGCCATGCGGCGCGGATTGTCGCGCACGCCTTGCAAAGCCAGCCCGAACGGCGCGCGCGCGAGATAGCTGACCGCGCCGAAGCAGAGCGCCGCGACCACGAGTATCACATAATAGAACGGGACATCCGCGCGCCAGTCGACGCCCCAGAAATGCGGCGTGACGATGCTGTTGATGCCGGTGTGGCCGTTGAAAATGACCCAATTCTGGTTGGTGAAGTAGTAAAAGGCCGATGCAATCGCCAGCGTGATCATGATCGTGTAGATGCCCTCGGTGCGCACCGCGAGCGCGCCGCCGACGGTGCCGAACAGCGTCGCGAGAGCGAGCGCCATCGGCGTCGCAAGCCACCACGGCCATCCAAGGCTGATGTTCGCATTGCCGCTGGCGCCCAGCACCGCCGTCATGTAGCCGGCAAGGCCCGCGATCGTCAGTTGCATCAGGCTGACCATGCCGCCATAGCCGGCCAGGAACATCAGGCTCAGCGCAACGATGCCGAGAATCAGGGTCGTTCCGAAAATCTCGATCAGGAAAAAGCCGTTGGCGATGAGCGGCATCGCGATCAGGAAGAAGGCGACAACCCAGGCGGCGGGATGACCGAAATCCGCCTGAGCGAGACCGGTCAAGGACGTCGCCGCGGCGGGTTCGGGCTGCAGTCGCGCGTCTTGCGTGATCGACATGGCTAGCGGCCCGCCAGCAGGCCCTGCGGCCGAATGGCCAGCACGAGCACCATGATCAGAAACGTCACTACGATCGCATAGGTCGGAATGTAGACCGAGCCGAGCTGCTCGGCGAGGCCGACAATAAGAGCGCCCAGCGCTGCGCCGGGGATCGATCCCATACCACCGATGATGACGACGACGAGCGAGGCGAGCAGGAACCGGGTGTCTTCGCCGGGCGAGATCGACTGAAATGTGCCGCCGACGACGCCGGCCATGCCGGCGAGACCGGCGCCGAGGGCGAAGACGAGGACGAACACCAGCTGAATGCGGACACCCATCGCCGCCAGGATGTCGCGATCATCGACACCGGCGCGCACGATCATGCCGATGCGCGTGCGATTGAGCCCGAGCCACATGCCGACGCCGATGACGACGGACGCTACGAAGATGACGAGGCGCACCATTGGGTACTGCAGGTAGACCGCCTCGCCCGAAGACTTTACCGCGGTGACGAACGGCAGCGCGATCGGGCCAACCAGCGCGCTCGGCGTCTGGATCTGATAGAAGTCGCCGCCGAACGCCCAGAGCATCAGGTCGGCAAACACGATCGACAGTCCGATCGTCACCATGGTCTGGCGCAGGTCCTGCCCCTCAATGCGGCGGAAGACCAGGATTTGCATGGCGGCGCCGACCAGCGCGACGACGATGAACGCGACGACGAAACTCAGCATCCAGGACCCGGTCGCGATGCTGATCGCGTAACCGACGTAGCCGCCGAACAGATAAAGCGAGCCATGCGCGAGATTGACGTTGCGCATCAGGCCGAAGATGAGGGTGAAGCCGCTCGCCACGAGGAAATACAGGCCGCCGAGCGTGATGCCGTTAAAAACCGC
>DATHHM010000009.1:0-2098 GCA_035317145.1 Xanthobacteraceae bacterium | reverse complement strand
TGCTGGGCAACCAGGAAGCCGCCGTAAGCGGTCACCGCGATTGCGCGCTCGACCTCGACCGGATCGAGGTCGATGAATGGCCCGCGGGTGCGGTAGCTGGCGTTGTAGACCACCACGTCGGGCGCGCCGAATGCCGTTTCGACATCGGCAAAAAGCTTTTCGACTTGGCCGCGATCGGTCGAGTCGCAGGTGAAAGCCTTGCCGCCGATCTCTTGCGCCAGCGCCGCGAGATTTTCGGCACGGCGCGCCGCGACGGCGACTTTCATCCCCGACTTGGCAAACAGGCGCGCCAACGAAGCGGAAAGCCCCGAGCCGGCGCCGACGATAAGTGCTGTACGGTAATCCATGAGACTCCATTCCCCGCTCGATTTGCAACAGAGCGTACTGTGCATCCGTGGCTACGGATACACAATTCCCGGCACAAGCCTCGCGCTCGAAGTCATCGTCAGCGTCGCGATGCTAAGCGATCAAGTCAACTGTCGGGGACGAGGTCGGCGTTGTTGAGTTTTGTGCAATTTGCGACGTATCAGGCGTACTCGCGCCATTTCCGCCGGCGCCGCTCCCTGTAGACGGACCCTGCAGCGATCCGCCAAATGTCACCGCGGGACCGAAATTTGCCGGGTCCAATCGATCGATATGCCGCTTGAGCTGCATTTGGAGTTGGTCCGTCGACTGCTGCGGATCCTGGCCCAGGCGGGCCTTGTCGATGTCGCAACAGTTCATGCAAATGTAACCGTTGACGATCACCATCGCGCGCTTGCCCCCGGTATTTGACGCTAGGTTGCGCCCGTAAAGCAAACGTAAAGGGCGCCATCACAGCCGCGTGACCGCAATATCGCGCGTTCAATCGATGACGGCGATGGCGTTGATCTCGACCAGGCAGCGCGGGTCGGTGGCAAGCCGCACCACTTGTACCGTGGTCGTGGTCGGTTTGGCATCGCCGAAATACTCGCCCCAAACCTTGTTGAGCGCATCCTGGTCGGTGAGATCGGTGACAAAGCGGTCGGCGGTGACGACATCGGCAAAACTTGCGCCCACCGCGTCGAGGCCACGCTTGAGATTTTCCAGAGCGGCCCGCGCCTGCCCCGCCATGTCGCGCGGCATGGCGTCGAACTCTTCGGGCCGGTGCGGGTGATGATGATAGACCGGCGCGGCGGTGACGCCGGCGAGGTAAACCGTGGTGCCGCCGCGGACCTTGATCGCCGGCGCATAGGGCATCCAAACGTCCGGGGCGTCCGGCCAATGGATGTGCTCGATGGTTTTGGGCAATGTTGTCCTGGACATGGCGAAGCTCCTGGTCGGCGCGGCAGGCGGCATGGCAATATAGCCCCATGCGCAGAATTCCGCAGGGTGCCGGTCTATACCTTGCCGTGCTTGAGCTCGTCTTCGCGCTCGGTTGGACCGTCTATGCCATCTATCTGCCGCGGCTCGCGGCTTCCGCCGGCATCGCGGCCGGTATGGTCATCTACATCCTGATGCTCGACCAGGCGATCTTCACGGTCACCGATTTCGCCATGGGGGTTGCCGCCGACAAGGTGTCGCGGCTGGTCGGCCGGCTCGGCCATTGGGTGGCGGCGATCACACTCGTGAGCTGCGCGGCGTTCGTCGGCCTGCCCTTCGTCGCCGGCGCAAAGCTTGGCCCGACCGCACTCCTCGTCCTCATCGTCATCTGGGCGGTGACCTCGTCGGCCTTGCGCGCGCCGCCGCTGATGCTGCTCGGCAAATATGCGGCACGGCCAACGATCCCCTATCTCGCCAGCCTCGCCATGCTCGGTCTTGGCATCGCCGGCGCGGTCTCGCCCTATCTCGCCATCACGCTCGCCAAGCAGGACCCGCGGCTGCCCTTCGTCATCGCTAGTGTCGCGCTGGTGCTGGCCAGCCTCGGATTGGCCAAGGTCGAACGCTCGCTTGCAAAGGACGCGCCGGCAAAACCCGAGCCGCCGAAAAATGTGGATCGCGCCATCCCCGTCATTGTTTTCGCCCTGGCGACAGTAATTTTCGCGTTCGGCTTCCAGTTGCATTTCTTCTTCAACAGCGCGCCACGGTTTAAACAATTCACCAGCGACATCTCTACGCTGATGCCGGTGTTCTGGGTCGG
>DATHHM010000008.1:0-15306 GCA_035317145.1 Xanthobacteraceae bacterium | reverse complement strand
CAGTCCTCGTCGCGCAGTTGCACCAATAAATTATCGCGCGTCACGCCGGCATTGGCGACCAGCACGTCGAGCTGTCCCATCGCCTCCTCGGCGCTCGTGACCAGGGCATCGACGGCGGCGGCATCGGCGAGATTGCACGGCAGAACATGGACGCGGCCGCCGAGCTCGCCGGCGAGCTGATTAAGCGCGTCGACGCGCGTGCCGGAGATCGCAACCGTCGCCCCCTGCGCATGAAGAGCGCGCGCGATGCTGCCGCCGATGGTGCCGGTCGCTCCCGTGACCAAGGCGGTTTTTCCGGTGAGATCGAACATCGCGTCCTCTTCAAACGCTCAAGATGGCCGTGAACTTGGTGACGTCGTCCGGCGTGCCGATCGCGGATGCATTGGCGCCCGGCGCGATGCGCTTGATCAGGCCGGTGAGCACCTTGCCGGCGCCGACCTCATAGAACGTCGTCACGCCGGCTTGCGCCATGAAAAGAACCGACTCGCGCCAGCGCACCGTGCCGGTCACTTGCGCGACCAGGCTTCGCACGATGTCGGCTGGATTATTGATCGGCAGCGCCAGAACGTTTGCGACCAGCGGCACGGACGGCGGTTTCACCGCGACATTCGCCAGCGCCTCGGCCATCGCGTCGGCGGCCGGCTGCATCAAGGCGCAATGGAAGGGTGCGGAGACCGGCAGCAGCATGGCCCGCTTGGCACCGCGCGTCTTGGCGATCTCCACGGCGCGCTCGACGGCCGCCTTGTCGCCCGACAGGACGACCTGCTCACCGCCATTGTCGTTGGCTGCTGTACATACGTCCACACCGGCCGCTTCGGCGGCGATCACTTTGGCATCGCTATAGTCAAGTCCGATCAGCGCAGCCATGGCGCCGGCGCCGACCGGCACCGCCTTCTGCATGGCACGGCCGCGCACCCGCAAAAGCCGCGCCGCGTCTGCGATCGAGAACGATTGCGCGGCGGCGAGCGCGGAATATTCACCGAGCGAGTGGCCGGCGACGAAGGCGGCGTCGCGCGCCAAATTCACGCCGGCCTCCGCTTCAAGGACCCGCATGGCGGCGAGGGAAACCGCCATCAACGCCGGCTGCGCGTTTTGCGTGAGCGTGAGCATCTCCGCCGGGCCGTTCCAAATGATCTCGCTGAGCCGTTCGCCGAGCGCCGCGTCGACTTCCTCGAACACCTGACGCGCCGGCGCAAAGGCCTCGGCCAGCCCCTTGCCCATGCCGACGGTCTGGCTGCCCTGCCCCGGAAAAACGAACGCAACCGCCATAGGCCCTGCCCCGGTGAAGGGGCGAAAGATACTCCGATCCGGGCCATGTCAAGGGAGCCTGGCCGGCGGCGGGCCAAAGGCCGCCAAGGTAACAAAGCGACAACCGCATTTTGATAATCTGGCTCGCCAAATGACGCAGCGCCACGGCGCATTGTTCACGAGCCGCCTTCCATGGTCACTTATGCGCCGGTCACCGAAGACGAGCTCGCCCGCGCGCGAACCGACCCGGCATTCCGGCAGAAGCTTCTGAGCCAGAACATGGAGGCCCTTCTCGCCGGCATAAAGAAGGCGCGTAAAGCCCCCGCTGCCACCGGACCCGGCGACAAGCAGATCCGCGAAGGCGTCGAACTGGCGGTGCGGCTCGCCGAGCTGATCCAGGGCCCCGCCAAACCCTCCCGCGGCCCCTGAAAGCCTTTAGCCTCTATAGCCTTGCCTTTCCTCGCCGGCCGCGCGTATAAGGCCCCATTCCGCTCTACCCCGGCCGGGGGCTGAACGGACGGCCAAGTCTGGTTTAAGACGCAAGTCTCGCTTAAAGCGCCTGCCGGCGTTAAAGCGCCAGACACGGTAGGACCCTCGGGTCCGGCGTCCGGTGTCCCCGCCTTCAGAGCATTCGAGCCTTTCCCGAAGGGCTCGAGGGGCTTGGCGCCGAGGTGAGCGAGGGCAAAAGGAAAGGGCATTCATGCCGCTCTATGAACACGTCTATCTTGCGCGCCAGGACGCCAGCACGCAGCAGGTCGAGGAATTGACCGCACAGTTGAAGGGCGTCATCGAAGGTCTCGGCGGCTCGATCGCGAAAAACGAATATTGGGGCGTAAAATCCCTGTCCTACCGCTTGCGCAAGAACCGCAAGGCGCACTTCACGCTCATGAACGTCAATGCGCCGCCGGCCGCGATCAACGAGATCGAGCGGCTGGAGCGTCTCAATGAAGACGTGCTGCGCTATCTCACCATCAGGGTCGAGGAGCACGAAGAGGGCCCATCCGCCATGATGCGCCGGGCGGAGCGTGATCGCGACCGCGACGACCGCAGGGGCGACCGGGGCGATCGCTTCGGAGACCGCGACCGGGGTGACCGCTTCGGAGACCGCGGTGACCGCGGTGACCGTCCACGCGACCGCGACCGGCGTCCGCGCGAAGGCTCCGACGAAGCTGAAACGCCGACGGCGACGGAGGAATAACCATGGCAATGTCACCGCAAGGTGGAGGTGGAGGCGGCCGCCGGCCGTTCTTTCGCCGCCGCAAGAGCTGCCCGTTCTCCGGCGCCAACGCGCCGAAGATCGATTACAAGGACGTCAAGCTGTTGCAGCGCTTCGTGTCGGAGCGCGGCAAGATCGTGCCGAGCCGCATCACCGCGGTTTCCGCGAAGAAGCAGCGTGAGCTCGCCCAAGCGATCAAGCGTGCGCGCTTCCTTGGGCTTTTGCCTTACGTAATTCGGTGATGACCATCCAACGCGGCGGTCCTTGCCCCGATGCAACGGAGGCGGCCGCAAAGGAGAAGTCGAGATGGAAGTGATTTTACTCGAACGCGTCGGCAAGCTCGGCCAGATGGGCGACGTGGTGCGCGTCAAAGACGGCTTCGCGCGTAATTTCCTGTTGCCGCGCGGCAAGGCGCTGCGCGCCACAGAGGAAAATCGTGGTCGCTTCGAGGGCATGAAAACCGATCTCGTGGCCCGCTCGCAAACGCTAAAGACCGAAGCGTCAGGCATCGCCGATAAGCTCAACGGCAAGAGCTTCACGGTTTTGCGCCAAGCCTCGGAAACCGGCCAACTGTTCGGCTCGGTGTCGCCGCGCGATCTCATTGGCCTCATCAACAGCTCAGGCTTCGCCGTCAACCGCAATCAGATTGCGTTGAATACGCCGATCAAGACCATCGGCCAGCACAATGTGCCGATTTCGCTGCATCCCGAGATCGAAACCATGATCACCGTGATCGTGGCGCGCAATAACGACGAGGCGGCGCGCATCGCACGCGGCGAGGACATCACCCGGTTGCGCGAAGAGCCGACCGAGGCCGAAGCCGCCGTGATCGCGGCGGAAGCGTTCTTCGAGCCGGAGGCCGCGGAAGCAGCGCGCGCGAGCGAAGACGGCGAGCCGGCCGAAGGCGCCGCTCCAGCCGACAAAGCCTGAGCGGATCAGGCAAGTCTTTCTTCAGTCGAGAATCAAGCCTTTCTTCAGTCGGGAATATTGTCGCGCGGGACCGGCGCGTTTTCGCCGGAATCGGCGTTCGCCGGCGCGGCCGCGCTCGGGCCGGGAACTGCAGCCGGGCTTTCCTGAGCGGCCGGCCCGGACGGGGCCGGCTCCGCGACAACCGCCGCAGGTGGTTGCATGGGCGGCTGCGGGCGGTTCCGGCTAACGGTCGCCGGTTGCGGTCCTTGCCGCCCGGCGCCAGGCGGCGCCTGATCGGGTTTTCCCGGCGTCCGCGTCGGCGGGGCCTCAGGTTCAGCGGTCGCTCTGTTGCGGTCAGGGGGAGAAGCCGGCTTAGGCCCACGCGTCGCCGGCGCCGCCTCACCGCCGCCCGCCCCCATGACGTAGGCTGCGAGCGAAGCGGCCTGGTCTTTGCTCGCCGTATAGTGTTCGACGAGGAAGCTGGCGAGGCTGGAACTGCCCCGCCCGTTGGCCAGCCCCCGCGCCGACTTGTGACAAGTCCCGCAATCGTTGGCGAAGATCTCCGCCGGCGACTTGCCTTGGTCGATATTGGTCTGGGCCTGCGCCATTGCTGGAACGAGGCCGATAAACAAACCGATCGCAGGCGCGACACCCCGAAACACACCGGCCTCCTTCGGTTTTATCGGCTGACCCATCATCCTTAACCCAAAACCGGCCGCATGGGAGGGGGGCGAGACGTCTCTCCGGACGGAGAACATGATTAGCGCATTGCTGGTCAAGGAGGATTTTGTTTTAATGACGGCAGCAACAGGACGCCTCAGGCGTAGTTGTCGATTGTGCGGCGGCGAGCCGCCGTAAGCCCGATTGAGGCACCAATCGTCGCATGCCGCGGGAGGCGAGCGTAATCGTGCGTGGAGGCGGCCGTGGATCGGTTGCTGCCAATGTTCCTGGGACGGCTTATCCGCCGTGGTTCGTTCACGATCACGACGGCGGGGGGCAAGACCTACACCTTCGGCGACGGCCGCGGACCGCCGGTTGCCGTGCGCTTTATCACCGCGAAGGCGCAACGGGCCGTATTGCTCGATCCCGAGCTGAAGCTCGGCGAAACCTATATGGACGGCACTTTTGTCGTCGAGCACGGCTCGATTGTCGACGTGCTGGCGATTCTGTTCGGGCAGAAGCGGAGCGCTTCACCGGTCTGGGCCTTGCTGCCGCGCTTCTTGCGCTATCTGTTCCGCCGCTGGCAGCAATTCAACCTGCGATCCCGCGCCCGCCACAACGTCGCGCATCACTACGACCTCGACGGCAGGCTTTATCGGCTCTTCCTCGACGGCGACGAGCAATATAGCTGCGCCTATTTCGAATCTTCCGACCAGTCGCTCGACGACGCGCAATTGGCCAAGAAGCGCCATCTCGCGGCGAAACTCCGCATCAAACCGGGCGCCAAGGTGCTCGACATCGGCTGCGGCTGGGGCGGCCTGGCGCTCTATCTTGCGGAAATTGCCGGCGCGCGTGTGACCGGCATCACGCTGTCGCAAGAGCAGTACAAGCGCGCCCAGAATCGGGCGCTCGAGCGCGGCCTGACGGGGAATACCGCCTTCCGGCTGGTGGATTACCGCGATGTCGGTGGCCGCTTCGACCGCATCGTGTCGGTCGGCATGTTCGAGCATGTCGGCGTAGGCTTCTACGACGTCTTCTTTCGCAGATGCGCGGAGCTTCTCGCCGACGACGGCATCGCGGTCCTGCACACCATCGGCCGCAGCGGCCCGCCCAGCATCACCAATCCCTGGATCGCCAAATACATCTTTCCCGGCGGCTACATTCCGGCGCTATCCGAAGTGCTGCCTGCCGTCCAACGCGCCGGCCTCCTGGTCAGCGACGTCGAAATTCTGCAATTGCACTATGCCGAGACGCTCAAAGCCTGGCGCGAGCGTTTCCTTGCCCACCGCGACGAGGTGATGCGGCTTTACGATAAGCGCTTCGTGCGGATGTGGGAGTTCTACCTCGCCTGCGCCGAGACGGCATTCCGCGGCGGCGACATGGTCGTGTTTCAAATCCAGCTGGCCAAGCACAAAGGCGTCACGCCGGCGACGCGCGACTATATCGCGCGCGAAGAAGCGCGACTGCGCGCGCGCGAACCCGGCTACGCCGGGCCGCTGCGGCTTGCCGGCGAATAGTCCGACGAGCGCCGCCGCCGCAAGGCTGCCGTCAAGTGCGGCGCGCGAACTATCAACGGTCGACTTCGGCGCAGTGAGTAGCGGGGAAAGCCGCAAACAGGGTTTCCCAAGCCGGCGCCGTTCGACTAACGACAGGGTGTGCGTGGTTGCGTGCGGCGTTTGCGGAAGAGCGCCACTGTCGTTGAGTGATCCGCGATGTTGAGTGACCGAAGAACAACCGAACCCAAAGCGGCCGACCGCAAATCGGCCACACGCGAATCTCTTGATTGGAACCATGGCACCGTTCGATTCGGCCGCACGCAAGCAAACTCCCCAAGCCACGGAACCGGCGTTCCGCGCGCCGCCGCATAATATCGAGGCCGAGCAGGCGCTCTTAGGCGCTATCCTGGTCAATAACGAGGCGTTCTACCGCGTTTCCGACTTCCTCGAGCCGAAGCATTTCTTCGAGCCAGTCCATCGGCGCATCTACGAACTGGCCGCCGGCCTGGTCCGCGCCAACAAGCTCGCCACGCCGGTGACGTTGAAGACGTTCCTGCCGGCGGACTTCGACATCGCCGGCCTGTCGCTCAACCAATATCTGGCGCGGCTCGCCGCCGAGGCGACGACCATCATCAATGCCGAGGATTACGGCCGCACCGTCTACGACCTCTCGATCCGCCGCGACCTGATCGCGATCGGCGAGGAGATGGTCAACATCGCCTACGACGCCCCGGTCGATGCCACGCCGGCGAGCCACATCGAGGACGCCGAGCGCAAACTTTACGAAATCGCCGAAACCGGGCGCTACGATTCCGGCTTTCAGCGCTTCGCCCAGGCACTCACCACCGCCGTCGACATGGCGGCGCGCGCCTATCAGCGCGACGGCAGCCTATCCGGCCTCGCCACTGGATTGACCGACCTCGACAACCGCATGGGCGGTCTACAAAACTCCGATCTGATCATCCTGGCCGGCCGCCCCGGCATGGGCAAAACCGCGCTTGCCACCAACATCGCCTACAATGTCGCCAAGGCCTGGGCCGGCGAAGTGCGCGCCGACGGCCACATGGGCACCGTCAATGGCGGCATCGTCGGCTTCTTCTCGCTGGAAATGTCGGCCGAACAGCTCGCCACCCGTATCATTTCCGAGCAGACCGGTATTCCGTCGAACAAGATCCGCCGCGGCGGCATCGACGAGAGCGACTTCGAGAGAATCAAAGACGTCTCGATCGAGTTGCAGAACCTGCCGTTTTACGTGGACGAGACCGGCGGCCTCTCGATCGGCCAATTGGCGGCGCGCGCGCGGCGGCTCAAGCGCCAACGCGGCCTCGATCTCCTGGTGATCGACTACGTTCAGCTCTTGCAGGGCAACAGCCGCCGTGCCGCCGAAAATCGCGTTCAGGAAATCACCGAGATCACCACCCGGCTCAAGGCGCTCGCCAAGGAACTGAACATCCCGATCCTGGCCTTGTCCCAGTTGTCGCGACAGGTCGAAAACCGCGACGACAAACGGCCGCAACTTTCCGACCTGCGCGAGTCGGGCTCGATCGAGCAGGACGCCGACGTAGTGATGTTCGTATTCCGCGAGGAATATTATCTCGAAAACAAAAAGCCCCGTGAAGGAACTGCGGAATTTGCAGACTGGGAAAAGCAAATTACCGAGGCGCACGGAAAAGCCGAGCTTATCATCGGCAAACAGCGCCATGGTCCGACCGGCACAGTGGAGTTGCAATTCGAGGCCGCTGTAACGCGCTTCGGCAACCTCAGCAGGGGGCTGCAGCCGAGTTACTAGGCCATTTTCCGGGTACCTCCTTTACCGCCGCCGCAGCGGCAGCCATAAACCCGACCATGGCACTTGCGGAACCGCTTCCTGAACCGGCCGGCACGCTGGCAGAGCCCGAAACCGGCGGCACGCTGATCATCGATCTTGCCGCCATCGCGGCGAACTGGCGCGCGCTGGCGCACCAGGCCCTGACCGTCGAATGTGCGGCCGTGGTCAAGGCCAATGCCTATGGCGTGGGGCTTGAGCCGGTCACGGCCACGCTCGCCAAGGCCGGTTGCAAGACGTTCTTCGTCGCCGATCTTGCGGAAGCGCGGCGCGTACGGACGCGCGCGCGTGAAGCCACCATCTACGTGCTTAACGGCTGCACGCCGGAAGGTTCGCCGGCCTTCGTCGAGCTCAATGCGCGGCCGGTCATCAACAGCATGACCGAGCTTGCCGAGTGGGACGCCTTCGTTGCCGCCCGCAACTGGCAAGGCGGCGCCGCATTGCAAGTCGACACCGGCATGAATCGGCTCGGCATTTCGCCGGAAGAAGCCGCCGCTCTAGCGCCGCGCACTCAGACCGATAATCACGGCATTACGCTGTTGATGAGCCATCTGGCCTGCGCCGAGATCGCCGACCATCCGCTCACCGTGAGCCAGATAAAACTGTTTCGCGATCTCCGCGCGCTTTACCGCGGCATTCCGGCCTCGCTGGCCAATTCCTCCGGCATTTTCCTCGGCGACTCGGCGCTGTGCGATCTGGCGAGGCCCGGGGCCGCGCTCTACGGCGTCAATCCGACGCCCGGCCGGCCCAATCCGATGCAGGGTGTCGTGGAGCTTACCGGCCGCATCCTGCAAATCCGCAGGGTCGCGGAGGGTCAAACCGTCGGCTACGGCGCGACCTGGACCGCCAAACGCGCCTCGCGCATCGTCGTCGTTGCGGTGGGCTATGCCGACGGGCTCATGCGCGCCGCGAGCGCCAGTGACGGCGCGCCGGGCGGCAAGGCGATCATCGCCGGCAAGCCCTGCCCCGTCGCCGGCCGCATCTCAATGGATCTGGTCTGTATCGACGTCACCGACCTGCCCGACGGCGCCGTTCACCGCGGCGACGTCGCGACCTTCATCGGCGCCGGAATTGGAATTGACGATTTCGCCGCGGCCGCCGGAACAATCGGCTATGAGGTCCTTACGCGACTCGGCATGCGTTGCCATCTTGTCTACCGCGGGCTTGATCCGAATCCGTGATCTTTAAGGTGCTACCCAATGGCGGCACGCACACAGAACTATGTCTGCCAGAACTGTGGCGCCGCTTACGGGCGCTGGTCCGGCCGCTGCGAAGCCTGCGGCGATTGGAACACCTTGGTGGAGGAAGGCTCCGCCGCGCCAACAGCGCGGTCGCCGAGAAAAGGCCGGCTGTTCGCCGTCGAGCCGCTCAAAGGCGAGCCGAATGAGGCGCCGCGGCTGCCTTCGGGCATGGCCGAATTCGACCGGGTGACCGGCGGCGGCCTGGTGCGCGGCTCGGTGCTGCTCCTTGGCGGCGATCCCGGCATCGGTAAATCGACGCTGCTGTTGGAGGTTGCGGCCGCCTTCGCCCGCGCCGGGCATCGCGCCGTCTATATTTCCGGCGAGGAAGCCGTGGCCCAGGTGCGGCTGCGCGCCGAACGGCTCGACCTCTCTGACGCCGCCGTCGAACTCGCCGCGGAAACCGCGGTCGAGGATATCATCGCGACGATGTCGCAAGGATCGACGCCGCGGCTTTTGGTCATCGACTCGATCCAGACCATGTGGACGCAGCGCGTGGAAGCGGCGCCCGGCACGGTGACGCAGGTACGCGGCTCGGCGAGCGAGCTGATCCGCTTCGCCAAACGCTCTGGCGCGGCGGTGATCCTGGTTGGCCACGTCACCAAGGACGGCCAGATCGCCGGCCCCCGCGTCGTCGAGCATATGGTCGACGCGGTGATGTCGTTCGAGGGCGACGGCTCCCATCAATTCCGCATTTTGCGCGCGATGAAAAACCGCTTCGGGCCGACCGACGAAATCGGCGTGTTCGAGATGACCGGCGCAGGCTTGCGCGAAGTCGCAAACCCCTCCGAGCTGTTCCTGTCCGAGCGCGACCTCGGCAGCCCCGGCACCGCGGTGTTTGCCGGAATCGAGGGTACGCGGCCGCTGCTCGTCGAGATACAGGCTTTGGTCGCGCCGACCACGCTCGGCACGCCGCGCCGTGCCGTGGTCGGCTGGGATCCGGCCCGGCTGTCCATGGTGCTGGCCGTGCTCGAGGCCCATTGCGGCGTGCGCCTCTCGGGCCATGACGTCTATCTCAACGTCGCCGGCGGCTTGCGCATCCAGGAGCCGGCGGCCGACGTCGCCGCCGCAGCAGCCCTGGTGTCCTCGCTGGCCCGCGCGCCGTTGCCGGCCGATGCGGTGTATTTCGGCGAAGTGTCGCTGTCGGGGGCGGTGCGTCCGGTGGCGCAGACCGCGACGCGGCTCAAGGAGGCGCAAAAACTCGGTTTTACGCGCGCAATCGTGCCGGAGGCGGCGCGCGCCGAAGCGCCCGAAAACTTCTCGCTCTCGACCATCGGCACGCTGGCCAACCTGGTCGCCGATATCGCGCGCGACGGTGTGCCGGCGCTCCGCCGCGTCGGCCGTCAGGAAAGTTGAGGTCGATTGCTGATAACGTGGTTAATGCCGGTGCCGGGCCGCGATCATGACCATTGCCGGTGAGCCCAGCGAGCCTACGAAAAGGACTATGAGAAAGACCGTGAGAAGACGGGTGACGGCGTGCCCGCGCCCGGCTATACACCCCGCGTCTTCATCGACCTATTGGCAGTCGTATCTAGGCGCTGGAGGCTCCGGCGATTCGAACGGAAGTATCATGCTTCGGTTGCCTAAATATTGCGGTAATAGTTCCGCCCGCTGCAGCGCTGGGAACAATAATGCCTATTACATGGTTTGATCTTCTTCTCATCGTCATAATGTTGATCTCGGCTTTCCTCGCGATGGTCCGCGGATTTATGCGAGAGTTTTTCTCGATTGTATCTTGGCTGACTGCCGCGATCGCCGGCGTCTATTTTGCGGGTCGGCTCGCGCCGACCGTAAAGTCGTTGGTGAATGTCGGTGATACGCCGGCGCTGATAATTGCCGGTGTAGGCACGTTTTTCGTGGTTTTGCTGGTCGTCGCAGTGATTACAATACGCATATCGGACATGGTTCTCGACAGTCAGATTGGCGCGTTGGATCGTACCTTGGGCTTCATATTCGGGCTCGTCCGAGGCTTCCTGCTTGTTGCCGTTGCCTACACATTCATCAGTTGGCTCATTTCCGAACCCGCGCAAAATGGGGGCATCAGGAACGCTAAATCGGTCATCGTGTTAAAAGCCACACGAGATTGGTTCCTGGGCATATTGCCGGATAACTTCGAAAGCATCATCTTAAAGCTGAAGCCGCGGCGTCCGGGGGATACCGAGACGCCGGGGGCGCCTTCGGACCAGCATGGACAACTCGGCAATCCCGCCGACAAGCTGGCGGACGCAGGCTATGATCGCGGCGACCGAATCGGGATGCCGAGCGTGGTCGAGGCCTTAAAGGTGGCGCGGTGACGCGCTTGGAGAGCCGATGACGGAACCCGCCCTCCTCGATCTTGACGCCGATCGGCTGCGCGAAGAGTGCGGCGTTTTCGGCATTTTCGGCCACCCGGACGCGGCCGCGATCACGGCGCTCGGCCTGCACGCCTTGCAGCACCGCGGCCAGGAAGCGGCCGGCATCGTCTCCTTCGACGGCAAGCGTTTTCACTCCGAACGTCGTCTCGGCCTGGTCGGCGACGCCTTTTCGCGGCGCGAGGTCATCGACCGCCTGCCCGGCAATACCGCGGTCGGCCATGTGCGCTATTCGACCACCGGCGAGACCATCCTGCGCAACGTGCAGCCGCTGTTCGCCGAGCTCAATGCCGGCGGCTTTGCCATCGGCCACAACGGCAATCTCACCAACGGCATTTCGCTGCGCAAACAGCTCATTCGCGACGGCGCCATGATGCAGTCGACCACCGACACCGAGGTGATCCTGCATCTCGTGGCGCGTTCGCATCGCAACCGCTTCGTCGACCGCTTCATCGAGGGCCTGCGCAATCTCGAAGGCGCCTTCGCCTTCGTCGGCCTGACCAACAAGAAACTGGTCGGCGCGCGCGACCCGCTGGGCATCCGGCCGCTGGTGCTGGGCAAGCTCGACGGCTGCCCGATCCTGGCGTCGGAAACCTGCGCGCTCGACATCATCGGCGCCCAATATGTGCGCGACGTCGACAACGGCGAGGTTTTGGTCTTCGACGAGGACGGCGCCCATTCGCACAAGCCGTTCGTGCCCATGCCGCCGCGGCCCTGCATCTTCGAATACATCTATTTCGCGCGGCCGGATTCGATCATCGGCGGCAAAAGCGTCTACAACGTGCGCAAGGCGTCCGGCGCGGAGCTCGCCCGCGAGGCGCCCGCGACCGCCGACGTGGTCGTTCCGGTGCCCGATTCCGGCGTGCCCGCGGCGATCGGCTATGCTCAGGAATCCGGCATCCCCTACGAGCTCGGCATCATCCGCAATCACTATGTCGGGCGCACCTTCATCGAGCCGACCCAGCACATCCGCCAGCTCGGCGTCCGCCTCAAGCACAGCGCCAACCGCGCGGTTGTCGCCGGCAAGCGTATCGTGCTGATCGACGACTCGATCGTGCGCGGCACGACCTCGGTGAAGATCGTGCAGATGATGCGCGAGGCCGGCGCCAGCGAAGTGCATTTCCGCATCGCCTCGCCCCCGATCACGCACCCGGACTATTACGGCATCGACACGCCCGAGCAGGACAAGCTCCTGGCCGCGACCCACGATCTCGAAGGCATGCGCAAATTCATCGGCGCCGATTCGCTCGCCTTCCTTTCGGTCGAGGGCATCTATCGCGCCATGGGCGAGAAGGGCCGCGATCCGGTGCGGCCGCAATTCACCGATCATTGCTTCACCGGCGAATATCCGACCCCGCTGACCGACCGCACGGCGCAAGACGCCTCGCCGCGCCAGCTCTCGCTGCTCGCCGAAGCCAGCTGAGAAATGCCGTTACCGCTTGCTGACCGTATCGCGCTCGTCACCGGCGCCTCGCGCGGCATCGGTTATGCGACAGCGCTGGCGCTGGCGCGGGCCGGGGCGCACGTGGTGGCGGTGGCGCGCACGGTCGGCGGGCTCGAGGAGCTCGACGATGCGGTGCGCAAGGCCGGTAGCTCGGCGACGCTAGTGCCGCTCGACATGTGCGACTACGACGGCTTCTACCGGCTCGCCTCGGCGTTGAACGAGCGCTACCAGCGGCTCGACGTTCTGGTCGGCAATGCCGCGGTGGCCGGGCAACGCTCGCCCCTCGATCATGTCATGCCGGCGGCCTGGGACGAGGCCATGGCGGTCAACGTCACCGCCAATTGGCACCTGATCCGCGCCATGGACGGGTTGCTGCGGCGCTCGGCCGCCGGGCGTGCCGTATTCCTGACCTCGGGCGCCGCCACCAATGCCCGCGCCTATGCCGGCCCCTATTCGGTGTCGAAGGCCGCCCTCAATGCGCTGGCACGAACCTACGCGGCGGAAACCAGTTCCACGCCGGTGCGCGTCAACCTGTTCAATCCCGGCCCGACCCGCACCCGCATGCGCGCCTATGTCATGCCGGGCGAAGACCCGATGACGCTGCCGACGCCCGACGAGGTCGCGGAGAAAATCCTCGATCTATGCCTGCCGGGCTGTACCGAAACCGGCAAGCTCTACGATTTCTATGCCAAAAAATTCCTGGACTTTGCTCCGCCCGCGTGACCGCTCACGGCGCGATCGAGCAATTCAGCGGCGGCGCTTTTTGCCGGCGTAGGGATTTACCTTTGCCCGCAGCGTGAGCCTGATCGGCGTGCCGGGCAGCGCGAAACTTTCGCGCAAGCCGTTGACCAGGTAGCGCCGGTAAGTCTCGGGCAGCGCATGCGCCCGCGACGAGAACAATACGAACGTCGGCGGCCGCGCCTTCGGCTGAGTGATGTAATCGAGCCGTAGCGCGCGGCCTTTGACGGCGGGCGGCGGATGCGCCGACACGACCTTGGCGAGGAAGCGGTTGAGCGCCGACGTCGAAGCGCGGCGATTCCAAGTGGCGTAGCTTTCCAGGACGGCCGCCATCAGCCGATCGAGACCGTCGCCGGAGCGCGCCGAAAGCGTGACAACCGGCACGCCCTTGATCTGCGGCAAGAGGCGATCGACTTCGGCGCGCAGCCGCGTCAAGGCGCCGGGCTCGCGCTCGACCAGATCCCATTTGTTGACCGCGATGACGGCGGCGCGCCCCTCGCGCTCGACCAGGTCGGCGATCCGGATATCCTGCTCCTCGAACGGGGCTTGCGAATCGATCAGCACGATGACGACCTCGGCAAAGCGGATGGCGTTGAGCGCGTCCGCCACCGACAGCTTTTCCAGCTTCTCCTCGATCCGCGAGCGGCGCCGCATCCCTGCGGTATCGTGAATGCGAAAGTGCCGGCCGTGCCAGGTGAGATCGACGGCGATCGCATCGCGGGTGATGCCGGCCTCGGGCCCGGTCAACAGCCGGTCCTCGCCGAGCAGGCGGTTGATCAGCGTCGATTTGCCGGTATTGGGGCGGCCGACCACGGCGAGCCGGATCGGCTTGTCTTCATCGACCGGGATCGCGGTGTCTTCGCTCTCACTCTCGGGCTCACCGGTCGCGTCGGGCAATGCCGCGCGCAACGCATCGTACAGTTCCGCCAATCCCTCGCCGTGCTCGGCGCTGATGGACACCGGCTCGCCAAGACCGAGCGCATAGGATTCCAGCGCACCTGCTGCGCCGGCGCGACCCTCGCTCTTGTTGGCGACCAGAATCGTCGGCTTACCCGATTTGCGCACCAGATCGGCGAAAGCGCGATCGGCCGGCATTGCGCTATCGCGCGCATCGACCAGAAACGGCACGGCATCGGCCTGCGCCAAAGCCTCAGCCGTCTGCGCCTGCATCCGTCCCGAAAGGGTTTTGCGCTCGGCGTCTTCGAGGCCCGCGGTATCGATCACCTTGAACGAAAGATCGCCGAGCCTGCCCTCGCCTTCGCGGCGATCGCGCGTCACGCCCGGCTGGTCGTCGACCAGCGCCAGCCGCCGCCCGACCAGGCGGTTGAACAGCGTCGATTTGCCGACATTCGGGCGGCCGACAATGGCGATGGTGAAAGTCATAATGGCGGCTTCGCTGATTTAGAGCATGATCCCGAAAAGTGGATACCGGTTTTCGGATAAGATCATGCTCAAACAAAGATTCTAGACCATGATCCGATTCAATTGAATTGGATCATGGTCGCGGCGGCAATCGAAATCTTCCGCCCACGCGTGAGTGCGCGGCTTACATCGTTAGCGGCGCCGTGAATAGCTAGGTCTGGTCGTGGAAGAAGCCGATGGCGGCGCCGCGTTTACTGCGAGGACGTGCCGGACTTGGGCGGATCAGGCCATCGTGATTGTACTGTCGGAGCGGCCTGCTGTGCGGGAGCGGTCTGCGGCGGTGGCGGAAAAGGCGATTGTTGCGACTGCTGTGGCGGCGCCGCTCCTTGCGGGGCGGCCGGCGTGGCCTGATTTGGGGTCGGACCGACATTGATACGCCGCGGCGGCGACGCGGGCGGCTGCGCGGGTGCGCGCGCCACTTTCGGTTTCGGCTTCGGTTTGTTTTTTGCCGCTTCTGCCGCGGCCGCATCGGCCGCGTTGGCGTCGGCGGCCTGATCGGGCGGCGGCTGATAGCCCTTGACCAGATCCTGCGGCACGCCGGAGCTCGTGCCCGGCACGCCATTGGGGAATACCGGCTGCCGGTCGCCTTTCAGCTTCGTTTTGGTGTCGAATGTATCGTTGGCGAGCAACGTCGTCGGATCGAACTGTCCGCCGGGCGTGCAGCCCGCGAGCGCGAGCACAAGCACAGCCGCCGAACCGGCCCGAACCAGTAAAGGTGAGCGTCGCCTCGCGGTCATGCTCAGCCCTTGCCGCTCGCCG
>DATHHM010000007.1:0-4109 GCA_035317145.1 Xanthobacteraceae bacterium | reverse complement strand
ATCGGATCATGGTCTAGGTTTTTCGTTGGAGCATGATCTTTTCGGAAAACCGGCTTCCACTTTTCCGGATCATGCTCAAGGAGAACGCGACCGCTCAGCCGCGCTCGACCGTCGCAACGCGGCCCTTCTCGATGGCAAGGGCGAGTTGGCCATGTTTGAGCGCCAGCGCTTTGTCGCCGAACAGCTCGCGCCGCCAGCCCTTCAGTGCCGGAACATCCGCAGCGTCGTCGGAGGCGATGCGCTCCAGATCGTCGACCGTGGCGATCACCTTGGCGGCGACGTGATGGCGCTCCGAGATCATGCGCAGCAGCACCTTGAGCAGTTCGACCGCCGCCGCCGCATTGGCCGCCGGCTGCGCGCGCACGTGGTGCGGTAAGGTTTTCGGATCGCGCGCCAGTCCGCGCTCCACCGCGGCGACGATCGCCTCGCCCCAGCGTGAGCGTTCGAACCCCTTGGGCAGCGATCGCAGATGCTTGAGTTTCTCGATGGTCGTCGGCGCCTGCACGGCGATGTCGCCGATCGCGTCGTCCTTGAGCACGCGCGAGCGCGGCACGTCGCGGGATTGCGCCTCGCGCTCGCGCCAGGCCGCGACCTCGATCAGAACCGCGAGCTCCTTGGGCTTGCGCACGCGGGTCTTGAGCCGCTGCCACGCGCTCTGCGGATCCATGCGGTAGGTCTCGGGCGAGGTCAGGACCTGCATCTCGTCCTCGACCCAGTCGGCGCGGCCGCGGCGGCCGAGATCTTCGACCAGCGCGTGATAGACGTCGCGCAGATGGGTGACGTCGGAAATGGCGTAAGTGAGTTGCGCCTCGGACAGCGGCCGGCGCGTCCAGTCGGTGAAACGGTTCGATTTGTCGAGCGTGTCGCCGGTGATGCGCTGCACCAGCTGGTCGTAGGAAATGGAATCGCCGTAGCCGAGCACCATGGCGGCGACCTGGGTGTCGAAGATCGGATGCGGAATGAGTTTTGCGCCGTGCCAGATGATTTCAATGTCCTGGCGCGCGGCATGAAACACCTTCATGACCTTCTCGTCGGCCATCAGCGCGTAAAACGGCGCGAGATCGATACCGGGCGCAAGCGCATCGACGACGACGGCCTCGTCGGGCGAGGCCATCTGCGCCACGCACAGCAGCGGATAGTAGGTGGTTTCGCGTAGGAACTCGGTGTCGATGGTGACGAACGGATGCGCAGCCATCCGCCTGCACGCGGCGGCCAGTTCCGACGTCGTGGTGATCGGGTGCATGGAATGGGAGACTGCGGCGGCACTCGACATCGGCATTGTGCTAGTCTCGTTCAGATGTGCGGCACGTTGCAAGGCCGGCGTTGCGGTTGGGAAGCCCTTTGCGGTGCATCTATGCCCCCCGGACCTTCGGCATGTTGATGAATTCCCAGGGGCTTGGAAATGCGCCCACCGGAACCTCGATCAGTGTCGGCCCGTCGCGGTGCGCAAACGCATGGCGTAACGCCTGACGCAACTCGTCCGGGCCCCTTACGCGCACCGCCTCGGCGCCAAAACTCTTGCCGAAGGCGACGAAATCCGGATTGGCCAGATCGCTGCCGATCAGCCGGTTGCCGAAGCGCTCCTGCTGGATGCGCCGGACGTTGCCGAAAGCACCGTCGTTGAACACGATGGTGACGAGCGGGATGCGATGCCGAATGGCGGTCGCCATTTCGGTGGCGGTGAACATGAAGCCGCCGTCGCCGGAGATGGCGACGACCGGCACATCGGGCCGGGCGTGCTGCGCGCCGAGCGCGGTGGCAAAGCCCCAGCCGAGCGGGTCCTGATAGCCCGGCGAGAGGAAGGTGCGCGGCTTATAGACCGGAAAGGCAAGCCGCGCGGCAAAGCCCATTTGCGTGACCTCGTCGACGAAAATCCCGTCTTCGGGCAGTTCGGCGCGGATCGCTTCGAGAAACGCGATCTGGGGTGCGATTTTTTCCAGGCGCTTGCGCCACGCGCCTTGCCGCTCCTGCATCCCGGCGCGGCGCGAGGCGCGTTTGGCGTTGTGCGCCGGCAATTCCGCCAGCAGGCTTTGCAGGATCGGTGCGGCGTCGCCGGTCAGCACCACCGCCGGTTTGTGCAGACGGCCGTGTTCCTCGGGATCGGCATCGATGCGGATGATCTTGAGTTCGCGATCGATGCCCCATTGCCGCAGTTGAATGAGCAGGCGGGTGCCGATGGCGAGCACCACGTCGGCTTCGCCCCAGAGATCGCGCCCCAGCGGCAGCGTGACGCTGAGCGGATCGCGGGCGTCGAGCACGCCGCGGCCGCGGCGAAAGCCGAGCACCGGCGCCTGCAGCATGGCGGAGAGCGCCGTGACTTCTTCGGAAGCACCTTGCGCGCCGCCGCCGCAGATGATCAGCGGCCGCTTCGCCGCGCCGAGGAGCTTTGCCGCCTTGCGGATCGCGCCGTGGTCGATCTTGGTTGCCGGAACGGGCAGCGGCGCTTGCAACGTCACCGGGCCGGATTTGCCCCAGACGTCGATGGCGCATTCGAGCACCGCCGGTCCCGGCCGGCCGCTCGACATTGCGCGCATCGCCAGCGCGGTTGCCCGCGACGCCTGCTCCGGCTTGCGGATCAGGGTCGAATGATCGACCAGCCGCTTGATGATGCCGCCCTGGTCGCGGATCTCGTGCAACTGGCCGAGGCCGCGGCCGATATCGGCGTCGGGAATTTGCCCGATCAGGCCGAGCACCGGCGCATTCATGCCATAGGCGGTGAGCAGCGCCGCCCCGGCATTGAGGAGCCCGGGTCCCGGTACCACGGCGAAGGCCGCCGCCTTGCCGGTGGCAAGCGCGGCGCCGAGCGCCATATAGGCGGCGCCCTGCTCGTGGCGGGTGTGCACCGTGCGCAGCCGGTCCTGCGCCCCGAACAATGCCTCGAACAGGAAATCGTTCTGCACCCCCGGCAGGGCATAGATGGTGTCGAGGCCGTGGCCGATCAGCGTCGCGATCACCGCTTCGGCCGCCGTCATGGTTGCGGCCGCTGCCGCTTGGCCGGCCGGCTTTTTACGTTGCTTCGGCATTCGCGCTCCTTGTTCGGCGGCGAGTGTGCAGATCGGCGCGGTCCTGTCGAGGCGCTTGCCCTGGTGCTTGACAAATCGGCGCGTAGCGGGTGGTTGTGCGCCACCTTTTCACCCATTGGAATGAGCATGCATCGCTACCGCACCCATACCTGCGGCGCGCTCCGCGAGAGCGACATCGGCATCGAGGCTCGGCTGTCGGGCTGGTGCCACCGCGTCCGCGACCATGGCGGCGTGCTGTTCATCGATCTGCGCGACCATTACGGGTTGACCCAGGTGGTGGCCGATCCCGACAGCCCGGCCTTCAAGGTGGCGGAGACGCTGCGCTCGGAATGGGTGGTGCGCATCGACGGCAAGGTGCGGCGGCGGCCTGGCGGCACCGAGAATCCCGATCTGCCGACCGGCGCGATCGAGGTCTATATCCGCGAGATCGAGGTTTTGGGGCCCGCCGGCGAATTGCCGATGCCGGTGTTCGGCGAGCAGGAATATCCCGAGGAAACAAGGCTCAAATACCGTTTCCTCGACCTGCGTCGCGAGCACTTGCACCAAAACATCATGAAGCGCGGCCAGATCATTGATTCGATCCGGCGCCGGATGAAAGAGCAAGGCTTCTTCGAGTTCCAGACGCCGATCCTGACCGCGTCGTCGCCCGAAGGCGCGCGCGATTACCTGGTGCCGTCGCGCATCCATCCGGGAAAATTCTACGCGCTGCCGCAGGCGCCGCAGCAGTTCAAGCAGCTGATCATGGTGTCGGGTTTTGATCGCTATTTCCAGATCGCGCCGTGCTTTCGCGACGAGGACGCCCGCGCCGACCGCTCGCCCGGCGAGTTCTACCAGCTCGATCTGGAAATGAGCTTCGTCACCCAGCAGGACGTGTTCGATGCCGTCGAGCCGGTGATCCGCGGTGTGTTCGAGGAATTTTCCGGCGGCAAGCCGGTGACTAAAAAATTTCCGCTCATCCCTTACGCCGAGGCGATGAGCAAATATGGCTCCGACAAGCCGGATTTGCGCAATCCGATCGTCATGCAGGACGTCTCGGAGATTTTCCGCGGCTCCGGCTTCCAGATTTTCGCGCGCATTTTGGAAAAC
>DATHHM010000006.1:0-25719 GCA_035317145.1 Xanthobacteraceae bacterium | reverse complement strand
TCAATTCGGCCAGGCCGTCGGTTTCGGTCAGCGAGGTGATGACGCCGGCGCCGTCTTGCGGGTGCTTGAAGGCTTCGATGGCGCCGTCGGTCGCCTGCCGCAGCGCCACGCGTACATATTCGCGGCGCCCTTTGCGCTTTTTGTAGGAGAAGGCGGCGCGTGCCGGCATTGCGATCAGCGGCTCGGGCAGCGCGCCGGCAAGCCGCAACAGCAACGGCCGCACCACGCGCACGAAAGTGACGAAGACCGCGACCGGATTTCCCGGCAAGCCGACGAAGGCCGCGCTATCGCCGCTCTTCGCTGCCGGCACGACGCCCATTGCTACCGGCCGGCCTGGTTTTATGGCGACCCGCCAAAAAACGATCCGGCCGATACTCTCGATGGCGCTACGCACATAATCGGCTTCGCCGGTCGAGACGCCGCCCGACGTCAGCACCAGATCATGATCCTCGGCGGCTTTGGCGATGGCCCGCGCGAGCTGTTGCGGATCGTCGCTGAGAATGCCGAGGTCGGTGACCTCAGCGCCGAGGCGCGTGATGAGACCCGCGAGCAGGTAGCGATTGGAATCGTAAAGCCCGGCGCGGGGCAGTTGCGCGCCCGGCTCGACGATCTCGTCGCCGGTCGAGAACAACGCGACCCGCACGCGACGGCGGACCTTTAGCGCGGTGAGGCCAAGCGCTGCCGCGAGCGCAACGTGCTGCACGGCGAGCCGGCGGCCGGCGGGCAATGCGACCGCGCCGGCGCGCATATCCTCACCGGCAAGGCGACGGTTGGCGCCGAGTTTTAGTCCCGACGGCACCACGACGGCTCCGCCATCGACGCGGCAGTCTTCCTGCATAAAAACCGTGTCGGCGCCGTCCGGCATCGGCGCACCGGTGAAAATACGGATCGTTTCCCCGGCATGAAGCGCCTGCGTGGCGTCATGTCCGGCGGCGACGCGATCAACGATCGTCAGGCGCGTTTCGCCTTTGGCATCGAGATTGGCGGCGCGCACCGCATAACCGTCGACGGCGGAATTATCGAACGGCGGCACATTGAGCGGAGCGATGACGTCCTCGGCCAGCACGCGACCCATCGCGTCGCGCAATGTCACAGTCTCGCATTCGCTTACCGGCGAAACGCGCTCGACAATCAGACGCTCGGCGTCGGCGACCGGAAGCAGCGGGCCGTTGAAGGCGAAGCAATCGTCGCTGAGTTGCGCCATTAGGCTTCGTCCCGCGGTGGGCCGATTTGCTCGAGCGGTAGCGCCTCCGCCGCAAACATATTGGCGATGCCGTCAAAATCATCGAGCATCAGCACCGGCACCTGCGCCTGCGGCAGCGGCGCGTCGGTGGCGACGGCAACGATACAATCGTCGTCGGGATGCAACAACGGCTTACCGACCGTGGCGCGAAAAACTTCGAGTTTTGGATGCGAATGGCGCTTAAAGCCTTCGACGATCACTAGATCGACTGGGCTCAGCTTCGCCAAAATATCGGCGAGCGCCGGCTCGGGCTCGTCGCGAAGCTCGTGCACGATGGCCCAGCGGCGGCTGGAAACGATCGCGACCTCGCTGGCGCCGGCCTGCCGGTGCAGCCAGGAATCCTTGCCCGGCTGGTCGGTATCGAACTCATGATGCGCGTGCTTGACGGTGGCGACTTTCAGGCCGCGCTTGATCAGCACCGGGATCACGCTGGTGACCAGTGTCGTCTTGCCGGAGCCGCTCCAGCCCGCGAGACCGATGATGCGCATAGGCCTTATGTAGCGTCATTCGCCTGCGGGTTCCATGCCGAGCGCGCGGATGCGCTCACGCGTTGTTTTGTCCCGCAATACGTCCAGGAAAGCTTGTACGGCGGGCCGCGCGCGGCGCGCCTCACGGAGCAGAAAATCATATTCTTCGGGCGCGATGGGCAGGAAGGCGAGGCCGTACATCCGTGCCACCGGCGCGATGGCGACGCCCCAATCGGCGCGGTTTTGCGCGACCGCGGCGGCGACCGCGTTATGCGAGCGCGGCTGGTTGGCGTAGCCGGGCGGCCGCGTGCGGCCGAGCAGGCTGTCGATCAAGACGCGCGTGCCGGATCCGGCATTGCGGTTGACCATCAGCAGTTTGGGATCGGCGAGCGCGGCTTTTAACGCCGAGTCGGCGGTGCGGCCTTCGAAGCGAGAGTCGCCTGAGCGATAAACAAAACCCTGCATGCGCCGCCAGCCGGGCACCAGCGCAAGGCCGGCCGCCTGCAGATGTTTGTTGTAGACGCCGGTCGCCGGGTCGACGAGATGCACCGGCGCGAGATCGCATTCGCCGCGGCTGAGCGCCGCGACGCCGCCGAGGCTGCCGACGGCGATGGTGCGCGCATTGAAGCCGCGCTCGGCCAGCGCGCCGACGACAACATCGAGCGCGATATCGTGGCTGCCCATGATGACGAGATCGGGCGCACGCGCCGCGTCGCCGATCAACGTGATTTCGGCGCTGGTATCCGCATCGAGCGCGCTGGCGAGCGGATCGATGGTCAAAAATCCGTCGGCCTGGGAAAACGCCGTCACCGCGCCCGAACCTTTGCCGGTCGGGAACGCGATGGCGCCGTCTTCGCCGGTGACGAGCGAGACCAGCACAAATTCCTCGCGGCCGAGCTCCGAAGCGATGCGTACCGGCACGCGTGCCGTCGCCGTTCGCGCCGCTTCCGGCGCCAACCCGGCGCGCGCGCGGATGACCGGCGCCATGAAGGCATGAAAGGTGAAGATCGCCGAGGTCGGAAATCCCGGTAGTACAATGAGAGGTTTATCGCCGATGACCGCGAGGCACAGCGGCTTGCCAGGCTTGAGCGCCACGCCATGAACAAGAATACCGGGCGCGCCGAGCCGCGACACGATGCGATGGGACAGATCGCCGGCGCCCTTCGAGGTGCCGCCGGACAGCACCACCATGTCGCAGGCTTCCAGCGCCGTGCGCATCGCCAGTTCGAGCGCGACCTCTTCGTCGGGGAACGCGCCGAACGGCACCGGCTCGCCGCCGGCCTCGACGATCGCGGCGGCGATGATGGCGCCGTTGCTGTCGTAGACGCCGGCGGGCGTGAGCGGCCGGCCGGGCTCGACCAATTCATCGCCGGTCGAGAGCACGGCGACGCGCGGGCGTCGCACCACGTCGACGGATGCAAACCCACACGCCGCGAGCATGCCGATCTCGCGCGAGCCGATGCGCGTGCCGCGGCGCAGCAGCGTTTCGCCGCGCGCGATGTCCGAACCGGCATAGGAGATGAGCTGGCCGCTGGCGGCGGCGCGGCGCAGCGCGATGGCCGGCGCGACATCGTCCTCGATCAAATCGGTGTGCTCGATCATCACCACCGCATCGGCGCCGCGCGGGATGACACCGCCGGTCGCGATCGCCGTCGCAGTGCCGGGCAACACTTCGATGGCAGGCGCAACGCCGCAGGCGATCACTTCGGCATTGAGCACAAGACGCTTTGGCGCGCCGTCGCTGGCGCCCGCGGTGTCGGCGGCGCGCACGGCAAAGCCGTCGACATTGGAGCGGTCGAACGGCGGCGCATCGACCGGGGCGACCACGTCGGCCACGAGCACGCGCGACAGCGCCGCACCGAGGGCGAGGCTTTCGCCGCCAAGCGGCGAGCGATCGATACAGGCATCGAAACGGCGCCGCGCCTCATCGGCGGACACCACTTCGAGGAATTGCTCCTGCCGCGCGGCGCGCTTGACTGCATCAACAATCTCCGAGCCGCGCACGTTGGATTTCGGATTTATGGCCATGCTCTCACGGCAACCGGCGTCCCGGCTGCAAAACCTTCGCTCTCGGCCGGCACGACGATCCAACCGTCGCTGCGCGCCAGCGATTCCAACGATAGATAACCTGAAGCGAGCGGTTCCGCCACGCCGCCGGCGCAGCTCACCGGAACCAGTTCAGTTAGCCCGATGTTCGATGTGACCTTACGTTTGAGCGGCAGCATAACCGGCAAATCCGTAATGCCGCCGCCGGCGAGCTTGGCCACAAGATGGCGCCCGACCAGCAGCCAAACCGCCAACGCCGCATCGAGCCGTCCGGGGACCAGCAGCACCGGTCGCGCGCTGGCGAAGCCGAACGCCGCAGTTTCGCCGGGCGATACGGCGATGCCGTGCGCCTCGACCTGGCCGAGCCGCGCCAGCGCATGCACCGCGGCGTCACGCCGTCCGCTACCAGTACCGCCGAGCGCGATCACCGCGTCGGCGCTTTCATCCGCCAACGCCCGATCGAGCCCCCTTCCCTCGCGCTGCGCTTCGAGCACCGCGCATCCGGCCACGGTCGCGGCATGCGCAAGCCCATCGAGCGCGCTTTCGATCAGCGGTGTCTTCATGGTGCTATCGCAAGCAATGAGAATGCGCGGCGAACGAACCGTTACCTCGGCGATGCCGGCGGCAGCGATCACGGCGATATCGATGGCGCGCACGCGCTCGCCGGTCCGGCGTAATGGCGTGCGCGGCGTGCAATCGCCGCCCGTGGCCAACACGCCCTCGCCCGGCGAAACCGCGGCGATGGCCTCGTCGCGATCGCTTACTGCGTCGAACGGCACCACCGCGTCGGTTCCGCTCGGTAGCGGCTCGCCAACCTCGACCCGCTGCGGCTTTGACGCGAACGGCACTGGCGAATAAGGACCGGCATCGGCAATCGCGCCAGCTTCGACGGCAAAACCATCGCGCAGCGCGATCGTCATTGGCGGAAGTTGCGCAGCCACCACATCCTCGACCAACGTGCGGCCGAGCGCCGCGGCGATGGCAGATTTCTGGGGCGCCACCGCTACGACCCGCGACTCGATGAGCGCCAGGATCGCGCTGAGCGGGGTCAGGCGCGTGATGCGTTGGATGCTGGAATCGGCGGCCATTGCTATATGTCATGCCCGCGCAAGCGGGCATCCAGTAAACACCAAAAACCGAGTATACATCCGCACCATCCGAGATTACTGGATCGTCCGCATGCGCGGATGATGACACTGCGAATGACCGAAAAGACGCTCAATCTGCGCGGCCTCAAATGCCCGCTGCCGGCGCTGCGCACCAAAAAGGCGCTCGGCGGCATGGCGGCGGGCGACATTCTGGTCGTGGAATGCACCGATCCGCTCGCCGGCATCGATATTCCGAATTTGTTGAACCAGACCGGCGATACGCTCGAAGCCACGCATAAGGAAAAACGGCTGCTGACGTTCCGCATTCGCAAGAAATGACGCGGGCGGCTATTCCATCTTCAGCCCGGCCTTGAGGATCACCGGCTTCCAGCGCAGCGCCTCGTGCGCGACGAAGGCGTTGAAGGCGTCGGCGTCCATCGGCGCGATGATCATGCCTTCCTGGCGGATGCGGCCCTGGTTGTCGGGCTGCGCCATGCCGGCATTGATCACGGCGTTGACCTTGCGGACGATGTCGGCCGGAAGCCCGGCCGGACCGGCAAGCCCGAACCAGTTGGTCGCCTCGAGCTTGTAGCCGAGCTCCTTGAAGGTCGGCACATCTGGATAATCCGGCAGCCGCTCGCTGCCGGTTTGGGCGAGCCCGATCACGGTGCCGCCTTGGAGCTGCGGCGACGCGGAGGTCACTGTCGGCGTGGCGAAATCGATATTGCCGGCCACCACGTCGAGCTGGCTTTGCGCGGCGCCCTTGTACGGCACCACCTGGAATTTCAGATCGGCGAGCTGCGCGAAGGATTCGGCGATCATCTGGCCGGCGCTCGCCAGCCCCGACACGCCGTAGGTCAACGGCTTGCCGCTCGCCTTCGCCTTGGCGACGAAATCCTTCAGCGTCTTCACGTCGCTCTTGGCGCTAACAATGAAGACGATCGGCGAGCCCGCGAGATAGGCGACGTGAGTCAGATCCTTGAACGGGTCGTAGCCGATCTTGGCGTTGATCAGCGGGTTGATCGCGGTGAGCGACAATGTCGTGATGACGAAATTGTAGCCGTCGGGATCGGAATGAGCAACGAAGTCGACGCCGATCACGCCGCCGGCGCCGGCGCGGGTTTCGACATAGAATTGCTGGCCGAACGCCTTGGTTAGCTGATCCGCGGCCACGCGGGCGAGAATGTCGGCCGCACCGCCCGGCGCAAAAGTATTGACGATGCGGACCGGATGGCTCGGCCAATCCTCGGCCGCGGCCGGCGTTGCATTCAGTAAGAATGAAGCAGTAAGCGCGGCGCAAGTCAGCGCAACGTATTTTCTCATTCGGCGGCGACCCGGTGCGCGGCCACGCCTTTGGCCTTCACCACGACCTTGATCGCGTCGTCGACGCGGTCCTTGGCGTAGCGGATCGCGGTCGGAAGGTCGTCGAGCGGAAACGTGTGGGTATGGATTTTCGTGGCGTCGAAGCGCTTTTGCGACATGAAGGCTTCGGCGCGGTGGGTCGCGGTCTTGCCCTCGCCGCGGATGCCATAGAGATAAATGTTGTTGCGCACGATATGGGCGACGTCGACCGGCGTCTCCTGGTGCGGGAACGCGGCGAGGCACACCTTACCGCCGCGATTGACCATGCGGATCGCATCGTTCACCGCGTTCGGTGCGCCCGAGCACTCGATTACATAGTCGACGCCCTTGCCGCCGTTGAGCCGCCGCACCGCTTCGACGGCATCTTCATTGCGCACGTTGATCACATGATCGGCGCCGAGCTCGCGGCCGATTTTCAACCGGTTGTCGCGCGTGCCGGTGAGGATGACGGGCGACGCACCCAGCGCCTTTGCCACGGCGACGCCGAGCAAACCGATCGGGCCGGGGCCGGTGACGACGACGCTTTCGCCGGCGACGAGACCGCCGAGCTCGGTCAGCCCGTACATCGCGGTGCCTGCCGTCACCACCAGCGTCGCCTCCTCGTCCGACATGGCGTCGGGAATGGCGACCAGCGTGTTGATGTGGTTGACCTGGTATTCGCAGAAGCCGCCGTCGGTGGTGAAGCCGTTGGCGCGGTGGCCCTTGTCGACGTCGCCGTAATTGAGGCCGTAGTTGTGGCACGCGGTGTACATGCCTTCGCGGCAGCGCTTGCACTGGCCGCAGCCGGCATGGATCTCGACGGTGATGCGCTGGCCGATGCGATATTCGTCGACGCCCGGTCCGAGCGCCACCACCGTGCCCATGTACTCATGGCCGGGCGTAAAATTCTTGTTGAACGGCATGCCGCCCAGGATCGACGCTGGTGGGCCGTGATCGATGATCTCGAGATCGGTGGCGCAGATCGCCACCGCATCGATACGGACCAAAACTTCGGCGCGCTTGGGCACCGGAACCGGCTTCTGGGCGAGTTTCAACTCGCTCGGATTGCCCAGCACCCAGGCTTTCATGGTGTCGGGGATCGGAAAATCCGGGCTCGTCTTCACGCCGGGGCCTGAATACATGGTCGTATCCTCTTGGCAGAATCTTAGCCGTTCTGCGGCGCTTATAATGACTTTCGGCGTCGGGCGAAACAGGCCAAAGGCTCAGACCGGCACCGACATCGCGTCGTAGGTAAACAGCCAATCGTAGCGCTCCCGGATGCGATCCTCCTGCCATTCGTGATCGACGTGGGCTTGCGCCGCCTCGGCGTCGACCATGGCGCGGTTGTGGAAGCGCGGGATCATGGCGGCGGAGCCGGCGACGACCTTGTTGGCCCGGTCGCGGCGCGCCGCCTCGTAGGCCGTCAAAGCGGCTTCGTGGTCGTGCGGATATTTTTCGATGGCGCGCGCCAGCACGAGGCCGTCTTCGAGCGCCATGTTGGCGCCCTGCGCCAACAGCGGCACCATCGGGTGGCAGGCGTCGCCGAGCAACGTGCAGCGCCCCTTGCTCCACGCTTCCATCGGCGGCCGCAGCGCCAGGCCCCATTTGTATGGCACATCGATGTTGTGGATGAGCGCATGCACGTCGGCATGCCAGCCGCGAAAATCGCTCAACACTTCTTCCGTCGTGCCGCGCACGTTCCAGCCTTCGACGGTCCAATCGCGCTCACCCATGCCGACGAAGTTGAGAAGCGTCCCGGCGCGCAACGGATAGTGCACAACGTGGCCGCCGGGTCCGACCCAATTGGTGCCGACGGTGCGCGAGATCGAGGCCGGCACGCGTTCCATCGGGATGACGCCGCGCCAGGCGATGATGCCGCAGAATTCCGGCTTCGCCGCGCCGAACAGGGTTTCGCGCACTACCGAATGCACGCCGTCGGCGCCGATCACGAGCTTTGCCGTCACCGGCGCGCCGGTCTCGAAGCGCAGCTCGACGTGGTCGGAGGCTTGCGACAGCGCGGTGCATTTGCGGCTTAGGTGAATCGCGCCGGGCTTTGCCTGCAGCACCGCCTGCGCGATCACGCCATGCAGATCGCCGCGATGGATGGTGATGTAGGGAAAGCCATAGCGCTCGACCGATTCCAGGCCAAGATCGAACAGCTTCCAGGTCTGCCCGGTGTTCCACAGCCGGATCGCCTTGCCGGCCGGCAGCACCTGGACTTTCTCCAGCGCGTCCTTGAGCCCGAGCGCATGCAGCACGCGGGTGCCATTGGCGCTGATCTGCACGCCGGCGCCGAGCTCGCGCAATTCCGGCGCCTGCTCGTAGACATCGACGTCGATGCCGCGGCGGATGAGCGCCAGCGCCGCCGCCAGCCCGCCGATGCCGCCGCCGACGATCGCGACGTTGTCCATTGCAAAGCTCTACAGGTCGAAGAACGCGATGATCTCGCCGATCAGCTCGCGTTTCTTCGCCAACTTTTCGGCCGGCTGGTATCGCCCCAGCGAGCGGCCAGCGATATCGATCTCGCCTTGCTCGCCGACGACGATGTAGAGCGGCTCTTCGTAATGACCCGATTGCGGCCGGTGCAGGACCAGCTTGTGATCGACCAGGCTTGCTTCGATGCCGCGCGTATTCAGCGTCTGCGACGGTTTGATGTCCTGCTCGAAAAATTCCGTCAAAAACTCGCTCGCAAGCTTGTGGCGTTCGCGGCGCTCCTCATCTTGCTGCGCACGCTTGCCGGCAAGTTCGCCAAAGACTTTGTCGAGCTCCGACATCACAGAATGAAGCTCACCGAGCCAAGCAGGCCCAGTTGTTGCGCATCGAGAATGGCGCGCCGCTCCGCGATTTTGAGCCGGCCGCCCTGGCGCTTGAGCTTGTAGCGGTATTGGCCGACGAAGACGCGGTCGAGATCGTTGTGGCGGTAGCGATGGATGATGAAATTTGCCGCCGCCGAAATCACGTCGCCGTCGACGCCGGTGATGCGCACATTGCCGATCATGCGCCGCGTCCGCGACAGCGGATATTCGGCGTGGCAGTTCGGATCCTTCAGCCGGATCACGCGCTCGCGCAGCCGCACGATGTCGTCGGCGATGGTGAACAGCGTATAGCGCGCGTCGGCGTCGGGCTTGTCGTTCGGCGGCACGTAATAGGCCGCGTCGTCGGTCAACAATTCCAACCAGTCGTCGAGCCGCCAGGAATCGAGCAGGTCCGCCTCGTGATAGAACAAATCCTCGACTTCGGCGCGCGACACTGTCGAGGCGACGAGCTCGTTCATGCCCGCGTCTCCATCAGCTCGTTCCACTTGCGCCAGAACACGCGCAGATGGCCCTCGTCGGTGGCGAGCTGCTGATCGCCGGCCTTGGCCATGCCGCGCGACAGGTCGGACCACGGCACTTCGCGCCAGGCGGCAAAACCGAGCTGCGCCGCTTCGAGCGCTGCGACATCGTCGGGCGTGGCGAAACCGCCTGGCCCGTAGAAGGTGAGAAAGGCATGCAGCCGGCGCGCACGTTGCGCCTCGGTCTCCTCGACCGGGCCGAGCGCCCATGCGGTGACGTGCATGCGGTCCGGCGCGACCGGATAAAAGTGCCGCACCGTGACCGAGGAGCCGTCGTTGATGACGAGGTTCGGAAAAATCGCCAGATTGCGGTTGGTGTCGGCGACGCGGGCGGCACGCGCCGAGCCGAGCCGCTCCACCAGCTCGCTGCGCAGCGCATCGATGTCGGCCTTGGCATCTTCGCCATAGACAGAAATCCACTTCGCCACTGGACGGCCGCGATAGTTCGGATTGTCGGTGGTCAGATGGCCGTTGCCCAGGTCGCGGCCAAAGCCGCGGGTCGGCAACAGCTCGCCCTTCGGCGGCGTGACGTTGACGCCGGAATTGCGCATGTAGTTGAGCCAGGTCGAGTGTGTGGAAATGAGGTGGTAATCGTCGACACTGTTCTCGACCAAAAGCTTCCAGTTCGCCCTGATGTCGTATTCTTGCGTCCCGGAAATGATCTGCATTTTTCCGGACGGCGACTGGTCGATGACGAGATCGATATAGTCCTTGGCCTTGCCGAGATAACTGTCGAGATCGATCGCCTCGCGATCGAAATTGGCAAAATAGAAATCGCGGTAGGCTTCGAGCCGCGGCACCGGCACCAAGCCCATTTCGCTTTTGTCGAACGCCTCGCCGTAGGCATCCTCGCCCGGCACCGATTTGAGCCGGCCGTCGGGATGATAGGTCCAGCCGTGATACATGCAGTAGAACTGCCGGGCGTTGCCCTCGCGCTCGCGGCACACCAGCGCGCCGCGGTGGCGGCAGCAATTGATCAGCGCGCGCACCGTGCCCTCGCGGTCGCGGCAGAAGATGATCGGCCGGCCCGCCACCGGGCGAGTCTTGAAGTCGCCGGGATTTTTGATCTCCGAGGCGTGGCCGACATAGGTCCAGCAGCGGTCGAAAATGGCGCGCTTCTCGCGCTCGAAAACGTCGTCGGAGACGAAAACCTCGCGATTGACGAAGAACGTCTTCGCGTCCGGGTTCTCGACGACGAAATCGTGGCTTGAGGGCTGGTAGTTCATGACGGGCCGCTCCAAGGGTTCGTGACTTATATAGAAAATCGAGCCCTGTCGTCCAATGCCGGTCAGGATGCCTGATGCTCCAGCATGACTTCACGGCGCTCGCGCGCGGATTGCGCAATAGCCAGCGTCACCTCGACATTGGCCTTGCCCCAATGGCCGTTTTGCAGCGGCGGCTTGCCGGTGCGAATGGCGGCGATCATGTCGTCGAGCACCTCGCTGCGGCCGGGCATAGCCGCGCTTTTGGGCAGCGCGACCTCGCGCTTGCCGTTGACGTCATAGATGAAGAGACCGTCGGCGGAAGCACGCATCTCGCCGCGCTCGCACGTGACGACCATCAACCCGAAATGCGGCTGAAGGTCCGGCGGCGGCCCGGCTTCCGCGCCGTAGGCGTAGCGCTCCACGCGCATGCGCGCTTCTTCGGCCTGCTCCGCCGCCAAGGCGCGCCGCGCCGCGCCATGCTGGTCCGGCGGCTTTGGCGCACCGCGCTCATTGATCCAAAAGTGCAGTTCGTCGCTGTCGAAGAAATCGTAGCCGCCATAGACCAGCGAGGCCGCGGCGCCGTCCTCGAATTCGAGGAACGCGATTGCGCTGCCTTCGGTCGGTCGCGCCGGATCGAGCCGCGTGGCCTGGGCGCGCACGCTGCGCAATCGCCCTCCCCCGATCAGTCGCACCATGTCGATCTGGTGCGGCACCTGGTTGAACAGGATGCCGCCGCCGCGTGCCGTGTCGAGCTCCTCCGGCCGCCGCGGCCGGTAGAGGAAATTCGTGTAATTCCATGCGGCGATCATACCGAGCCGGCCGAGCTCGCCGCTCGCCACGATGCGCCGCATTTCGCGCACCGCGGGATCGAAGGCATGGGTGTGGCCGACGATGAGATGAATTTTTGCCCGCTCGGCAGCCGCGATGATCGCGTCGCAATCGGCAAGTGTCAGCGCCATCGGCTTTTCGAGGATAACGTGTTTGCCGGCGCCGGCGGCGAGCACGGCATGAGCGGCGTGGAATTGATGCGGCGTCGCGATGTAGACGACTTCGACGGCGGGATCCGCGCAAAGGTCGTTTATGTCCGCATAGGCCCGTGCATTGAAGTCGCGGGCGAAGGCGTTGCGCGGCGCGTCATGAGGATCTGCGGCAGCGACGAGTGTCACGCCGGGATGCGCGGCTGCGGCGCGCACCATCACCGCACCGGCCATGCCGAGGCCCGCAATGGCAAGGCCAAGCGGCGCGCCCGGCGGTTTTGGCATCAGGCCGGCTCTCCGGCCGCGTCCTTGTCGAGATCGACCAGAATATCGTCGCCTTCTAGCACGACCTTGTAAGTGCGCAGCGCGAACGAGCACGGCGGTGACTTCACGGCGCCGGTCTTCACGTCGAAGGCGCCGGAATGCAGGCTGCACTCGATGATGCCGTCCTCGAGGAAGCCGTCGGCGAGGCTTGCCGAGGCGTGGGTGCATTCGTCGTCGGTGACGTAGAACTGACCCTCGAGATTGTAGACGGCCAATCTTTTGTCGCCGACTTCGTATGCCTTCACCGTTTCCGGCGCGATGTCGGACTGCGCGCAGACCCGGACGACATTATCCGTCATGGATATCCCCTTATATTCGCTGGGCCGCTGCGGCCCTTCCTCAGCGCTGCGACACAAAACCGCGCGGCGCCTGCGGTCAAGTCAGCCTGTTATAGCGAGAGGCGGGAATTCATTGCAATTCCTGAGCCCATCTCCCGAACCCATGGCGAGTTGTGATCGGGCCGTTTGCCCGGCACAATGCCGCCAATCATGAGCGCAAGCGCCACCAATCTGCGTGCCGTCGGCGAGCCGGCGGAGCATCGTCCGCAAGCGGTGCGTCCCGCTATCCGGATCGGCGATCTGCAAAAGTCGTTCGGCTCCCTCGTCGCCATCGACCACGTCTCGGTCGACATCGAGCCGGGCGAATTCTTCGTCATCGTCGGCCCGTCAGGCTGCGGGAAGACGACGCTGTTGCGCATTCTCGCCGGCCTGGACACGGCGACCGCCGGCACCATCGCGATCGACACGCCGGCGGGATCGGAGCGGCCGGAAAATTCCATGGTGTTCCAGGGCGAAGCGATCTTTCCCTGGATGACGGTGTGGAATAACGCGGCGTACGGCTTGCGCATGCGCAATGCGCCGGCCGCAATCATCAAGGAGCGCGTCGGCCATTACCTCGATGCCACCGGGCTAACGCGCTTCGCCAATTACTACCCGCACCAGCTTTCCGGCGGCATGAAGCAGCGCGTCTCGATCGCGCGCGCGTTTGCCAACGATCCGGAAATCCTGCTGATGGACGAGCCGTTCTCGGCACTCGACGCCCAGAACAAGCTCCTGCTGCAGGAGGAGCTGTTGCGCATCTGGGAAGAGCAAAAGAAGACCGTCGTGTTCATCACCCACAGCGTCGACGAAGCGGTCTTTCTCGGCGACCGCATCATGGTGATGACGGCGCAGCCCGGCCGCGTGAAGAGCTTTGTGCGCGTACCGCTCGCCCGGCCGCGCAACCTCATCGAATTGCAGAAGGCGCCGGAATTCGGCGAGCTTGTGCACCGCATCTGGTCGGACCTGCGCGACGAAGTGCAGCGCGCCCGCGAGCAGGAAAACAAGGACGTCGTTCAATGAGCACGCAGACCATCGCCGCCAGCCCGGCGCAAAATTTTTCCCTCTCCGTGCGTGCGCGCGAGCGCATCCTGGGCATCGCCTCGCCGATCTTGCTGCTCGCGGTCTGGGAATTGGCGGCGCGTTTTCACTTCATCGATACCCGTTTCTTTCCGGCGCCTTCGAGCGTCATCGTCGTGATGATCGAGATGCTGCGCTCTGGCGAACTCGTCACCAACACGCTGGTCAGCCTGCGCCGGCTTGCGCTCGGCACGCTCATCGGCGGCGGCCCGGCGCTGGTGCTCGGCATCGCCATGGGGCTCAATCGCTGGGTGCGCGCGGTATTCGATCCGCTGGTGGCGGCGACTTATCCGATCCCGAAAAGCGCCATCCTGCCGCTGGCGCTGCTGATCTTCGGTCTCGGCGAGGGTTCGAAAATCTTCATGGTCGCGGTCGGCGTGTTTTTTCCCGTCGTCATCAACGCCACGACCGGCGTGCTCGAGATCAACCGCATCTATCTCGACGTCGGCCGCAATTACAAAGCCAGCCGCTGGAACACGTTCTGGACCATCGCGCTGCCGGGTGCGCTGCCGGTGATCATGACCGGCTTCAAGCTCGGCATCGGCATCGGCCTGGTGTTGATCGCCATCGCCGAGATGATTGGCGCCAAGAGCGGGCTGGGCTACATGATCTGGACGGCGTGGGAGACGTTTTCCGTCGAGCAGATGTATGTCGGCCTGTTCATGATCGCGATCATCGGCTTCGTGCTCACGGTGGCGCTCAACGAGATCGAGCGCGTCATCGTTCCTTGGAAGCGGGACTGATGGAAGTCCTTGTCGTCGGCGCCGGCGTCATCGGGCTTGCGGTTGCGCGCGCCGCTGCGCTTGCCAGCCATGACGTGACGATTGCCGAAATCACCGGCGGCATCGCCAACGGTGTGTCGTCGCGCAACAGCGAGGTCATTCACGGCGGCCTGTATTATCCGACCAACTCGCAGCGCGCACGGCACTGTGTGCGCGGCCGGTGGATGCTGTACGAGTTTTGCGCTTCGCATGGTGTCGGGCACCGCAAATGCGGCAAGCTCGTCGTGGCGACCAACGACGCCGAGCTCGCCAAGGCCGAGACCATTTTGGCGCAAGGCGTAACCAACGGCGTCGAAGGGCTGGAGATCATCGGCGGCAACGCGGCGCGCGCACTGGAGGAAGAGCTGTCCTGCATCGGCGCACTGTGGTCGCCGGAAACCGGCATCATCGACAGCCATGGCTTTATGCTGGCGCTGTGGGGCGATCTGGAAGACCGAGGCGGCATGATTGCCTTCGAGACGTCGGTCGAGCGGATGAGTTTTAAGGCGCCGCATTGGCACGTGCAGTTCGCCGGCCGCGATGCCGGCGTGCTGGAATTCGACGCAGTGGTGAACGCTGCCGGTCTCGGCGCCCAAACACTCGCCCGCCGCATCGAGGGCTATCCGGCCGAGACAGTGCCGCGGCTGGTGCTCGCCAAGGGCAATTATTTTGGCTTCGCCGGGCGGCCGGTGTTCTCGCGGCTGATCTATCCGACGCCGGTCGACGGCGGACTGGGCGTCCACGTCACGCTCGATCTCGCCGGCCGCATGCGCTTCGGCCCGGATGTCGAGTGGATCGCCGAGGAGAGCTACACCGTCGATCCGCGCCGCGCCGACAGTTTTTACGACCGCATCCGCACCTATTGGCCCGGATTGCCGAACGATTCGCTGGTGCCGGATTATTGCGGCATCAGGCCAAAACTCACCGGGCCCGGCGAAGCGGCGGCGGATTTCATGATCGCGGGGCCGCCTGCGCACGGCATGCCGCGCCTCGTCAACCTGTTCGGCATCGAATCGCCAGGGCTGACGTCGGCGCTGTCGCTCGCGGAAGACGTCGTGGCTTATCTCAAGGACTGAGACGGCACGCTTCATCCGCCCCCGCGATAGCGGGGGAGGGGGACCGCCCGAAGGGCGGTGGAGGGGGCACGGGCGGCAACGTGATTTCGATAATGCAAGGTTGAGTGCTGACCAAAAGCTCGATGATTCATTTCGTGATCTGAGTGATTCAATCTTGTTTGCTTTCACCTCCTGCAACAGCAACGAAGCTCCGCGTCCTGCGCCCCCTCCACCACGGTTCGCTCGCTTCGCGAGCTCCAGTGGTCCCCCTCCCCCGCTAGCGCGGGGGCGGATAGTGCACGCGGCCTCGTTCTCGCGGCGCATCGCGTCCGAGGTTTGTCAAAAACGCCACGAATCATTTGCCTCCAAAAAATAAAGGGAGGCGGAGCGCCGGTAGGCGCAACTGTCCCGTGGATCCGCGCCACGCATCGGATGTTGCCACCCAAATGCGCTTCGGGCGCGGCCGCGCGTCCAGCGGGACGCGCTCGCCTCTCGGCGCTCCACCGCGGCTCTCGCCGAGGATTCGACCCCTCGGTTCAGCTCCGGGCCAGGTTTCCTGGGACTTGGTTCCGGCGGGCGTTACCCACCCTCTCCTGTCCCAGCCCAGTGGCAGCACCCCACGCACCGGTCGTAATGCCGGCGGACATGATGCCCGAAGTCGCCCGGGTGCGGAGTGTGTCGTTCCGCCCGCGGGGACCGCTCTCGCTCCACTTTCGAAAGCACCCTCGCGAAGGTGTCCCTAAAGAGCGAGATATTTTCTTGTACCTATAACAGTGACATATGTCAATTAAAAAGTTACGATAGGCGATAACGACTTTGCCATGGCCGCGCGGCAATTGCATTATGGCGGTGCGCGTCACCAGCCGGAGAGGAATGAACCGTGGCCATCCATCGCTTTCAAAATCCCGCGACCATGCACGCGACACGTGGCTATAGCCACGTCGTCGAGACGACAAGCCCGTGCCGTACCATCTATATTGCCGGACAGCTCGGCCGGACCGTTGACGGCAAGATGGCCGGCGCGCCGGGCGATTTCCGCGCCCAGGCCGTTCAAGCCTTCGAGAACCTGAAACATGCGCTCGCCGCGGCCGGCGCCGGTTTCGAACACGTGGTGAAGGTCACCAATTACCTGGTCGACATGGCGCATATCCATACCTACTTCGAGGTGCGCGACCGTTACGTCGACACCAAGGCGCCGCCGGCCTCGACCGCGATTCAGATATCCAAGCTGGCGCATGACGGCGCGCTCTACGAGATCGAGGCGATCGCGGTAGTGCCGCAGAACTAACGGTTGAAAACACAGGTGGGGAAAACATGAAAATCGAAAAATGGGATGTCGCGGTGAGGGCCGCTGCGACGGTCGGCGCCGCTGCTTTGGCGCTGACACTGTCTCTCGGCGCGGCATCGGCGCAGGACAAAACCTACACCATGAAGATATCGCTGCCGACGCTGAACGATCCGGGCTATTTCTTCGCCAAGAGCTATGCGGCGGCGCTGGAGAAGGATTCCGGCGGCCGCATCAAGGCGGAAATCTATCCGGCGAGCCAGCTCGGCTCGATCCCGCGGCAGATCGAAGGCACCCAGTTTGGCGCCATCCAATGCGCGATCATTCCGCCCGAATTCTTCGTCGGCGTCGACGAGCGCTTCGAGCTGATGGCGGCGCCCGGCCTCGTCAACTCCATGGAGCAAGGCCAGCGCCTCGCCGCCGATCCCGCGGTGCTCAAGCTGATGCTTGGGCTCGGCGCCGACAAGGGACTGCACGGCGTCGCGCTGTTCATGAACGCGCCGTCCTCGTTGATCTCGAAAACGCCGATCCGCCATCTCGCCGACTTCAAAGGCAAGAAGATGCGCGTCATGGCGTCGAAGTTTCAGATGCTGCCGATCGAGCGGCTCGGCGCCACCCCGGTGGCGATGACGCTCGGCGACGTCGTGCCCGCCATCCAGCAGGGCGCCGTCGACGGCGCCGTCGGCGGCATCGTGGTGTGGACGCCGATGCACTTTCAGGACGCGGCGAAATACGTCACCGAGACCGGCCAGCCCGCCGTCTTCGTGATCGTCGAAGTCAACAAGAGCTGGTACGACGCATTGCCCGCCGATTTGCAGAAGATCGTCGACAGCGACGCTGCCGCGGCACAGGCGGCGATCGGCCCGGTGGCGAGCGACATTGTCGCCAAGGCACGCAAAGGCTGGACCGACAGCGGTGGCGAGTTGATCAGCCTGCCGCCCGATGAGGAAGCGGAATTGATGAAGATATTCTTGACCGCAGGCTCGGAGGTATCGAAGGCCAAACCGTCGCTCGAAGCGGCCTACAAGACCGTGACCGACGCGGCACAGCGCACGCGTTGAGTTGCTCTAGCGACGTCGCCGGGCGAAGACGATCAGGACAAGCCCGACGACCGCCAGCGCGGCGCCGTAATAAATCCATATGGTCTGGCTGATCATGAAGCTCGAGGCAGGCCAGGGGGTGTAGCCTGAACCCTGCCCCATCCAGAGCAGTCCCATCGCCAGAGCGACGATGCCGATGAGCGTCAGCGCTGTTTTCATGCTTTCACCTGCTCGTCATCAATGCGCCGCGTCCCAATTATCCGCGGCATGCGCCTCGACCTGCAGCGGCACCGAGAGCGACAGCGCCGGCAGCGGCGCTTCGACCATCACGCTGGTGACCACCGGCAGTGTCTTCTCAACTTCCGCGTCCGGCACCTCGAACACCAGTTCGTCGTGCACCTGCAGCAGCATCTGCGCGTTGAGCTTCTTCTTCGTCAGCGCCCCGTCCATGCGGACCATGGCGCGGCGGATGATGTCGGCGGCGGTGCCTTGCAGCCGCGCATTGACCGCGGCGCGCTCGTTGAACGCGCGAATGGACGCATTCGAAGCGCCGATGTCCGGGTAATGGCATTTGCGGCCGAACAGCGTTTCCACAAACCCGTGCTTTTTCGCGAACGCCTTGGTCTCCTCGATGTAGTCGCGGATGCCCGGAAAACGCTCGAAATATTTTCGGATATAGGCGCCGGCCTCCTCGCGCCCGATGGCGAGCTGGTTGGCGAGGCCGAAGGCGGAAATGCCATAGATGATGCCGAAATTGATCGCCTTGGCGCGGCGGCGCACTTCGGCGGGCATGTTCTTGACCGGCACGCCGAACATTTCCGAGGCCGTCATCGCGTGGATGTCGAGGCCGTCGCGGAACGCCTTGCGCAACTGCTCGATGCCGGCGATCTCGGCGAGAAGCCGCAGCTCGATCTGCGAATAGTCGGCGGAGACGAGTTTGTAACCGCGGTCGGCAATGAAGGCGCGACGGATCTTGCGGCCGTCCTCGGTGCGGATCGGGATGTTCTGCAAATTGGGTTCGGAAGAAGACAGCCGGCCGGTCGTGGTGGCGGCGAGCGCGTAGCTGGTGTGCACGCGATGCGTTGTCGAATTGACGTAGCCGGGCAGCGCGTCGGTATAGGTCGATTTTAGTTTCGACACCTGCCGCCAGTCGAGAATCTTCTGCGGCAATTCGTGGCCCTGCTCGGCCAGTTCGTCGAGGACGCGCGCGCCGGTCGCCCACTGCCCGGTCTTGGTCTTGGTGCCGCCGGGCAGGCCGAGCTTGCCAAACAGAATGTCGCCCATCTGCTTCGGCGAGCCGACATTGACGGTTTCGCCGGCGAGCTTGTTGATTTCCGCTTCGAGGCCGGCCGCCTCCTGGGCAAATTCGCCGGACAGCCGCGAGAGAACTTGCCTGTCGATCGAAATGCCGCGCCGCTCCATGTCGGCGAGCACGCGTAGCAACGGCCGCTCCAGCGTTTCGTAGACATTGAGCATGTGCTCGGAAGCGAGCCGGGGCTTGAGCACCTGCCACAGCCGCAGCGTCGCGTCGGCGTCCTCGGCGGCATATTCGGTCGCCTTGTTGATCTCGACGCAGTCGAACGTCATTTTGGTCTTGCCGGCCTTGGTCACCTCGTTGAAGTCGATGGTGCGGTGATTGAAATAGCGCTGCGCCAGCGGATCGAGGCCGTGATCGGAGCGGCCGGCATCGACCACATACGACATCAGCATGGTGTCGTCGTAGGACGCGATCGCGATGCCGCGCACGGCGAAAATCTGAAAGTCGAATTTCAGGTTCTGGCCGATCTTGAGCACGCCTTTGTCCTCGAGCAGCGGCTTGAGGGCGTCGAGGGCTGTGCGCTCGGGGATTTGATCTGGCGCGACCTCACCCTGGAACAGGCCGCCGCTGCCGTCGCCGCCCTGGCGGTGCGACAGCGGCACGTAGCAGGCCTCGTTCGCAGCCAGCGCCAGCGAGAAGCCGCACAGCGCCGCCTGCATCGGATCGAGGCTGTTGGTCTCGGTATCGATGGCAACAAAACCTTGGTCGCGGGCGCGCTCGATCCAGGCTTTGAGCCTATCGAGGCTGCGTACCGTTTCGTATTTGGAGCGGTCGAATTTTTGCGCATGCGCGATATCGAGCCGCGCTGCGGCGAGTGCCTGCGGCGTTAGCTTGCCATTCGCAGCGCTGGGTCTCCCTCCCCCGCTTGCGGAGGAGGGCTGAGGGGCCGGCTTGCTCGGAACAGCCGACTCGCCCGCTGTGGCCGCGCTTTGCGCGTCGTCCTCCCCCGCAAGCGGGAGAGGAGCAGAACCGCCGCGTACCGCGAGCTTGGCATCCGGCTCGATCTCGGCGACGTCGATGCTGGAAAACTCGGCGACGCGGCGCGTCAATGAGCTGAACTCCATCGCCTTGAGGAAGGCGATCAGCAGCTTGTAGTCGGGCTCGTGCACGGCGAGGTCGCCGATCGGCACATCGAGCTTGACGTTAGTGTCGAGGGTGACGAGCTTTTTCGACAGCCGCGCCTTGTCGGCGTTGTCGATGATCGCCTGGCGGCGCTTGTCCTGCTTGATCTCGCCCGCACGCTTGAGGAGGGTTTCGAGATCGCCGTATTCGTTTATCAGCAGCGCCGCGGTCTTCTGGCCTATGCTGGGCACGCCCGGCACGTTGTCGGTGGAGTCGCCGATCAGCGCCTGCACCTCGATGACCTTGTCAGGCGGCACGCCGAATTTCTCGATCACTTCCGCGTGGCCGATCTTCTTGTCCTTCATGGTGTCGTACATGATGACGCTGTCGTTGACGAGCTGCATCAAATCCTTGTCCGACGAGACGATGGTCGAGGTGGCGCCGGCCTCGCACGCCTGGCGCACATAGGTCGCGATCAGGTCGTCGGCCTCGAATCCCTTCTGCTCCAGGCAGGGTAGGTCGAAGGCGTGCACCGCTTGCCGGATCAGGCCGAATTGCGGTTTGAGATCGTCGGGCGGGTCCGGCCGGTGCGCCTTGTAGTCCGGATACATTTCGGTGCGGAACGTCTTCTCCGACAGGTCGAACACCACCGCGAGATGAGTCGGCTTGTCCTCCGCCTTCATGTCGCGCAACAGCTTCCACAGCATGTTGCAGAAGCCGAACACGGCATTGAGCTGCAGCCCATCCGACTTGCGGTTGATCGGCGGCAGCGCGTGATAGGCGCGGAAAATGTAGCCGGAGCCGTCGACCAGGAAGAGATGGTCGCCCTTTTTCAACGGCTTGGCGGCGCTTTGCGGCTTTGGCGGTGCTTTTTGTGCGGTTGGCATGATGGCGAATAATATAAGGGTTTCGCCGGGATAATCACGGGCTCAATGTCAGCTGTGGACGTTTCACCGCTTCCGATCGACGCCGCACTGCCGGACCTGACCGCGGCGTTGCGCGCGAACACTGCGGCCGTGCTGGTGGCTCCGCCCGGCGCCGGCAAGACCACGCGGGTGCCATTGGTGCTCGCGCGCGAGGATTGGGCACAAAAGGCGCGCCGGATTCTGGTCCTTGAGCCGCGCCGGCTCGCCGCGCGCGCCGCGGCGGAACGCATGGCGCAGACGCTCGGCGAGCGCGTCGGCGACACCGTGGGACTACGCGTGCGGTTCGGCTCAAAAATCTCAAGCCGCACCCGGATCGAGATCATCACCGAAGGCGTCTTCACCCGGCTCATCCTCGACGATCCTATGCTCGACGGCGTCGCGGCGGTGATCTTCGATGAGTTCCACGAACGCTCGCTCGACGCCGATCTCGGGCTCGCGCTCGCCCGCGACGTGCAGCAGGGCTTACGCGAAGATCTGCGCATCCTCGTCATGTCGGCGACGATCGACGGCGCGCGCATCGCCAAATTGCTCGGCGACGCGCCGGTGATTGCCAGCGAAGGCCGCGCGTTTGCGGTCGAGACCCGTTATGCCGGCCGCGATGCGCGGCCGATCGAGCCACAGCTCGCCGATACCATCGTCCGCGCGATGCGCGCCGATGCCGGCTCGCTGCTCGCGTTCCTGCCCGGCGCGGCCGAAATCCGCCGCACCAAAACCTTGCTGGAAGGGCGCACCGAGCCATCGACCGACGTGGTCGCGCTTTACGGTGCACTCACCGGCGACGAGCAGGATCGCGCCATTGCGCCGGCGCTGCCCGGCCGCCGCAAGATCGTGCTGGCGACGTCGATTGCCGAGACCTCGATCACCATCGAGGGCGTGCGCATCGTCGTCGATAGCGGGCTTGCTCGCGTGCCGCGCTACGAGCCCGATGTCGGGGTGACGCGGCTCGAGACCGTGCGGGTGTCGCGCGCCGCAGCCGACCAGCGCCGCGGCCGCGCCGGACGCATCGAGCGCGGCGTCTGCTACCGGCTGTGGGACGAGCCGCAGACCGCGGCGCTGGAGCCGTTTGCCCGGCCGGAAATCCTCGCCGCGGACCTGTCATCCTTTGCGCTCGATCTTGCCGCCTGGGGTGGCGGCCCGGATCAACTCGCCTTCCTCGATCCGCCGCCGAAAGCCGCGCTCACCGAAGCCAAGGCACTGCTCGCCGAGCTCGGCGCCATCGACGGCGACGGCCGCATCACCGCCGAGGGCAAGCTGCTGCGTCGTCTGCCACTGCCGCCGCGGCTGGCGCGCATGGTGGTCGATGCCGGCGCGGAGGGTGACGCCCTGCCCGCTGCGGAAATTGCCACCCTCATCGGCGAACGCGGCCTCGGCGGCGATGATGTCGATCTGCGCGAGCGTTTGAATGCACTGCGCCGCGACCGCTCATCGCGGGCGCGCGATGCCCGCGCCATGGCCCAGCGCTGGGCCGAGATAGCTCCCTCCCCCCTTGTGGGGGAGGGTCGGGGTGGGGGGTCGGGAGGCGGCGCGGTTGAGTTGACGAGTGCACAGACTCCTTCAACGCGCGCGCGTCGCCTCACGACCCCCACCCCCATCCCCTCCCCACAAGGGGGAGGGGAGGAGATTTCCGTCGGCGCCCTACTTGCGCTCGCCTATCCCGAACGCATCGCCAAGAACCGCGGCGGCGCGGCGGGCGCGTTCCTGCTCGTCAACGGGCGCGGTGCCAACATCGACCCCGCCTCGCCGCTCGCGCGCGAGCCGTTCCTCGCCGTCGCCGAGCTTGCCGGGACGGCGGCGCAGGGCCGCATCCTCTCCGCGGCGCCGATCACGCTCGCCGAGATCGAGCAGCGCTTTGTTGACCGTATCGAAGCGCGCGAGGAGATCGCGTTCGATGCCGCGAGCGCAAGCTTGCGCGGGCGCAGGAGCCGGCGGCTCGGCGCCATTGCGCTGTCCGACCAGCCGATGCCGGTCGTCGCCAATGAGGACACCGCGCAAAAACTCGCCGACGGCATCGCCAGTCTCGGCGTCGGCCGGCTGCCGTGGACCAAATCGCTGCAGCAATGGCGCGACCGGGTCATATTTTTGCGCGCCAGCGAAGGCGAGGAATGGCCTGATCTATCCGATGCGGCGCTCGCGCAGACCGCAAATGCCTGGCTCGCGCCGGCGCTCGCGGCCAAAACCGCGCTCGGCGAGATCGCGGCCGATGAATTGGACACGACCGTGCGCGCGCTGTTGCCTTGGCCGCTGCAACGCCGGCTCGATGCCGAGGCGCCGACCCATTTCACGGCGCCGACCGGCTCGCAGGTGCCGATCGATTACGAGGCCGAGGGCGGACCCAAGATCGCGATCCGGGTCCAGGAGCTGTTCGGTCTCGACCGCCATCCGGCCATTGCCGGCGGCAAAGCGCCGCTATTGATCGAGCTGCTCTCGCCCGCGCACCGGCCGGTGCAGATGACCCGCGACCTGCCGGGTTTTTGGCGCGGCAGCTACGCCGCCGTGCGCGCCGAGATGCGCGGCCGCTACCCCAAGCATCCGTGGCCCGAGGACCCGATCGCGGCTCAGGCGACGCGGCGCGCCAAGCCGCGCAATCGCTAACGAATGGATTCCGATGCCGATCCGAAAATTCGTCCATATTTAGCGGTTAATGTAAGGCAACCATAGCGCCTCATCCGTAAAAGTATCTCTGCCACACAACGTCATCCTGGTGCGAAATGACACGCTTCTTCTTCGACTATACCGCGAAAGAGCAATCGCTCCTCGACTATGGCGGACACGAATTCCGCTCTCCGCAGGCGGCCGTCGAATTCGCCGAGGCGATCGCCCACGATTTGAAGCACTCGCTCACCGAGAATTGGCGCGGCTGGAGCGTCGAGGTGCGCAATGCCACCGGCATGCGGCTTCTGTCGTTGCCGGTCGACAGCCCGGAGCTGGAAGCGGCCTGAAAGCTTTACGATTTGCGCGTGGCGTTTAGCGTTTTCCTTACCTTTGCAGCGCAAATCCGGCACAGGCGTAAGCGGCATTAGGTCCGCGTTCGCCGCGCCGTGATGAACTGAATGCCGATAGCCGGATTTAACCTATGCGCTCAGTCCTCATGATTGCCGCGGTCGCACTGGTCGCCGCTGTCCTCGTGCCGCGTTACTTCACGCAGCTCAACGCCGGCCACCCTGCCCCCGCCATGATGGCGGCACGCCCGGTGGCGGCGTCGGAACACACGCCTGCGGATTCACGCTCGGTCACCGTGCCGCGCGATGGCCGCGGCCACTTTCAGCTCGACGCCCGCATCGACGGCCGCCGCCTGACCTTCATGGTCGACACCGGCGCTTCCGTGATCGCGCTCACCGCGGACGATGCGGCGGCGCTCGGCATTCACCCGGCGGCCAGCGAATTCACCGCGCTGGTCAGCACCGCGAACGGCACCGTGCGGGCCGCGCCGGTCGAGCTCGACCGGGTCGAAATCGAAGACATCACGGTGCGCAATGTCGCCGCCATGGTGTTGCCGGACGGCGCGTTGCGCGATAATCTGCTCGGCATGTCGTTTTTGTCGCGGCTGCATCGCTGGGAATTCGCCAACGGCAAGCTGGTTTTGGAGCAGTAGCCTCCGGGAAGCGACGGCCGGCTGGGGCAAGCAAATGTCGCCAAGGGATTTGCTCGGGATCGTCGTCCGTGCGACGGGCTTGGCGTTTATTCTTTTTGGTTGCTTCGATTTATTCCACCTCGTCGCCAAAGTCTTACGCCTTGACGCATATTATTCGCAATACTCGGCCGGCTTGACGGCTTTGGGTTTCGTATTCTGGTCGGTTTCCGGCATCGCCATTATTGTCTTCGCCAAGGAGATTGTACGATTTGCCTATTGGCGCGAACCGCTGCCTTGAGGACCCGCGGGTAAGCGGCGGGCAACCTTTCCCACTCTCTTTCGTTTACGCTATTGCTTCCCGGCCTTCGATTAGGATCCATCGATGTTTCCCAAGCCAAAAGCTTCACTGAAACCGAACACCTATGCCTACGAATCCGAGCCGATGGTGAAGGCCACCGGCTTTCGCGAATATGACGCGCGTTGGCTGTTCGGCAGCGAGATCAACCTGATGGGCGTCGAGGCGCTCGGCCTCGGCCTCGGCACGCTGATCCATGAGCTCGGCGTCAAGCCGCAGCTCGTCACCGGCCACGATTTCCGCTCCTATTCGGCGTCGATCAAGATGGCGCTGGTCAACGGCCTGCTCGCCGCGGGCATCGAGGTCAAGGATATCGGGCTGGCGCTCACCCCGATGGCCTATTTCGCGCAGTTCGATCTCGACGTGCCATGCGTCGCCATGGTCACGGCATCCCACAATGACAACGGCTGGACCGGCGTGAAGATGGGCGTCAACCGCCCGCTCACCTTCGGCCCCGACGAGATGGCGCGGTTGAAGGACATCGTGCTCAACGGGCGCTTCAAGATGCAGGGCGGCGGCGCCTATGACTTCGTCGAGAATTTTCCGGCGCGCTACATCGCCGACCTCACCAAGCGCCAAAAACTCAAGCGCCACCTGAAGGTGGTGTGCGCCTGCGGCAACGGCACCGCCGGCGCATTCGCGCCGCAGGTGCTGGAAGCGGTCGGCTGCGAGGTCATTCCGCTCGATTGCGAGCTCGACCACACGTTTCCGAACTACAATCCGAACACCGAAGACATGAAGATGCTGCACGCCATGCGCGACGCGGTGCTGGCGAGCAAAGCCGACGTGGCGCTCGGCTTCGACGGCGACGGCGACCGCTGCGGCGTGGTGGACGACGAGGGCGAGGAGATCTTCGCCGACAAGATCGGCCTGATGCTGGCCAGGGACCTTGCCCCGCTGCACCCGGACGCCACCTTCGTCGTC
>DATHHM010000005.1:0-5173 GCA_035317145.1 Xanthobacteraceae bacterium | reverse complement strand
CGGCTCTTTTTCTCGATCTTGCGGACAAACACTTCACCGATTTCGCCGGTCGAGCGTACATGGGTGCCGCCGCACGGCTGAATGTCTACGCCAAGAATCTGAACAATGCGCATGGTATCGCCCATTTCCGGCGGGGCCACGAATGCCGTGCGCACCAATCCAGGTCTGGAACGCACTTCGCATATGGGCCAGTGCGTGACCTCGACGGGTACATCGTTCTTGATGATTTCGTTCATCCGCTCCGTCAGCGCGGATTTGTCGAGCGTGTTTTCTTCCAGGTCGAAATCGAGACGCGCATGGTCGGCGTGAATGGCGCACCCGGTGATCGGCGCTTCGATTAGGCTGCATAGGATGTGCAGGCACGTATGCATGCGCATGTGCTGATAGCGACGTTGCCAGTCGATCTTCATCTTGACCGGCTGGCCCGCCGCGGATGCGTGCGGCAATGATTTGGCCGTGTGGACGATCGTAACGCGGCCAGGTGCATAATTTGCGTCCGCGATTTCAATCGGTTGGCCGTCGTTGAGCAGGAGGATTCCGGTGTCGCCCGGCTGGCCGCCGCTATTTGCGTAGAACAGCGTTTGATCCAGTCGAATGCCGTGCTCCGATACGGAAACGATCTGGCCTTCCGCTTCGGTAAGATAGGCGTCGGCTTCGAATAACCGGACGGTCGGTACGGGGATCATGTTCGCAGCGCGCTAGGCGTGACGCCGAGCCGATTGCGAAACGTGGCAGTCATATGGGCGTGTGACGCAAAACCCGATGCGTGCGCGACCGCACTCAGATCAAGGGGCCTGCTCAGCAAAAGTGCGCGCGCCCGTGAAACCCGGCGGTCGATGATATAGTCGTGCGGCGCCTTGCCGACGGAGGCCTTGAACGCGCGACAAAAGAAGCCGGTAGAGAGGCCTAGCGCAGCAGCAAGCTCGCTAACGGTCAGTTTCGCATCGAGCTTCGCCTCGATCAGTTCATCGACGAGCTTGAGGCGGCGCGGCGTCATCCAGGACCGCGCCGCGGGCGCAATCGAAATCCCGCTCAAGGCCCAAATCGTTCGTTCCTTGAGCGCGTGGACGAATCGTTCGCATTGCAGTTTGTCGATGCGACCATTCGCCAAAAGCTGGCGGCGCAGCCGCTGCGCGGCATCGATTGCGGCGGTGTCGATCACATCGCTGAAACGCCGCGACCAAGGCCACGGCTCGCCATGCTCCCGCTCAAAGGTGATCTTCAGATACTCGCCGCCCTGGTCGGACTGTGAGTAAACATCGCAACCGGGCGGCACGTAGGCGAGGCTATTGGGCTTGGTCCGGAAGCGAACCCTCCGGTCGCTGGCAAAGGCGTGGATACCGGCTTGACCGTCGAAAGCAAAACCGATGATCGGCGCGTCGGGCGTGTAAGCCGCCTGGTAAGCATGGCGCGGCAACAACTCGGCACGCCAGGAGCCGCCTATAGAGGCGGCTTGATCTTCAGCGCTATGGGCTATTGCGCGCATGCGTCAATCATATCGTGGATAGCGGCGGTGACCAGGAAGGCTTGAGGCCGTGGACTCTTTTACGTCAGATTCTTGAAAGCGGCGACGGGCTGTTTGCGGTATCATGCGCCGACCGCGGAAAAGACGAGATATGCCGCTCTTCACGCTCGACGAACTTGCCGCCGCCACCGCGACCGTTCGCACCTATGTGCCGCCGACGCCCGCGTATGCCTGGCCGTTGCTCGCCGAGCGGATCGGCGCCACGGTCGTCGTCAAGCATGAGAACCACACGCCGACCGGATCGTTCAAAGCCCGCGGCGGCCTGGTTTATGTGGATGCGCTGTGCCGCGCCGACCGCGGCCTGAAGGGACTGGTCACGGCGACGCGCGGCAATCACGGCCAGTCGATCGCGCTCGCCGCCGCGCGCAACGGCGTGCCGGTGGTCATCGTCGTGCCCGAAGGCAATTCGCGTGAGAAGAACGCGGCGATGGAGGCCTTCGGCGGCGAACTGGTGACGGGCGGCAAGGATTTTGACGAAAGCCGTGCCGTCGCGGCGCAAATCCAGAACGAGCGCGGCTATCATTTCGTGCCGTCGTTCCACCGCGATCTGGTCAAGGGCGTCGCCACCTATGCGCTCGAGCTGTTCGAGAGCTTCGCCGATCTCGACGTGGTCTATGTGCCGATCGGCATGGGTTCGGGGATTTGCGGCCTGATCACGGTGCGCGACCTGCTCGGGCTCAAGACCGAGATCGTCGGCGTCGTCGCCGCAAGCGCGCCGGCCTTCGCTCTGTCGTTCGCCGCCGGGCAGCCTGTGCCGACGAACTCGGCGCAAACTTTTGCCGATGGCGTGGCGTGCCGGGACCCGCAGGCCGAAGCGTTTGCGATCGTCAAGACCGGCGCAGCACGCGTCGTAACCGTCAGCGAAGATGAGATCGCCGAAGCGATCCGCATCTACTACACCACGACGCACAATCTGGCCGAGGGTGCCGGCGCTACGCCGCTTGCGGCTTTGTTAAAGGAAAAAGCCCGTTACGCCGGCAAGCGCGCGGGCCTCATACTAACGGGCGGCAATATCGATATGCCGTTGTTGGCGCAGGTTTTGCGCGGCGAGACGCCGGCCGCCTGAGGTGATCATCCGGTGTGCCGTTTCAACCTGCTTTGCAGATCGCTTGTGGTGTTCTGCACGCTGGTCGTAAATGCATGCCAGTCGTCGGTGACGACGTTCCAATTGACCATCGGCGCGGTGGCGGTCGCGGACATGCCGTTGACGGCGCGGCCGGTCGAAGAATCGTAGAGATAAGCGCCCGCAATCGTCACAATCACCCCAAGAATGAAGCCGAAGAGTGTCGGCATGGCTGTTCCTCCGTCCTAAAGCTTTCGGCTTTAGGAAAATTCAACGCATCTGCGCGAGGAATGTTCCACACGCCAATGATGTGCGGTTATTTGATCGAGAGATTCAGCGCTTTGACCATGTTGCCCCACTTTTCAACTTCGGCCTTGAACATGGCCTCGGCTTGCGCGGGCGATCCGGTGATCGGATCAAAACCCATGTCGGTCAGTTTCTTCTGCACCTCGGGCGTTTGCACGATGGCGTTAATGGCGCCGTTGAGCGTGGCCAGGATTTGCGGATCGGTCTTGGCCGGCGCGAAGAAGCCGACCCAGGACGCGGCGGTGAAACCTGGAAAACCTTGTTCGGCATAAGTCGGCACGTTCGGCGTGACGGCCGCGCGCTTGTCGGCGGCGATGCCGAGACCTTTGAGCTTGCCGCCTTCGATCTGCGCCGCGGCGCCGCCGCCGAGCGTGGTCGCCATCAGATCGACCTGGTTGCCGATTGTGGCGTTGATCGCCGGCGCGCCGCCCTGAAACGGAATCATCTGCGCCGGAGCTTTGGCCAAAAATTTGAAGAAATATTCCGCCTCGATATGGGAGCCGGTGCCGACGCCGGGCACGGCGAAATTGATGGTCTTGCCGGCCATGGCTTTGAGAAACTCGGTGAGATTGTTCGCCGCGTTGGTGCCGCTCGTCACCAGCGCTTCCGGGCTGCTGGCGGCGATGGCCACGGTCTTGAAATCGTTCGCCGAGAATTCCTTGTTGGTGAACAGCGTTTCGTTGATGGCGAGCGCCGTGGTGGTGGCAAGGAGCGTGTAGCCGTCAGGCTCGGCGCGCGCCACATTGGCGGCGGCGATGTTGCCGCCGGCGCCGCCGCGGTTCTCGACCACCACGGCCTGATGCAAACGCTCGCTCAAGCCTTGGGCGATCAGCCGCGCCAGGGTATCGGCGATGCCGCCGGGCGCAAAGGCGACGATCAGGGTGATCTTATTGGCCGCGGGATAAGTCTGCGCGCTGGCTTGGCCGCCGGCGCAAACGAGCATCACGGCGATTGCCGCAACGGCGCGGCGCACGATACTTCGACACGGCATTACGAATGTCTCCTCATGGCGCTCGTTCCAGTGCGTCGATTGCGTCAGCCAGCGTTGCAGACTTAGCGGCTCAATATACGGACTGGTTACCCTGAAGCGTGAGCAGCCATCAAGCAGGTCACTCTATCGGCAGCGGTCTAATGCCGGGCGTGCGAGCCGGCTTGGCCCAATTCATCCTGCTGCCGGTATTCGGCGTCATAGTCCATGATGCCGCGGGTCAACTGGTCGATGATAGTTTGACGCGTCGCGGCATCCTGGCCGCAGGTCAGTTCCGCCACCGTTTTTGCCAGTGCCGTGAGGACCTCGTCGGTATCGATGACGTCCGGCGCTTCGGCAGACACCGGATATTCGGCAAAGAAACTATCGACCACTTCGACGATCAGGCAATGCAGGCACGGTCGCTCTTCGTCGTCGCTTTGTTCATCCGCCAATTGTTCATCCGCCATGGCCATCACTCCGTATCTGTTCGTTATGTAACAACGATTATGCGGCGATGCTACGGCTGCTTATCGAGCTCGGTTGCGAGCTTGGCGTAGAGCGGATTCTCGCGGGTATAGACGTAGTCCAGCGCGCCGACGGACACGGCCTCGGCGCCGTGCTCGCGCAAGAAACTTGCCAGCGCGTGCACGTATTCGGGCGGGCAGTGCAGGGTCAGCATGCCCGAGGAGGTCGGGCCGCCGAACGGCGCGGCAACGCCGAATTTTTCCCGCGCCGTGGCGAGCAGGGTGTCGTTCAAGCCGGCAAAGCGCGAGCGCACTTCGCGGAACGACGCGGCGCGCTTTTGCGCAGCGATGCGGTCGAGGAGGCGGCGGGCGGTATCGCGCTGCGCCGCGCTCCACGTCGCCGCGCGGGCGGCGACGAGGTTGGCCTGCGAGCGCAGGATCACGCCGTCGTCGATCACTTTGAGCCCATTGGCCGCGAGCGTGGCGCCGGTCGTGGTGATGTCGACGATCATTTCGGCGGTGCCGGCGGCAGGCGCGCCTTCGGTGGCGCCGGTCGATTCGACGATGCGATAGTCGACGACGCCGTGCTCGGCGAAAAAGCCGCGCGTCAGGTTGGCGTATTTGGTGGCGAGCCGCATCTTGCGCTCGTTGCGCAGCCGGAACGCGGTCGCGACATCGTCGAGATCGGCCATGTTGCGCACGTCGATCCAGGCCTGCGGCACGGCGACGACCACATTGGCATGACCAAAGCCGAGCCCCGTCACCATGACGATGCGCCGGTCGGACTGCGGGATCATCTCGCGCACCAGATCTTCTCCGGTGACGCCGAGATGCACGGCGCCTTG
>DATHHM010000004.1:0-3523 GCA_035317145.1 Xanthobacteraceae bacterium | reverse complement strand
GCGATCGACCTGGCGCGGCTCTGGCTCAACCGCATCGGGCTGATCGACCGCGCCGACGATGCCGCCGGCAACCTGCCCTATGGCGACCAGCGCCGGCTCGAAATCGCCCGCGCGATGTGCACCGAACCCGCATTGCTGTGCCTGGACGAACCGGCCGCCGGGCTCAACGCGCGTGAAAGCGCGGCATTGAGTGAGCTGTTGCTCTCGATCCGCGCCGACCACGGCACCTCGATCCTGCTGATCGAGCATGACATGTCGGTGGTGATGGAAATTTCCGACCATGTCGTGGTGATGGATCACGGGGTGAAGATCGCCGAGGGCGCGCCGCAGGACATTCGTGACGATCCCAAGGTGATCGCGGCCTATCTCGGCGCCGACGAAGAAGAGGCGATCGCCGTGATGGAGAGCGGAACGTGACCGCGCTTCATATATGTTCGTCATGCCCGGGCTTGTCCCGGGCATCCACGTCCTTCTTGGCGATCGCCAGCCAAGACGTGGATGGCCGGGAGCGCAGACAAGTGTACGTAGTCTGCACAAGGCAGACTACTATGCCCGGCCATGACGGTTGCGAGGTTATACGATGACCTCAAACTCCTTACCCCTGCTCGCGATCCGCGGGCTGCGCGCCGCCTACGGCAAGATCGAGGCGCTGAAGGGCGTCGATATCGAGATCAACGCCGGCGAGATCGTCGCTTTGATCGGCGCCAATGGCGCCGGCAAGTCGACGCTGATGATGACGATCTTCGGCAAGCCGCGCGCCCGCGCAGGATCAATCCTGTTCGACGGCCGCGATATCACCGAGGTGCCGACCCACGAGATCGCCCGGCTGCGCATTGCGCAGGCGCCCGAAGGCCGCAGGATTTTCCCGCGCATGAGCGTCGCGGAAAACCTGCAGATGGGCGCCGACGCCACCGAATGCAGCGAGGCCGACCGATCGGCCGGGCTCGAACGTGTCTTCACGCTGTTTCCGCGGCTCAAGGAGCGCATGACCCAGCGCGGCGGCACCTTGTCCGGCGGCGAGCAGCAGATGCTGGCGATCGGCCGCGCGCTGATGAGCCGCCCTCGCCTGTTGATGCTGGACGAACCCTCGCTCGGCCTCGCGCCGCTGATCGCGCGCCAGATTTTCGACGCAATCCGGACTTTGAACCGGCAGGACGGCCTTACCGTGCTGATCGTCGAACAGAATGCCAATCACGCGCTGCGGCTGGCCCATCGCGGTTATGTCATGGTCAACGGCCTGATTACGCTGGAAGGTACCGGCGCCGAGCTGCTGCGGCGCCCGGAGATCCGCGCCGCCTATCTGGAAGGCGGAAGGCGGGCATAAGCCACAGCCCCAGCGGGTTGTCCCGGCGAGCGGACCCGTACACCTTGCGTCCTCTCGATCAAGAACCGAAGCAGACGCCTTCCGCAACCATGCACGCCGCTGGCGATGGCTCCCGGCATTCGCCGGACGATCATCCATTGTGCTTGGATTTGCCCGAAATTTGCCGATGACTTCGTGGTAAAATCAGCCGACAATAGGCACGACTTTCGAACCCGGCGCCTGCCGGGCACTTCCCGTAGTAACCACCGCGAGGACTCCTCATGAAATCACTGAAGCTCATCGGCCTGGCATTGGGCGCGTCGTTGGCGCTGTCCACAGCAGCGCTTGCGCAGGACATCACCATCGCCGTGGCGGGCCCGATGACGGGCGGCGAATCCGCATTCGGCCGGCAGATGAAGAACGGCGCCGAACAGGCGGTGGCCGATCTCAACGCCGCCGGTGGCGTGCTCGGCAAGAAACTCGCGCTGGAAGTCGGCGACGATGCCTGCGACCCCAAGCAGGCGCGCTCGGTCGCGGAAAAAATCGCCGGTTCCAAGATTCCGTTCGTAGCGGGACATTATTGTTCGTCCTCGTCGATCCCGGCGTCGGAAGCCTATGCCGACGGCAACGTGCTGCAGATTACGCCGGCCTCGACCAATCCGCTGTTCACCGAGCGCAAGCTGTGGAACGTGGCGCGGGTCTGCGGCCGCGACGATCAGCAGGGACTGGTCGCCGCCCAATACATCGCGAAATTCTACAAAGGCAAGAACGTCGCCATCCTCAACGACAAGACCACTTACGGCAAAGGCCTCGCGGACGAGACCAAGAAGGCGCTTAACAAGGCCGGCTTCACCGAAAAGATGTTCGAGTCCTATAACAAGGGCGACAAGGATTTTAACGCCATCGTGTCGCGCCTGAAGCACGACAACATCGACCTCGTCTATGTCGGCGGCTACCATCAGGAATCCGGATTGCTGGTACGCCAGATGCGTGATCAGGGTCTCAAGACGGTCTTGATGGCCGGCGACGCGCTGGCCGACAAGGAGTTTGCGTCGATTACCGGGCCCGCCGGCGAAGGCACGCTGTTCACATTCGGTCCCGATCCGCGCAACAAGCCGACCGCCAAGGCCATCGTCGAGCGTTTTAAGGCCAAGAACATCGATCCCGAAGGCTACACGCTCTACACCTACGCCGCCATGCAGGTCTGGTCGCAGGCGGTGACGAAAGCCAAAACCACCGATCCCAAGAAAGTCATGGAAACGATCAAGGCTGGCGCGTGGGATACGGTGATCGGCAAGATGGAGTTCGACGCCAAGGGCGACATCAAGCAGATCGACTATGTCGTCTACAAGTGGGACGCCAAGGGCAACTATACCGAGGTCAACCCGAAAGGGTCGTAAGACCTTACAGATTCGACCGCGACATCAAACGCCCCGGTTCGCCGGGGCGTTTTTGTTGATCGGGTGCCAGTATACCGCGCGCGCTCGACACGGTTGACCGCAGCGCAGCCGTGCGATCATCTGCGTCCGGCAGGGAGCACGCGATGAAAAATCTGCTCACCGATATCGCCGGCGTCCGCGTCGGTCACGCCGATGATGCTAAGCTTGCGTCCGGCGTCACCGCGGTCATTTTCGACAGGCCGGCAGTGGCGGCGATCGATGTGCGCGGCGGCGGGCCCGGTACCCGCGAGGGCGCGCTGCTCGACCTCGCCAATACGGTGGAGCGGATCGATGCCATTGCCCTTGGGGGCGGCTCGGCGTTCGGGCTCGAGGCCGGCGGCGGGGTACAAGCCTGGCTCGCCGAACAGGGCCGCGGTTTCCGGATACGCGAAGCCGTCATTCCGATCGTTCCCGGCGCGATCGTGTTCGACCTGCTCAACGGCGGCAACAAGTCCTGGGGGCGGTTCGCACCCTACCGCGATCTCGGCTACACCGCGGCGGCGGCGGCCAGCGCCAAATTCGCGCTCGGCAGCGTCGGCGCCGGGCTCGGCGCGACCACCGCGAATTTGAAGGGCGGGATCGGCTCGGCATCGGCGGCGACACAGAGCGGCATCCGCGTCGCAGCACTTGCGGTGGTCAATGCCGTGGGCAGCGTCACCGTCGGCGACGGACCCTGGTTCTGGGCGGCGCCATTTGAGATCGACGGCGAATATGGCGGACGCGGATTGCCGCCCTCGTTCACGCCCGACATGCTGACGATGCGCCTCAAGGGCGGCGCGGC
>DATHHM010000003.1:0-2916 GCA_035317145.1 Xanthobacteraceae bacterium | reverse complement strand
ATCTCCTGTTTCGACGCCGACAGCCGCGCTTCGAGCTTCTTGTTGTTGTGCTCCATGTCCTTGGCGCCCTGGACCAGGCGCTCGATCACGGCGCGCAGGCCTTCGCGGTCGTTGGCGCCTTTGAGGCTTGCGGTCGCGTCGGCGAGACTCGCCGAGTAGTTGGTCGCCGTGCCGCTGGCGGCGTCGATGGTGTCCAAAACCTGCTTGATCTCGCCGAGCATGCGCGAGTTGACGGTGTCGATGCGATCGGTCGCCTGGCCGGCCGCGATATAGGTGGCGTAGATCTCTTCGAGATCGGCCTCGCCGAGCGTGCCCTTCTGCTCGAGCGTTTGATTGATCAATTGGTTGAGTGCCGGGTTATAGCCGGTGGCGTAGTTGTACCAGATCTCGAAATTGCGCGGTGTCGCGGCCTGGGCGAGCGCCTTGATCTGCCCCATCGCGATGTCGGCGAATGCGAGCGTCCGTTCGTGCTCGTCGCGGGGCACTCCCATAACAATGTCTCCGATCGCGGTGGGAAGGCCGGAAGTGACAGCCCGGACTGGCGTAATTCACGATGCAACTTAGGGGATAGCCGTGAATGAGCGGTAAATAACCGCTTCGTCGGGAAAAGCCTGACATAACAACGGCGTCTGCGGACGCCGGGATTTTCGGCGTGGCTAGGCTTTGACCGTCACCGGGCGCAGCAGGAAGGCCGGCAGGTGCGAGGCGTCGCCGTCGTCCATGGGCTTGTGCACCGGTTGCGGAGCGCGGCGCGATCTCGCTTCTTCGATGCGCGCGACGGGGGCTGGCTGCTGCGGCGACGGCGGCCGGTGCTCCGGCTGCCGGGGTCGCCGCTGCTGCTCGTGCCGTCCGCGTTGCGGCGGCCGCGCCGTTTGCCGTGGTTCGTGTCTTTGTTCGTGCCGTGCCTCGTGTCTCGGCTCGTGCTGTGGCTCGGCAGGCGTGCCGGCGATCTTGTCCATGAAGGGTATCGGCTGGCCGATCAGCTTTTCGATCGCGGCGATGGCCTTGGCGTCGTTCGATCCGGCGACGATGGTGATGGCGGTGCCGTTTCGCCCGGCGCGGCCGGTACGGCCGATGCGGTGCACGTAGTCGTCGGCATGGATCGGCACGTCGAAATTATAGATGTGGCTGACGTCGGGAATATCGAGGCCGCGCGCGGCGACGTCGGAGGCGACCAACAGCGTGACTTCGTTCTTGCGGAATTGCTCGAGCGCCGCCGTGCGCGCCGACTGGTCCATGTCGCCGTGCAGCGCCTGCACCGAAAAGCCGTGACGTAAGAGCGAGCGATGCAGCGTGGCGACGTCGCGTTTGCGGTTGCAGAAGATGATGGCGTTCTTCATGCCCTCGGCGGAGCGGATCAGGCGGCGCAGCGTGTCGCGCTTCTCGGCACCGTCGCGGCCGGAGCGGGCCAGGAGCTGGGTCGTGGCGGCAACGGTGGTGGCGGGCTTTGAGACTTCGACGCGCACCGGATTGCTGAGAAACTGCTCGGTGATGCGCCGGATTTCCGGCGGCATGGTGGCGGTGAAGAACAGCGTCTGGCGGGTGAACGGCACGAGCTTGCAGATGCGCTCGATGTCGGGGATGAACCCCATGTCCAGCATGCGATCGGCCTCGTCGATGACGAGGAGCTCGACGCCGCTGAGCAGGAGTCGCCCGCGCTCGTTATGGTCGAGCAGGCGGCCGGGCGTCGCGATCAGCACATCGACGCCGCGCATCAGCTTGGCGTCCTGGTCGTCGAACGAGACGCCGCCGATGATCAGCGCGACGTTGAGCTTATTGTGGTTGACGCCGTATTTGATGAAGCTCTCTTCGACCTGCGCCGCGAGCTCGCGGGTCGGCTCGAGAATCAGCGTGCGCGGCATGCGCGCTCGCGCCCGACCGGTTTCCAGCATGGTCAGCATCGGCAGCACGAAGGCGGCCGTCTTACCGGTGCCGGTCTGGGCGATGCCCAACACGTCTCGCCGGGCGAGCACGTGGGGGATGGCCTGATCTTGGATGGGGGTCGGAGTTTTGTAACCAGTCGCCGCAACGGCAGCGAGTACTTTTTCGGACAAGCCGAGATGTGAAAACGACATAAACCCTCGTATTGGACCGCCTGCGATAGGGGAAAATCGAACTGGGGGAAGGCGCAGGGCGGCCGAATCTGCCTCAGTTGCGCCGGAACATAGGGTCGAATGGCCGAAAGTCAACCTGTAACGGGCTGCCGCGGCGAGTTAAGTTAAACCGATTGCTTCACTTTTTCACGATGCGGGGGAGGAGAGCGCCAATGCCGGAAGCTTCGCCTGAAAATTTGCCGACCGTGCTTGTCGCCGGGCTGAATTGCTCGGCGCGGCTTTATGCCGAGCAGATCCCGGCGCTGTGGCAGTTCGGCCCCGTCATCGTCGCCGATCATCGGCGCGACGACAGCATGGCGGCGATGGCGCGGCGGATTCTTGCTGCAGCCCCGCCGCACTTTGCGCTCGTTGGGCTGTCGATGGGCGGCTACGTTGCTTTCGAGATCATGCGCCAGGCGGCGTCGCGCGTCGCCAAGCTCGCGCTGCTCGACACCGGCGCGCGCGGCGAGGCGCCGGAGCGGACCGAGCAGCGCAAGCCGCTCATCGCGCTGGCCAAGAGCGGCCGCTTCGCCGAAATCCTGGAGTCGCAATATCCCACCCTGGTGCATCGCAGCCGTCACGGCGATGCGGCACTCAAGGCAACCGTGCGGGCGATGAACGAGGAGACCGGCGCGGACGTTTACTTGCGCCAGCAACAGGCCATCATGACGCGCGTGGATTCGCGTCCCAGCCTCGCGGCGATCAAATGCCCGACGCTGGTCCTGGTCGGCGACAGCGACGAGGCGACGCCGCCGGACTTGGCCCGCGAGATGGCGGCGGCGATTCCCGGAGCGCAACTCGTCATCGTTCCGGAGTGCGGGCA
>DATHHM010000002.1:0-12329 GCA_035317145.1 Xanthobacteraceae bacterium | reverse complement strand
CCGACGACATCATCACGACCTATGGCGCCGACGTGGCGCGCTGGTTCATGCTGTCGGACTCGCCGCCCGAGCGCGACGTGGAATGGACCGAGCGCGGCGTCCAGGGCGCCTGGCGCTTTGCGCAGCGGCTGTGGCGGCTCGCCGGCGAGGCCGGCGAAATCGCGCAATCGGCACCCGCCGAGCGGCCCGCGGCGTTCGGTCCAGCCGCGCTGAAATTGCGCAAAGCCACCCACCGGGCGCTGGCCGCCGTGACCGCCGACATCGAAAAGCTACACTTCAATGTTTGTGTCGCCCACATCTACGAATTCGCCAATACGCTCAATGCGGTAATCGGCGATATGGGGTCGGAAGATGGGGCCGAATCGGGGGCGGAAACGGGTGCCATTTCGACGCCCGATTTCCGTTGGGCGATGCGCGAAGCGGTTAACGTTCTTGTGCAATTGTTCGCACCCATGATGCCGCATCTTGCCGAGGAATGCTGGGCGTCGCTCGGCCAGGCGACGCTGGTCGCACAAGCGGCCTGGCCGACGCTCGAGCCGGATTTGCTGATCGAGAACACGATCACGCTGCCGGTCCAGATCAACGGCAAGAAGCGCGCCGACGTGACGGTGCCGCGCGACGCCAAGCCGGCTGATATTGAGGCTGCCGTTCTGGCGCTCGATGCGGTAAAAAGGGTGCTCGACGGCAAGCCGCCGAAGAAGGTGATCGTGGTGCCGGGACGGATCGTCAATGTGGTGGTGTAAGCGCAACGCAGCCGGGGGCCGGTTGACCCTAGCATGGGGCCGCGTGGCCCGGCTCGCCGTCGTGCTCGCCGCGGCGGGACTCACGGCCGGCTGTTTCCAGCCGCTGTACGGCACGCAGCCGTCGGCCGCGACCGAGTCGGTTCGCGACAAGCTTCAGCAGATCGACGTGCCGGTGATCCCCGCGGCGAAAGGCCAGTCGGTGGCGCGCGTCGCGGTGGCGCTGCGCAATTCCCTGCAATACGGCTTGAACGGCGCCAACGGCGCCAATGCGCCGACCTATACGCTCAAGGTCTTCCCCGCCGTGACGACGCTGTCGGTCATCGTCGACGTCACCAGCGGCCGGCCAGACGCGCAGGTCGCTTCCATCATCGCCAGTTATCAGCTCATCGAAATCGCGACCGGCAAGACCGTCTTGAGCGATTCGACCTTTGCCCATGTCGATTACGACATTCCCGGCGCGGCGCAACGCTTCGCCAAGCAGCGCGCGCAGCGCGATGCCGAAGACCGCGCCACCGAGGTCGTCTCCGAGACCATCAAGAACCGGCTGGCGTCGTACTTCGTCGCCGGAACCTGAACATCCGCGATGGTTGCGATCAAAGCAGCCGACGTCGATGCTTTCGTGGCACGCCCCGATCCGGCGCGACCGGTCGTTCTGGTGTTCGGTCCCGATGCCGGCCTGGTCAGCGAGCGCGTCAACGCTTTGGTCAAAGCGTCGGTCGACGATGTCAACGATCCGTTCGCGCTGGCGCGGCTCGAGGCCGAGGATTTGAGCGCCGAGCCGACGCGGCTGGTCGAGGAGGCGCAGACCATTCCGCTGTTCGGCGGCCGCCGCGCGGTGTGGGTGAAAGCGGGCAGCCGCAATATCGCGCCGGCGGTCGAGGCGCTGTTGGCGCTGCGCGCTATCGAATGCCGCGTCGTGATCGAAGCCGGCGATCTGCGCCGCAATGCGCCGCTGCGCTCTTTATGCGAAAAGGCGAAGAACGCCGCGGCGCTGCCGTGCTACGCCGACAACGAGCGCGACCGCGAACGGCTGATCGACAACGAGATGCGTGAAGCCGGACTCAAGCTCACGCCGGATGCGCGCGCCATGCTGGTCCCGCTGCTCGGCGGCGACCGCGCGGCGTCCCGCAACGAGATCGCCAAGCTTGCGCTCTATGCCCGCGGCCGCGATCAGGTCAGCGTCGATGATGTTGCCGCGGTCGTGTCCGACGCCTCGGCGCTGGCGCTCGACGATATCGTCGATGCGACGTTTGCCGGCCGCCCAGCGGAGCTGGAAACGCAGCTCGGCAAGGCGCGGCTCGCCGGCACTGCGGCGGGATCGATCCTGTTCGCCGTGCAGCGCCAGGTCGCGCAACTGCATAAATGGCGCACCGCGATCGAAGCCGGCTCCGGATTCTCGCTCGATGCCGTGCAGCCGCCGGTCAATTTTCGCCGCAAGGATGCGATCGCGGCAGCGCTCAGGCTCTGGAGCGCGGCGCGACTTCTCGTCGCCATGGGCGAGCTTGCGGAAGCAGTGTTGCAATCGCGGCGCAACGCCGATCTAGCCGACACCATCGCCGAGCGCGCGCTGCTCGCGATCGCCGCCAATGTGCGGCGCAACGCGGCGTAACAGGCAAACGGTTACTGCGCCAAGACGCGGCCGCGCGTTGTCGACCAGTCGGCGAGCTTGTTGCGGCCAACCACCGACATCTTGGCGGCGGCAGTCGCGAGCACGCCGTTAAGCACCAACTCGAAGTTTTCCCGCGCCGCGCGGTTCGCCGCCATGGCGGTGCGCAGCGCGCTGGCGTCGAACGGCTCCGCCCGCAGGTTGTCGCGCAATTCTTCGCGCGACAGGCGCAGATCGGCCTGCGCGCTCGCCACCTTTTCGGCATTGACGCGCAGCTCGGACCGCACCACCTCGGCGTCCGCCGCCGGCAGCGATGCGGCGATCTCATTGAGGCGATTGGCCACGTCGCGATTGATCTGCGCGACAGTGGACAATGGCACCGTACCGGCTCCGCTATAGCGAAAAGCCACTGCACCGGCCGCACCGACGAAGAACACGTTCAGCACCAGCGATGTAGCGAATAGCCAGCGCAGACGGCCAGCGCCGTCAAACTTCGGCAAAAGAGACATGGTCACCCCACTTCAGCCGGCAATTTCGGCGGCAGCGAGACCGCAGTCGTGCCGGCAGCACGCGATTTTACACGCGCTATATTCGTAAGTTCAAGCTTCAGCATGACCCCGAAAAGTGGAAACCGGTTTTCGGATAAGATCATGCTCAAAGAAAAGCCCAGGCTATGATCCAAGTCCCTTGACTTGGATCATAGCCTAGGACGGGTTTTCCAGACTGAACATGCCGGTATCGTCGTCATAGGCGAAAGCCTCGGCGTAGCGGCCCCACGCGGTCACGGCGCGCAGCGTATGCTCGGCGTCCTCCGTGCTCATGTGATCTTCCAACTCGTCCAAAAAGCGGCTTTTCGGCGCCACGTGATTGGCGCGTTCCTGCAGCACACGGCGGATATGGGTGGCGAGCGGAATGTAGGCCAAGAGCTGCTTCTGGAACAGCTTCTTGCGGTCGTCGGTGCCGAGCTCGGCGAATTGCTTGCCGATATCGGTCAGCTTTATGTCGCCGCCCTCGACTTCGGCGAAATGAAACATCTGCATCGCCTCCGCCACGGGAAACAATTCATCTGCTTCCAGGTGCAATTCGTCGGCCAGCACCGGCAAGTCGGCCTTGCCGCGGTAGGGCTCGGCGGCGAGCGCCTCGATCAGCCCGGAGAACAGGTTGGCCGAGACGCGCGGCAGCACGGTGTTGATGGTGATCTGCCGCCCGGCCTGCGCGTTCGGCGTGCGCGCCGTCATCGCTACGTAGATTTTCTCGACCAGCTCGCGGAACTGCGGATCGAGGCGATTGCGCGGTTGCGGCAGGTCGACGCCGATCTCGCGGATGATGCGGCCCGGATTGTTGGAGAACAGCAGGATGCGGTCGCACATCAGCACCGCCTCCTCGATATTGTGGGTGACCAGGATGACGCCCTTGATCGGCAGCTTGCCGTCGCCCCACAGCTCGAGGAAGTCGGTGCGCAGCGTCTCCGCGGTGAGCACATCGAGCGCCGAGAACGGCTCGTCCATCAACAGGATGTTCGGGTGCACGACGAGCGCGCGGGCAAAGCCGACGCGCTGGCGCATGCCGCCGGAAAGCTCGCGCGGATAAGCCGATTCATAGCCGTCCAGCCCGATCAGGTCGATCGCCGCCAGCGCGCGCTTGCGGATCTCGGGCTCCGGCAGGCCGAGCGCTTCCAAGCCGAGCTGCACGTTTTCCAGCACCGTCAGCCAGGGAAACAGCGCGAAACCCTGAAACACCATGGCGATGCCCGGCGCCGGCCCCAGCACCGGCCGGCCCAGATAGGTGACGGTGCCGCCGGATGGTTGCGCCAAGCCGGCAATGAGCCGCAGCAAGGTCGACTTGCCGGATCCGGTTCGGCCCAACAGGCCGACGATCTGGCCCTGCGCCACCTGAAGCTCGATGCCGTCGAGCACCAAAAGCTCGCCGCCGTCGGCCTTGGGGAATGTGTGGCGCAGGCCGTGGATGTCGAGGAGCGCGGCGCTCAGGGCAGTCGTACTCATGTCAGTGGTACTCATGGCAACGTCTCAGTCCAGCCGGAATTTGCGTTCGGCGTAGCGATACAGCGGACGCCAGAATAGGCGATTGATGACGACGACGTAGAGACTCATCACGGCAATGCCCAGCACGATGCGATGGAAATCGCCGACATCGGTCTCGTGGGCAATATAGGCGCCGAGGCCTTTGGCTTCGAGGTGCTTGTCGCCCCACGAGGCGACCTCGGCGACGATGCTGGCGTTCCACGAGCCGCCGGACGCGGTAATCGCGCCGGTCACGTAATAGGGCAGCACGGCGGGAAGCGCGATACGCCGCCACCACAGCCAGCCGCGCACGTGGAAACTGGCGCCGACGGCGCGCAGCTCCGCGGGGATAGCCGAAGCGCCGGCGATGACGTTGAACAAAATGTACCATTGCGTGCCGAGGATCATCAGCGGGCTGAGCCAGATATTCGGATTGAGCTGCCACACGACAATCCCCGAGACCACGATCGGAAACAGCACGTTGGCCGGAAAGGCGGCGAGGAACTGCGCAATCGGCTGAACGACGACGGCGGCAAAGGGCCGCGTGCCGACCCATACCCCGATCGGGACCCAGACGACGGTGGCGAGCGCGATGAGCACGATGACGCGGATCAGCGTCGCCAGCCCGAGCAGCATCGCGGTACCGACGTCGGCGAGCGTGATGCTTTCGGTAAAGAAGCGTAGCGCCTGCCACAATGCGAAGGCGGTCAGCGCGAAGACGATCAAGCCCAACTGGAACGTGATCCAGCCCGGCCGCGTCCGCGGCGCGCGCCTGACGGCTTCGACATTGTCCGGATGTCGCGGCAGCAATAAGCGCCGCCACAGCACCGCGAACGGTCGCATGATCCGACCGACGATGCGGGAGCGGCGCAAAATGTCGAGCACCCACGAATGCGGCGCCGCCATGCCGGGCTCCTGCTCGAAGCGAAAGCGGTCGGCCCAGGCGACCAGCGGCCGGAACAGGATCTGGTCGTAGATCAGGATCACCACCAGCATGGTGCCGATCGCCCAGCCGACCGCTTTCAAATTCTGCTGCTCGATGGCGAGCGCGATATAGGAGCCGACGCCGGGCAGCGTGACCGTCGTGTTGCCGACGCTGATCGCCTCTGAGGCCACGACGAAGAACCAGCTGCCGGACATCGACATCATCATGTTCCAGATCAGCTGCGGCATGGCGAACGGCACGTCCACGCGCCAGAACGACATCCACGGGCTGAGCCGGAAATTGCGCGACGCCTCGATGAGCTCGGTCGGCACCGTGCGCAGCGATTGGTAGAAGCTGAACGCCATGTTCCAGGCCTGGCTGGTGAAAATCGCGAAGATCGCCGCGAATTCGGCGCCCAGCACGCGCCCGGGAGCGAGCGCCATGAAGAACACGACGGTGACCGAGATGAAGCCGAGGATCGGCACCGATTGCAGAATATCCAGCAGCGGAACGAGGATGCGTTCGGCCTGCTTATTCTTCGCCGCCAGCGTCGCGTAAGTGAAGGTGAACAGCAGCGACAGCGCCATGGCGATGAACATGCGCAGCGTCGTGCGTGCGGCATATTCGGGCAGATTGGCCGGATCGAGCGACGGCGGCGTGCGTTGCAGGTCGGCCAGCGGCTCGAACAGATGCCGGCTCGCCTCGCCGAGGAACACCAAGAGCCCGAGGATCAGCAGAACCGCGAGAATATCCCACCGGCTGAACAATCGGTCCCAGCCGCCGACCGAAATGGGGACGAACACTCGCATGTCTTGACGCCCGGCTGTCACAGAATTGTCGTGCGAATGCAGCCGGGACGAAGCCGCCAGCCGCGAGGTCCGGCAATTCCATAACATCGCCGCCGCGGCATTCAAACCTTATTGCGCGGCCTTTTGGCGATTTATCCCGTCGATGCCGAGACCGCCGTCGGCCGGCGGCCGCAGCGCCTAAGATTGCTTTGCCGCCAGGGCCGAGAACAAATTCGCCAGCTCGATCGGGAACGGGAACACGATCGTGGAGCCGCGCTCGCTGGCGATGTCGAACAGCGTGCCGAGGTAACGCAGCTGCATCGCCTGCGGCACCTCCGCCAAGATGCGGGCGGCCTCGACCAGCTTCTGCGCCGCCTGCTGCTCGCCCTCGGCATTGATGATCTTGGCGCGGCGCTCGCGCTCGGCCTCGGCCTGCCGCGCGATGGCGCGGACCATGCTCTCGTCGAGGTCGATGCGCTTGAGCTCGACATTGGCGACCTTGATGCCCCAGGCTTCGGTCTGCTTGTCGAGCACGTCCTGGATGCCGGAATTGAGCTTGTCGCGCTCCGCCAGCATCTCGTCGAGATCGTGCTTGCCCAACACCCACCGCAGCGTGGTCTGGGCGAGCTGGCTGGTCGCCACCAGGTAATTGCTGACCTGGATGATGGCACGCTCGGGATCGACGACGCGGAAATAGATGACGGCAGAGACCTTGACCGAGACGTTGTCGCGGGAAATCACGTCCTGCGGCGGCACTTCGTCAACATTCACCCGGAGATCGACGCGCACCATCTGCTGGACGAACGGCACCAGGAGGAACAGGCCGGGGCCCTTGGTTCCGGTATAGCGGCCGAGCGTAAAGACGACGCCGCGTTCGTATTCGCGCAGGATGCGAATGGAGGACCAAAGAAAGATCAGCACCAAAACGGCAATGAAGATGATCGGCGGAAAAAACAACATGGCATAGCTCCTTGTTCGTCAGAGCGGTTGGACGCGAAGAACGAGGCCGTCGCGATCGAGAACTTTGACATGGGTGCCGGCGGCGAGCGGCGCGTCGGCGCGCGCCAGCCAGATTTCGCCTTTGACCCGCACCCTGCCCTCGCCGCCTTGCCAGGACACCGCCTCGCCGGCGGCGCCGATCAGCGCTTCGCTGCCGGTCACCACCGGCCGCTTGCGCGAGCGCAGCAACACCGCCAGCGCCGCCAGGAAGAGCGCGGCGCTGCAAATTGCGGTGCCGATGACGACCGCGTAGGACAGCGCGAAGCCCGGCACGCGCGAGGGAAACATCATCAGCGCTCCGATGACGAAGGCGGCGACCCCGCCGACGCCGATCGCACCGAAGGCGCCGATATGAGCCTCGGCGATCATCAGGCCGATGCCGATGAGGACCAGAGCCGCGCCGGCGTAATTGATCGGCAGCAGCGCCAGCGCATAGAGCGCGACGAAAAGGCTGATGGCGCCGATAAGGCCCGGCGCGACGGCACCGGGATTGAAGAATTCGAGGATCAGTCCGTAGACGCCGATCAGCAAGAGAATGAACGCAACGTTGGGATTGGTGACCAGCGCGAGCAGCTCGGTGCGCCAGTCGGGCGGCACGGCCACCACGTCGAGGCCCGCGGTTGCCAGGCGCAGCGGCTTGCCGGCGACCTTCACGGTGCGGCCGTCGATCTGGCGCAGCAGATCGGGGACATCGTCGGCAATCACGTCGATGACGTGGAGCGACAGCGCCTCGGCGGCGGGAAGGCTCACCGCCGAGCGCACGGCATCGGCGGCCCAATCGGCGTTGCGCCCGTTGAGCGCGGCGAGACTGCGGATATAGGCGGTGGCGTCGTTGACGATCTTGCGCGTTTCGGTGTCGCCGGATTCGTCGGTTTTGTTCGGCTGCGATTGTTTTTGCTCGGCGCTGCCGCCGGGCAGCATTGGGCCGCCGAGCTGAATCGGGGTCGCAGCGCCGATATTGGTGCCGGGCGCCATGGCGGCGATCGCGCTCGCATAGGCGATATAGGTGCCGGCACTGGCGGCGCGCGCGCCGCTCGGCGCCACATAGGTGACGACCGGCACGGGAGACGCCAGGATCGCGCTGATGATCTGGCGCATGGAGGTGTCGAGGCCACCCGGCGTGTTCATGCGCAGCACAACGACGGCGACTTGATTCGGCGCCGCGCCGTGTAATTCACGCACCACATAGTCGGCGACGGCGGGACCGATCGCGCCGTCGATATCGAGCACCAAAGCGCGCTCGGCGGCCCGCGCCGGAACCGCGAGCGTTGCAAGCACCATGGTCAAAAGCACGATCACCGCGCGCAGACGCATCATGGCAATCTTCCCGGGCCGGCGGCCGGTGGCGCAAAACGAACACATCATATCTTGGTCGTGCGAGCACGTCTCGCAAGACCGTTACGACGTTGCGACCGCTCGCCGCGGGGCGCGCTGCACGGCGAGGACAGCGATCCAGCTCAATACCAGCGTACCGCCAAACACGACCGCCGCCTTGACCATGGCGAACAGCGCCGTGCCCAGCAACGCATGTTGCAGCCACACGACGAAATTATAGCGCACCAGATAAAGGCCATAGGCATTGGCGGACAGGTTATCGAGCCGCCGCGAATGTTTGGTGGTGGAATGCAAGCTGATGGCGATCGGGATAAAACAGCCGGTCGCGCAAGCCAGCACGAAGCTGAGATCGGCCGCGACCTCGACGGCAATGGGCGCGGCACCGTAGAAACGGATAGCGCGGAACCCGGCATTGCGGTTACTGCCGCCATGCAATCCCCGGTTGCCTGGCTAAGCCACTGAACTTGCAGGAGTTTACCTCGACGGAACGAATCGGTCCGGGGTAGACGGCGGTCCAGAAATCACCGCATTGTCGGGCCACCATTTCTGCGCCATCAATGCGCGGAACTTGATTCTTTCGGCGATGGCGAATGGAGAAGTGCATTGGCAGTGCAATCGGCAAAACTGGCGTTGGCGGGACTCTTTATGTTGGTTGCCGCTGCGAATTCCACGGTGGCCGCGGATCCTTTGGTGACCGGGCTGTGGCAAAAGATCGATGAGCCAACCAGCAAGTCGGTCGGCTGGTTTCTCTTCACCGAGAGCGAAGGCATCTATCAAGGGATGATCGCCAAGCTGTTCCTGCGTCCGGGCGATCCGCCGAACCAAACCTGTGCGGCCTGCAAGGATGATCGCAAGGACCAGCCGCTGCTCGGCATTCCCTTGATCAGGAATATGAAGGCGAGTGGCCTGTACTACGAAGGCGGCAATATCCTCGATCCGCGCGACGGCAATATCTACAACGCCATGATGACGCTGAGCCCGGACGGCCAAACGCTGACGGTTCGCGGCTATCTCGGCATCGCGTTATTCGGCCGCGATGAGACCTGGTACCGCCTGCCGGAAACCAACTACAAGGACCTCGATCCCATCATCATCGCGCGGTACCTGCCCGGGCTGACGACGACGGCCTCGATCAAGCACAAGCAGAATCAGAATCAAAACACCGCAAAATCGAGCACCCTCGCGCGCTAACCCGGCGCGACGCGCCGAAAGCGAAAACTGTCACTCGATGATGCCGAACTCGCATCCCCGCGCGGCGTAGTGATAGCGCGGGACGCCGTAGCGGTCCTGCGCGACGATCGGCCGGCATCGTTGCAGCCACTTCTGGTCGCGCTCGGTGGCGCGAGCCTTCTCGATCTCGTCTTTGGGTTCCGGCACGGTTCGGACATACGGGTCGCCGGCCTCGCCGTGTCTTTCGACGCAACCGCCTGTGGAGGCTCCCCAGAAAAGGCCGCTCGGCGCCCAGACGCAGCCGGTAACACTGATCGTGTCGGCATGAGTCGAAGTCGCAAGCGACAGCGTAAACGCACATGCCGCCAACCAGGATACCCGGAGCGCTCCGGCGCGCGAATAGTTAAACACGACGCTCTCCCTCACGCGCGGACCGATCGAATGTGAACGGACGGCGCGTCGTTTTCACCAAGCCTGCGTACGTATGCGGAAGACCTGCTCGGTCGTTCCGGGACACGCACCAGGCGTCAGCGGTGAGGGAGCAAGGCCGATGCCAGCGAAGATGCCCTGATTTGGCACAATGCCGGCTGGCTCAATCAGAGCACTTTGTTGAAAGACGAGAAATGGTCAACGCTTGAGGTTAACGCCGGAGAATCACGGACGATGGCAAGCGCCGCCGCTCCCATCCGCTTTGCTCGAGCTCGGGGATCGTGTCGTCGGCCTGCGGATAGCCGAGACAAAAATAGCCGATGAATTTCCACTCGGCGGGAACGTCAAGCAGCGCTGCAACCGCCGTGGCATCGAGGATCGAGACCCAGCCCATGCCGATGCCTTGCGCGCGCGCGGCGAGCCAGATCGTGTGCACCGCCGTCACCGCCGAATAGTCGATCATTTCCGGCATGGTGTGGCGCCCGAGGCCGTGGCCCTGCGCCGTCGCGCGATCGGCGAACACCGCCAAATGACAGGGCGCCTCGTCCAAGCCGGCGAGCTTGAGCTGCGCATAGAGGCCGGCGCGATCGCCGCTTTGGGCGGCGAGCGCTTGCGCATTGCAGGTTGCAAAATTCCGCCGGATGGCGGCGCGGGTCGCGCCGTCCTCGACGATGACAAAGCGCCATGGCTGGCTCAAGCCCACGGACGGCGCCAGGCAGGCAAGCTCGATCAGCGCTTCCAAAGTGCCGCTCGGCAACGGATCGCGCCGAAAGCGCCGGACGTCGCGGCGCCAGATGAGAAGCTCGCGCAAGCGCGCGCGGAACGCCGGATCGAAGTTGGCCGATCGCTGCGCCGCACCGGCACCTTCGATTTGCGGTATCGAGTTGGCGTTCATGAGCGAAAGCCTAGCCGTTGTTGCGGAAGGCATCCATCGCAATTTGCAGGCGTAGCCAATCTTCCTCACCGGCCGGCAAGCCGAAGCGCAGCCACGTCGCGTTGTCCGGAAAATTGCGCACCAAAATTCCGGCGCGGCCGAGGTGCTGGAACAGCGCAGCCGCCGCCGGTGTCCGCACCAACCGGAACAATGCCGTGCCGCCCGGAATGCCGAGGCCGGCACCGATCAAAATGGCGTCGAGCCGTCCGGACGCCTGCAACAACCGATGCCGCGTCGCTTCGATCCACGCCGTATCCGCCAAGGCCGCCGCACCTATGGCGAGTGCCGGGCCGGAAACCGCCCATGGCCCAAGCATCGCCGCAAGCCGGACCGCCGATGGTCGGTCGAGCAGCGCGAAACCGAGCCGTATTCCGGCAAGCCCAAAAAACTTGCCGAACGAACGCAACACCACGAGATTGCCGCGGCCGACATCGCCGGCGAGGCTGAAGCCAGGCGGTCCAACATCCATGAATGCCTCGTCGACGACGAGAACGCCGCCGCGGGCACGCAGCTTTGCGGCAACGGCGAGCAACGCTTCCCGTTCAATGAGCCGGCCGTCAGGGCTGTTCGGATTGGTGACGATAGCGAGATCGGCATCGCCGAGGGCGGCGGACTCGCGTGTCTCGATGACGCTATGGCCGGCAAGACGCGCCGCGCGCGCGTGCTCGTTATAGGTCGGCGTCAAAATGGCCGCCCGGCCGCGCCGCACCAAGCCCGCGACAAGGCCCAATAGGCCCTGCGTGCCGGGCGCCGGCACGACGTGCGCCGCCGACGGCGCGCCGTATGATGTCGCGGCGGCCGTGGCGAGACGGGCGGTTGCGGCGGCATCCGGCAAGCGAGCAAATAGTTCGGCCGGCAGGGGCGGCAGGGGATAAGAATTGGGATTGATCCCGGTCGAGAGGTCGATGAAGGGTTCGGTCGCATCGGGGAACAAGCGCCGCGCCGCCCCGAGGTCGCCGCCGTGCGGCAGCGGCTCGTCGGCATCGTTGTAGGGGAAGATGTCCGTCACACTCGCCCTTTTGGCCATGATCGTCGAGCTCTGCGCCAGCTATCCGCAGGCGCTGCTGCGCGCGATCGGCCATCCAGTGACCTGGATCGGCCGCCTGATCGCCGCGCTCGACCGCTTGCTCAATCGCGAAACGGCCGACCCGCATTGGCGCCGTAGCGCGGGCATCATCGCTATTCTGCTGCTTCTCGGCATTGTCGGATCAATTGCCTTCGTCGTCGAGCGTGAACTGCTTCGCCTTCCGTTTGGATTGATCGCTGTCGCCGTCATCGCCAGCACCTTGATCGCGCAGCGTAGCCTGTACCAGCACGTCGCCGACGTCGCCACCGCACTGGAACAAGGCGGCGTCATCGCCGGCCGCGCCGCGGTCGCC
>DATHHM010000001.1:0-6821 GCA_035317145.1 Xanthobacteraceae bacterium | reverse complement strand
GACGACGACGGGAGCGAGGCGCTCAATCCCGACAACCTGGTGTGTCGTGCAATTCGCGCGATCAAGAAAGAGCTGCCGCAAGTCGGCGTGCTCTGCGATGTGGCGCTCGATCCCTATACCAGCCACGGCCATGACGGGCTCATGCGCGACGGCATCATCCTCAACGACGAGACCGTGAGCGTCCTGGTCCGCCAGGCGCTGGTCGAGGCCGAAGCCGGCTGCGACATCATCGCGCCGTCCGACATGATGGATGGCAGGGTTGGCGCCATCCGCGCCGGCCTCGATGCCGCGGGCTTCTACGACGTGCAGATCATGGCCTACGCCGCCAAATACGCCTCCGCCTTCTACGGTCCATTCCGCGATGCGGTCGGCTCGAGCGTCACGCTGATCGGCGACAAGCGCACCTATCAGATGGACCCCGCGAACTCCGACGAAGCGTTGCGCGAAGTCGAACTCGACATCGCCGAGGGCGCCGACATGGTCATGGTCAAGCCCGGCCTGCCCTATCTGGATATTTTGAGCAGGGTCAAAGCCACCTTCGGCATGCCGACCTTCGCCTACCAAGTGTCGGGTGAATATGCGATGATCATGGCCGCCGCGGGGAACGGCTGGCTCGACGGCGACAAGGCCATGATCGAAAGCCTTATCGCCTTCAAGCGCGCCGGCGCTGACGGCGTGCTGACTTACTTTGCCGCGCGTGTCGCGGAGAAATTGAAGAAGGGCGAAGTTTAGCTGGAACGACGCCGCTGGGGGCGGCGATAGCGGGACGGGTGTCATGCGTGAATACGACGACGACAGCAATATCCAGCACTATGCCCCGGTGTTGCGGCGGATCATCATTCTCGTCGCCGTGATCACGGCGGTTCCGGTGATGCTGTGGACCATCACCGCGTTCATGCACACCTACATCGCGCAGCCCACCATACCGGCGCCCCGGCCGCTCGCGACTGCCACTGCGGCGCCGGCGAGCCCTGCTGCGGACACCGCCAATCCTCCCGCACCGTCTCAAGCCGCGCCTGCGGCCATCGATGCCAGAGCAACGGATGACGGCAGGAGCGACCGGATACGCGACGGCGCCGGCAACAATGCCGCGCCGAATGTCCAAGTCGCCTCTACCGCCGCTCTTTCGCCGGCGCCGTCCGCCGCGCCCGCGGCCTCTCCGGCCGCGGTTACGGTGCAGGCAGCGCCCGCACCCAGCGTTTTCCCGAACCCGCCATTCGTCACGCAGCCGGCGCCTGCCGCGTCAGATGCAAATAACGCCGCGATCGACGACTTGCCGCCGCCGGACCCGATCACCGGCCCGGTTCCCTTGCCGCGGCATCGCCCGAGCGTGCTCGCGCTCGCGGACACCAACATACCGTTGCCCCGCGCCCGTCCGAGTGACGCTCCCGAACCGGCGAGCTCAACGACAGACGCGCCGCCGTCCGGCTACGATCCCAGCATCGGGCACTAGTAGAAAAAGCAGCCTTCACTCCAGCACTGCGCCGCTCGCCAAGCGCATCGGCCGGTAGCCGTCGTCGGTCAACGCGCGGAAAATTTCCTCGGCGTGAACGCCGTCGCGCGTCTCCATGGTGACGTCGAGCTTGGCGCCCTTGGCCGGCACGTCGAGGAACAGGCGGTGGTGATCAACGGCGAGGATATTGGCGCCGAGCTCGCCCAAGCGGCTTGCGATCTGGCCCAAAATTCCCGGCCGGTCGGGAATGGTCAGGCGGAACGATACGATGCGGTCCTCCCGTTCCAGCTCGCGCACCATGACGGACGCAAGAATGCGCGGATCGATATTGCCGCCGCACAGGATCAAGCCGACCTTGCGGCCGGCGAAACGCTCCGGCTCGGCCAGCATGGCGGCAAGACCCGCGGCGCCTGCCCCTTCCGCCATGGCTTTTTGCAAAGTCAAAAACCCGTTGACCGCGCTCTCGATCAGCGGCTCACCGACCAAAATGATGTCGCTCACCAATTCTCGCACGATCGGCAGCGTCAGCGCGCCGACATTCTTCACCGCAATACCTTCCGCCAGCGTCGCGCCGCCGCACGGCAGGTTGCCGCCGTGGATCGCGTTCCACATCGCCGGATAGAGCGAGCATTCGACGCCGACGATCTCGATCGACGGCCTTTTCGCACGCGCCGCGATGGCGTTGCCTGCGATAAGACCGCCGCCGCCGATCGGGATGACGAGCGTCTCGAGGTCCGGCGCGTCTTCCAGCATTTCCAGCGCAATGGTGCCTTGGCCGGCGATGATGTGCGGGTCGTCGTAAGGATGCACCCAGACCAGATTGCGCTCGGTGGCAATCGCCTCGGCCCGCGCCTGCGCTTCCGCAAGCGTCTCGCCGTCCAGCACGACCATGGCGCCGAGCGCCTCGGTTGCCTTGATTTTCACGAACGGCGTCGTCTCCGGCATGACGATGGTCGCCGGTATGGCAAGGCGGCGGGCGTGATAGGCGACCGCCTGGGCGTGGTTGCCGGCGGACATTGCGATGACGCCGCGGCGGCGTTGCTCGGCGCTGAGCGCGGCAAGCTTGACGCAAGCGCCGCGCTCCTTGAACGAGTTGGTGACCTGTAAGTTTTCGTACTTGACGAAAACCTCGGCGCCGGTGAGCGCCGACAGCGGTGGCGACGGCAACAGCGGCGTGCGTAGCACGTGGCCGGCGATGGTGCGCCGGGCGGCTTCGATATCGGCAAGCGTTACCATCGCTGGAATAACCCCTTGCACCGGCGGCTGTGTTTCCCCATCTGGGATGGCGGATTGAGGGCTCATCATGACAGATTCTGGACCTGCACGGATCGGCATCTCGCTCGACGTCAAGCCCCACGCCTACGATCCGGCCGCGAATCCGGAGCTGTTCGAGGGCGTCCTGTCGCGGCGCCTGTTGGCCTTTTTCATCGATGTCCTCATCATCACCGTTCCCGTCATGATGGCGGCGATATTCATCCTCCTGTTCGGCATCGTGACGCTGGGCCTCGGCTGGATGCTGTTCTGGCTACTGTCGCCGGCTTCGGTCATCTGGGCCCTGGTCTATTACGGTGTGACCATGGGGAGCGCGGCGTCGGCCACCATCGGGATGCGCGCCATGGAGATTGAAATCCGCACCTGGTACGGCGCCCCGGCCTATTTCCTACTCGGCGCCGTGCATGCCGTCGTCTATTGGGTCAGTGTCAGCGTTTTGACGCTGTTCATCCTCCTGCTCGGCTTGTTCAACGCCCGCCGGCGCCTGCTGCACGACATCCTGGTCGGCACGGTGCTCATCAACAACCCGGCGCGGGCGGCCTCGTTGCGCGCGCGGCTGCGGCGCTGACCTTCGATTTCGCCTTTGACGCGCGGGCGCTGCCGGGCGATCTTAGGCGGCGGCCGGATTCGTGGCTGGCCGCGACGCAACGGCGAACCGCCCCGTGACCCAGCACTCGCGTGATACGCCGCAATTCTACCTGACCGCTCCGTCGCCGTGCCCCTATCTCGGCGGCAAGGAGGAGCGCAAGGTATTCACCCATCTCGTCGGCGAGCGCGCCGGCGACCTCAACAACATCCTCACCCACGGCGGCTTCCGCCGCAGCCAATCGATCGCCTATCGGCCGGCATGCGAAGGCTGCCGTGCCTGCGTATCGGTGCGCGTCGTCGCCGACGATTTCCGACCGACCCGCGGCATGCGCCGCATCGGCAAACGCAACGATGACATCACCGGCGAGATGCGCGTCGCCGTGCCGACCTCCGAGCAATATTCCGTGTTCCGCGCCTATCTCGATTCCCGGCACCGCGACGGCGGCATGGCCGACATGACCGTGCTCGATTACGCCATGATGGTCGAGGACAGCCACATCGAGACCCGCATCATCGAATATCGCAGACGAAAGCCGGACGCAGCCGACAAACGTGGCGATCTCCTCGCCGTGGCGCTGACCGATGTGCTCGGCGACGGCCTGTCCATGGTCTATTCGTTTTTCGAGCCCGACGAGGCGGCGCGCTCGCTCGGCACGCTGATGGTGCTCGACCACATCGCCCGCGCCCGCAACATGGGGCTGGCTTACGTCTATCTCGGCTATTGGGTGCGCGGCTCGCGCAAGATGGACTACAAGAGCCGCTTCCTGCCCCAGGAGCGCCTGACCCCGGACGGCTGGGCGCGGATCGAATAACCGTAGCCCGGATTGAGCAAAGCGAAATCCGGGAGCTGAATTCTTGCCGTACCACTTTTCCCGGATTTCGCTGCCGCTCAATCCGGGCTACGTTCCTCAACCCAATTTGATATTGGCGTCTTTGACGACGCGGCTCCACAGCGTCATCTGCGCTTCGATGTAAGCGCCGAATTCTTCCGGCGTGTTCTGCCGCGATTCGATGTTGAGGTCGGCGAAGCGCGTGCTCACCAGCGGCGAAGCCAGCGCCTTGTTGAGGCCGGCATTGAGCTTCTGCACGATCGGCGCCGGCGTGCCGTGGGGCACGAACACGCCGTTCCAGTCGTAGCCTTCGAATCCCGGCAGCGTGTCGGACATCGCCGGAATGTCCGGCAGGCTCTTTAGCCGCCCCTTGCCGGTCTGCGCGATCGCTTTCACCTTGCCGGAATTGACCAAGCCGACGACCGCGGAACCGTTCGAGAAAACGAATTTCACCTGTCCCGCCATGACGTCGGTGATCGCCAGCCCACCGCCGCGATACGGGATGTGATTGATCTTGATGCCGGCGGTGCGCTTGAACAGTTCCAGCAGCAGATGTTGCAGCGTGCCGTTACCGGACGACGCCATGTCGATCCCGTCCGGCGCCGCCTTGGCATAGGCGATGACGTCGGCCACGGTATTGACCGGCAGCGACGGCGTGCAGACCAAAATGTTCGCCACCAGCCCAACCAAAAAAACCGGATCGAAGTCCTTGCGGTAGTCGAACGACAAATCCGGATAGAGCGAGCCGTTCACCGAGAACGCGGTGGCGTCGTGCAGGATGGTGTAGCCGTCGGGATCGGCCTTGGCGACTATGGCCTCGGCGATGGTGCCGCCGGCGCCGCCGCGATTTTCGATGGCGAATGGCTGGCCGAGATCTTCGCCAAGTTGTGCATAAATGATGCGCGCCGTGGTGTCGGCGCCGCCGGCCGGCGGATACGGCACCATGACCCGCACCGGCCGGCCCGGCCAGGCGGCTTGCGCACGCGCTTTCCCGACAAAAGGTGCGGCCGCTATTGCGCCCAACAATGTGCGGCGTGTGAGAGCAGTCCCCGGCATGGCGCGCTCCGTGAGTTTCGACGGCAATCTAGCACCGGATCGAGGCTGAGAAAGGCCGCTATGACTCGTTTGCGTCCTTGCCGTTGCCGTTCTCCACGCGACGGCCGAATTTCAGGTTGGTGAGGAAACGTTCCGGCTTGACCCTGCCGGCATCGCCGCGATTGCCGCGCCAGGCGGCGAGTTCCTTGATCGATTGATTAAAACTGCGGCGGGCGGAATCGATCCATGTCAAGCCTTCGCCCGCCTTGAAGGTCGTGATGTCGGACAGTCCGCCGTCCTTATAGCGCTGCAGCCGCACGCCGCGGCCGCGGCCCATTTCCGGCACCTGGTCGAGCGCGAAACACACCATCTTGCGGTTCTCGCCAACCGCGGCCACGAGCTCGCCCTCGACCGGCGCGATGGCGCGCGCTTCGTCGGGCGGCTTGACGTTGAGCACCTGCTTGCCCTTGCGCGTGTTGCCGAGGCATTCGTCCTCGGGCACGACGAATCCCCTACCCGCTTTGCTCGCGACCAAAAGCTTGCGGCCGCCCTGATAGCGGAACACCGATACGATATCGGCTTCCTGCTCCAGCTCGATGAACAGCCGGACCGGCTCGCCGTGGCCGCGGCCGCCCGGCAGCTTGGACGCTTCGATGGTGTAGCAGCGGCCGTTGGTGGCAAAGACCAGAAGTTTTGACGTGGTCTCGGCAAAGAATGCGAGGTTCGGGCCATCGTCGGCCTTGAAGGCGAGGCTGGACAGATCGGCGACCTGGCCGCGCAACGCGCGAATCCAGCCCTTCTCCGACACCACGACGGTGATCGGCTCGCGCTCGACCAAAGCTTCCTCAATCGCGGCCTCGTCATGCTCGGGCGCAACCGCAAATGTGGTGCGGCGCTTGCCGAGCGGCGTCTTCGGCCCGAATGTGGTGCGCACCTCGCGGATCTCTTCGGCGATCTTCTTCCACTGCGCCTTTTCCGAGCGCAGCAGCTCTTCGATCGATTTCTTCTCCGCGCGCAGGTTTTTGTCTTCCTGGCGGATCTCCATCTCTTCGAGCCGGCGCAGATTGCGCAGCCGCATATTGAGGATGGCGTCGGCCTGGACGTCGGAGAGCTTGAACGTCTTCATCAAGACGGGTTTCGGCTCATCCTCGTTGCGGATGATCTTGATGACCTTGTCGAGGTTGAGATAGGCGACCAGATAGCCGCCCAACACTTCGAGCCGGTGCTCGATCTGCGCCAGCCGATACCGCGAGCGGCGCAGCAGGACGTCGCGGCGGTGCGCAAGCCATTCGCTCAGCGCCTCGGCCAGACCGACGACCTTCGGAATGCGGCCATTGACCAGCACGTTCATGTTGAGCGGCACGCGGCTTTCAAGCTCGGTGAGCTTGAACAGGCTCTCCATCAACAGCGCCGGATCGACCGAACGCGAGCGCGGCTCGAACACGACGCGCACGTCTTCCGCCGACTCGTCGCGCATGTCGGCAAGCAGAGGCAGCTTCTTTTCGTTGATCAGCTCGGCGATGCGCTCGACCAGCCTCCCCTTCTGCACCATCCAGGGAATCTCGGTGATCACGACCAGATAGGTGCCGCGGCCAGTCTCCTCCTTGTGCCAGCGCGCGCGCACACGGAACGAGCCGCGGCCG